>NZ_CP063398.1:353750-707500 GCF_021729845.1 Rhizobium sp. SL42
CCTTCTTTGGTGGCGATTTCAGCAATGCGCAGGTCAAGCAGGCGCTCGACCGCAACAAGCTTGGCGTGATCGGCATCACCCCGGAAATCTACACCCGCGAATTCGTCAAGGGTTCGTTTACCAATCCGGACGCAGGTGTTCGCCGTCGTGCCCATGAGCTTGTTACCGAAGCCTGTGACCAGGTCCGATATTTCGGCGCCGACTATGTCAAACTCTGGCCCGGCCAGGATGGCTGGGACTATCCCTTCCAGGTCGACTACGGAACCCTGTGGCAGAACTCGCTTGACGGCGTCGGTCAACTCGCCAGCGAAAACCCGGACCTGAAATTCGTCATCGAGTACAAGCCGCGCGAACCGCGTGTGCGCATGAGTTTCGGCTCCGTTGCCCGGACCCTGCTCGGAATCGAGAAGATCGGCCTGCCGAATGTCGGCATCCTTCTCGACTTCGGCCATGCCATCATGGGCGGAGAATCGGCCGCCGACAGCGCTCAGCTGGCCATCGACTACGGCCGCCTGTTCGGCATGGACGTCAATGATAACTACCGTTCCTGGGATGATGACCTCGTCGCCGGCAGCCTGCACCCGATTGAACTCTTCGAGTTCTTCTATGTGCTGCGCAAGAACAAGTGGGAAGGCGTCTGGCAGCTCGACCAGTTTCCCTTCCGCGAAGACAGCGTTGCAACCGCCAATCATGCGATCGACTTCCTCAAGGCCGCGTCGAAAGGCCTCGACGCGCTCGACGTCGATGCGCTGAAGGAGGCACAGAGCCGCCATGACGCGATCGGTGCGTTGAAAATCGCCCAGAAAGCGCTGTTCGGCGCCATGTAGGCGCCGACGGAGGCAGGCAGAATTGGGACTGAAAGGCTTATGACCATGCTGAACAACGACACTGTCGCAACAATTCGGGACAAGGCACTCTGGATGCGCCGCAGGGCGTTTCGGATGGTGTTCGATGCCCAGCTGGGCCATCCCGGCGGCGACTTTTCAGCCATCGACATCATCGCCACGCTCTATTTCGGCGTGTTGCGTTACGATGCGAAAAAGCCGGAATTGGCAGAACGCGACCGTTTCATCATGTCAAAAGGACATGCAACCGGCGCCCTATATACGGCCCTCTGCGCGGCCGGTTACTACCCGGAAGACTGGCTGTCGACATATATGCAGCCGTCGTCCCGGTTGAATGGCCATCCGAACCGCAATTACCTTCCCGGCGTCGAGACCAATACCGGCCCCCTTGGCCATGGCATGCCGGTCGCACTCGGCATTGCGATCGCCGGCCAGTTGGCGAAGAGCGAATATCGCACCTTCGTTCTCACCGGCGATGGCGAACTGCAGGAAGGCTCGAACTGGGAAGCCGCGATGAGTGCCGGCAATCGCAAACTTTCCAATCTTACGCTGATCGTCGATCGCAATCGTCTGCAGCAAGGCATGGGAACCGAAGAGACCAACGGGCTCGATCCGCTGGACGACAAGTTCCGCGCCTTTGGCTGGCACGTCGAGATCGTTGACGGTCATGACGTGCAAGCCTTGCTCAATGTGCTGGGTGCCGCACCGGGCGCCCGGTCCAAACCGCTCTGCGTGATCGCCGATACGATCAAGGGCAAGGGTGTATCGTTCATGGAAAACAAGGCATCGTGGCATCATGGCGTGCCGAATGCCGAGCAATTCGATATCGCAATGAAGGAATTGGTATAATGGCTGCCCCCGCTGCAAAACAGGACGGTTATTTCGACTGCCGCGACGCCTGGGCGCAAACACTCGAGGCCTTGGCTGAGGCGGATCCCCGAATTGTCGCCGTGGTCAACGATTCCGTCGGCTCATCGAAGCTCGGCGGTTTCCAGAAAAGGTTTCCCGAACGGCTGATCAATGTCGGCATCGCGGAACAGAACATGGTGGGCGTCAGCGCGGGGCTGGCCAATGGCGGCCGTATCCCCTTCGTCTCGGCCGCATCCTGCTTTCTGACCGGCCGGGCGCTGGAGCAGATCAAGGCCGACATCGCCTATGCCAATTTCAACGTCAAGCTGGTTGGGCAATCCTCCGGCGTTGCCTATGGCGAACTTGGACCAACGCACCATTCGATCGAGGATTTCGCCTGGCTTCGCCCGCTCGGCGCAATCACCGTGGTGGTTCCCTCCGATCCATGGGAGACTGCAGAGGTGGTGAAATGGGCGGCCAGCCACGAAGGCCCTGTTTACCTGCGTTTGAGCCGCATGCCGGTGCCAAACCTCGATATTGCCGATCGCAAATTCCAGCCCAGACGGGCCGAACTCGTCCATCAGGGACGCGATGTGACGCTGATTGCCTGCGGCACCATGGTTCATCTGGCTGCCAAGGCGGCTTTGGCCCTTACGGCCGACGGCATTTCGGCACGTGTGCTTAACATGGCCACCATCAACCCGCTCGACGAGGCAGCCGTGGCGGCGGCGGCCAGCGAAACGGGGGCGATCGTCACCATCGAGGAGGCCAACATTCACGGCGGCCTCGGTGGTGCGGTCGCTGAATTTACCGCCGGCAACCTGCCAGTTCCGGTCGAGCGTATGGGCTTTCCCGGTTTCGTGCCGACGGGCTCGGTCGAGTGGCTTTTCGAGCATTTCGGCCTCACGGTTCCCGGCATCATCAAAGCGGCCAACACGGCAATCGGTCGCAAACGCCCATGAGCACAGGTCATGTCATCGCTATCGACCAGGGCACGACCAATACCAAAGCCATGCTTGTCGATGCTTCAGGCACCGTGCTCGCCAAAGCATACGCGCCGTTGAAATCCCACTACCCGCGCCCCAGCTGGGCCGAGCAGTCGGCCGACGACATCTGGGTTAGCGTCCAGACGGTGATTGCCGAAATCCGCAGTGCCGTATCGATTGATATTGATGGCATCGGGATCGCGAACCAGCGTGAAACGCTGGTCGTCTGGGATTCGACAACAGGGCAGCCGATTGCGCCGGCAATACTTTGGCAATGCCGACGTACGGCAGCCGCCTGCGCGCAACTGATGAGGGATGGCGCAAACCCGGCCGTTACCAAGTCGACCGGCCTTTCCATCAACGCACTTTTTCCTGCGTCCAAACTTGCTTGGGTCATGGAGAATATCGCGGGAGCAAAATCCCTGGCCGCCGGCGGACAATTGCGAGCCGGGACCGTGGATTCGTGGCTGCTCTATAGACTGACCGGCGGTCAGACCTTCGCCACCGATCACTCCAATGCGTCGCGGACCCAGTTGTTCAACACCGCCAGCCTCACCTGGGATGACGCTCTCTGCGACCTGTTTGGCGTTCCAGTCTCGGCTTTGCCTGCGCCAAGACCGTCGGATAGCCTGTTTGGCTACACGGCAGACGGCACAACCTCACTTGGCGCGGGCATTCCGATCGTTGCCATGATGGGCGACAGCCATGCCGCGCTCTATGGCCATGATGTGCGGAAACCGGGCTTGGTCAAGGCGACCTATGGCACAGGTTCCTCACTGATGACGTTGACATCCAAACGCATCATGTCTGGCCACGGCCTATCAAGCACGATCGCCTGGAGCGACCGCAACGGAACGGCCTATGCACTGGAAGGCAACATCACTGTGTCGGCCCAGGCAGCCGCATTTGTCGCAAAAATGCTTGGGCTCGCCGACGCGCAGGCCCTGTCCGCACTCGCGCAAACAGTTGAAGATTCAGCCGGGGTCACCTTCATTCCCGCATTGGCTGGCCTTGGCGCTCCGCACTGGAACGATAGTGCCACCGGCACGATTTCCGGCATGACACTGGCTACGCAACCCGCACATCTGGCCCACGCCACGTTCGAGGCAATTACACTTCAGATTGCCGACGTGTTCTTCGCCATGGAAAAGGATATGGGGTCGCCCCTGACGGGATTGCTGGCCGACGGTGGCGCATCCGCGAACAGCTTCCTGATGCAACTGCAATCTGACATCCTCGACCGGCCAGTGTCGCGCGGCCACCAGGCGGAGGTCGGCGCCATCGGCGTGGCCAGGATGGCGCTGCAGTCACTTGGCAACGCGGCGAATGCGGCCGGACCCGCCGAGACACAGCGTTTCATGCCAGGACGGCTGGAAAGCTGCACACGCGACGACATCAAGCGGCGGTGGACAGAGGCGATCGCTCGCGCAACTGCGCAGGCCTAGAACGCCGTCTGCGATCGAAAGTGCAAGAAAAACGGGTGAACATGCAACAGTGTGTTCGTTGCTGCGGCGCAAATTAGCACATCTACGGCGCCCCGTGCTCTTGCAATTCGAAAGCGCTTGCCCCACTCTTTTACTGTTCTCAGGGCGGGGTGTAATTCCCCACCGGCGGTATCGGGAGAAATCCCGGAGCCCGCAAGCGCTTCCGACAACCTCGGAAGGTCAGCAGATCCGGTGCGATGCCGGGGCCGACGGTATAGTCCGGATGGAAGAGAGCAAGGCAACGGCCGCCCGTCCGCGAGGACGGTTGAGCTGTGTTTGTTCGCCCAAGGGAAGTTTCGTCGGCATGTGAAGACATGTCCGGCACAACAGACAGCCGGATCTCCGGCTCAACCCTTGAAAGACCGATGAATGACTATCTCTAAAATTGAAGATGCAATTGCAGCCATTACCCGCGGGGAAATGGTGATTGTCGTGGACGACCAGGATCGCGAGAATGAAGGTGACATCGTTTTTGCGTCCGAAGACGCAACAGCTGAAAAAATCGCCTTCATGATGAACAAGGCACGCGGCCTGATTTGTGTTTCCATGCAGGGCGAGCGGTTGGACGCGCTGGAAATCCCATTGATGGTGCCCCACAACACAGAATCGCTGAAGACCGCCTTTACCGTCTCGGTCGACCATTTGCCGACGACATCGACCGGGATTTCGGCAGCCGACCGGGCTGCGACGATCAAGGCGCTGATCGATCCCGCTGCAAAGCCCGAGGAATTTGCACGCCCCGGCCACATTTTCCCGCTCCGCGCCAATCCGAAAGGTGTGCTTGGACGACCTGGCCACACCGAAGCGGCGATCGATCTCTGCCGTCTGGCAGGCAAGGCAGAATCGGGCGTAATTTGCGAAATCGCCAAGGATGATGGCACCATGGCAAGGCTACCGGATCTCGAAATATTTGCCGAGCAGCACAACCTGCATCTCGTCACAATCGAGGATCTGATCGCTTACCTGAAGGCGTCCGGCTCTAGCGCCTCAAGCCTGCTTGAGGTGGCAGCATAACATCCGACTGCTGCATTCCCCCAGGCATGGGAAACATCGGGTCGAACCGAGTTTCATCAGGTCTGGGCGGGATGGCAGCAGCAGTTCACCCATGTGACCCGCTACGGACAGGCGGCACTACAGCACGCCCCAGGCACGAAACCGTCCTCGGCCCGTCAGCTCACGCAGGCTGAGGGCGGCGGCGATCTTCAGCGCACCCTGCGGCGTGACGTCCAGTTCTTCGGCAATCATGCCGGCCGACACCATGGGTCGGGCGAGCACGAGATCGATCAGTTGCGGCAGCTTCGAAGAGGTTCTCCGGCCGGCGAGCCGATGTTGCATCTGTTGGCGGGCGAGGAGCAGCCGGTCATGTTCCTTCAGCCCAGATTCAGCAGCCACCTTGAAGGCATCGACAAATGCCAGCAACCGGGTATCGCGATCACGGCTCGAACGCCGTTCCCGTTGCACCTGCTTCAAGCCAAGATTGACTGCGACCAGATGCGACATGCAGGTACCGGTCTCGCGCAACAGCGCGCCCGCCAACATCCGGCCGAGCCAGGGCGCATGCTGCAAAACCTGCAACTGGCCCCACGCATCGAGCAACAGAGCGGCACGCAATACTGGTGGCAAATCCTCTGTTTCCGTCAAGACGCACCGCCATTCGTCCAAGCGGCCGTCCTCATCCCAATCCGGCTCGTAGACGAACGCATTGCGATCGCGTCCGGTCACGCGCATCGGCTCTTTCACACCGGACAACAATGCGTCACTTCGGGCAAGAACAGCATCCATTTCAGCAAGTTGCTTCGTCAGCGCATCGTCTTCGTCTTCATCGTCATGATCCTCGTCCAATCCATCATGCGACCCGGCGGTGGTTGCCATGCCAGCCACCGCAGGGGTGTCAGCCATGCGCCCCCGAAGCACGCCATCATTGCCGAGTGCCCATGCGGGTTCATTGGCGAGAATCCGGCGGCGGGTTCGCAACACATCATGGGCAATGGTCAATTCATGTGTCGGCGCACGTACACCCATGCCGGCATCGTGCAAAACCAGATCTTCGAGATGGACCAGTTCGCCATCGACCCATAGCGATGCCACGGCATCGCCGAAATGCGATCGTGCAATCCAACCATCGCGCAAGGCGGAACGGGCGATGCGCTCGTCAAGACGGGTCAATGCCGCAGTTGCGGAACAGACAGGTGCAAACAGGGTCGCAATCGGCAGCTTGGCAAGATCGTATCGCATGGAGCCGATCGTAGGTGACTCGCGCAACGAAAGCGAGATGGCGGTTTCGTTTCATTCCTGCCGTCTTAGACCATGATAGCCTGGCGGCCTTGCCGACAAACAGACGCAAGGTTCGTGATCAGCCGATCCGACATGAATAATCGCGACACTCACTGGATGAGGAACGCTCTGAAGTCATTGACATTGGTGCCTGTCGGACCAGGTATGAACAGATCGCCGATCAGGTCGAAGGCAGACCATGCGTCATGATCTGCAAGATAACTGCGGGCATCGGCACCTGCAGCCCTGATCCTGTCTGCGGTCGTACCGTCGCAAAAGGCACCAGCGTTGTTTTCCGAACCATCGATTCCGTCCGTATCTGCGGCCAGACCGGTCACCTTTGCCAGCCCCTGCAGATCCATGGCCGCGGACAGGAGGCACTCGGAATTGCGTCCACCCTTGCCATGCTTTCCATGGCCAATGGTCACCGTGGTCTCGCCACCTGACAGGAGGACGAGCGGCTTGGAAAATGAAGCGTTCTGCGCAAACTCGCGCACCAGCGCGGCATGCATCCGTCCGATATCCTTTGCTTCTCCTTCGATGCAATCCGACAGGATCAAGGGCTGCGCACCCAGGGAACGGGCCTTTTCCGCAGCTGCGATCAAGGAAACGCGCGCGGATGCGATCACATGCACCTCATTGCCGCGAAATACCTCGTCCGAAGGGTCGGGAGCCGTCTCCCGTCCGATGGCATCGATGACAGCCTGGGGCAGATCGATGCGATAGTCGCGGATCAGCCGCAGAGCCTCTGCGGCATTGGAGGCATCGGGCACGGTTGGGCCGGATGCGACCAATGCCGGATGATCACCCGGCACATCCGAGACGATCAGACTGACGACTTTTGCCGGATAAGCGCGCACGGCCAGTCGGCCTCCCTTGATCCGGGAAAAATGCTTGCGAAGCACGTTCATTGCCGAAATCGGCGCCCCGGACGCAAGCAGCGCTTCATTCAGCCTGATTTCATCGGCGAGTTGAAATCCCTGCGGTGGCGCGGGCAGAAGTGCCGAGCCTCCACCAGAGATCAACGCAATGACAAGATCGTTCCTGGTCAGTCCCTCGACGTGATCCATGAGCGCTTGCGCAGCTTGTAGTCCTGCAGCGTCGGGCACCGGATGCGCCGCCTGCAGGATCCTCGTCTGTCGACAGGGTTCCAGAGGACCGTGACGATCAACCACGAGGCCCTCGAACGGACCGTCCCAGGCGCGCTCGAACGCCGCTGCCATCTTTCCGGCAGCCTTGCCTGCACCGATCACGATCGTGCGTCCCTTCGGCTTTTGCGGCAGATGCCGCACGATGGCGTCATAAGGATCAGCAGCCAAGACCGCCGCCTGGAAAAGGGAGGTGAGAAAGGACCGCCCGTCGATCGACATCTCAATCTCCTTCTATCGTTTCATCATCTGCAAACCAACCGCCAGTCCTGCCGGTTGCCGCCGCGTTTGCCCCTGCATCGGCTCAACGACACTGATCAAGGTGCAATGGCTGACCATTGTCAACGCAGTTCGATCAGCGCGCATCGGCGCGTGCCCGCGGGCGCGTGTCGTTGCGTTCATGGGAAAAGATCGTACGTGGCAAGGCAGGCAGATCGCGGATCATGTCTGACGCCTTCTCTCCGACCATGATGGTGGGAGCATTGGTATTGCACGAAGGCACGCGCGGCATGACCGAACTGTCGCAGACGCGTAGTCCATCAAGTCCGTGCACCCTCAAATCGAGCCCGACAACCGCGTCCGCCCCCCTGCCCATCTTGCAGGTTCCGACCGGATGATGGTCCGTCTTGGCATTCGCACAGCCGTAGTCGAACAGCTCTGCCTCCGTCTGGACCTTGGGACCCGGCAGGCGCTCTGCCTCGATGAATGGTTTCAGGGCAGACTGCTGGAAGATTTCACGGGCAATGCGCAAACCCTCGAGCGACATGGCCCGGTCATGCGGATCGGACCAGTAGTTCGGATCTATCAGGGGCGCTGCCGAGGGATCTGCGGACGAAAGCCTGACGGTGCCGCGCGAGCGCGGATGAAGATAGGCCGAATTCAGCGTGACGCCGGCATTCCTGAGCTTCTCAACGCCCGCCTCGATGCCTGAACCCAGCCCGAGATGAAACTGGATATCGGGTGAACGCGCCTGTGGATCGGCATACCAGAAGCCTCCGGTCTCAAAGAGCGACGACGCGACCGGGCCGGACCTGAACAGCAGGTATTCGAGACCTGCCCAGAGGGTACGGTGCAGCTTCGCGACGCCGTCATAAGTATGGTCGCCGGTGCATTCGGCAATGACGAAAAGGTCGAGGTGATCCTGCAGGTTGCCGCCAACGCCGGCGAGATCATGTTTGACGTCGACGCCGACCGAGCGAAGATGATCGGCAGGACCGATACCCGATTGCAGCAGGAGTTTCGGCGAACCGATCGCCCCGGAGGTAACCAGGACTTCACGCTCGGCACGCACAAACTCCAACCCGCTGGACGTGGAGATCTCCACACCGACCGCACGCGTGGCCTCAAGTACGATCCGTGCAACTCTTGCGCCGGTGCGGATCGTCAGGTTCTTGCGATCCCGGATCGGTGAAAGATAGGCCAATGAGGCGGACGATCGACGACGATTGCGTTGGGTCAACTGATAGAACCCGACGCCAGCCTGCTGGTTACCATTGAAGTCATGATTATATGGAATACCAAGTTCCTGGCCGGCCCGGATATAGGCATCGCAAATCGGAAGGGCCGAGACCGGCATGGATACGCCAAGCGGACCACCATAGGCGTGGTAGTCATCCGCAAACCGCTGATTGTCTTCGGCGCGCTTGTAGTATGGCAAAATCGACCGGTAGTCCCAGCCTTCGCAGCCATCTTCACTTGCCCACAGATCATAGTCTGCAGCATTGCCCCGCGTATAAAGCTGGGCATTGATCGAGGACCCGCCGCCGATCACCTTTGCCTGCGTATATCTGAGCACCCGGCCTTTCATATGTTTCTGCGGAACGGTCTGCCAGCCCCAGCTGGCCACACCCTTGGTCATCTTGGCAAAGCCTGCCGGCATGTGGAACAGCGGGTTCCAATCACCTCCCCCGGCCTCCAGCAGCAGCACATTGACGTCCGGATCTTCGCTCAGCCGATTGGCGAGCACGCAACCCGCCGGCCCGGCGCCTGTAATGATATAGTCAAAACGCATCTAGTTCCGTCCTTTTACAAACGCGGGATGGAAAGCCCGCCATCGGCGTCGATCACGCTGCCGGTTGCGAATGCGAAACTGCCAGATGCCAGCGCCGCGCAGATGTCGCCGATATCCTCGGCCTGCCCCCAGCGCCGCATCGGAACCAGGCCATTGGCAATCAGGTTGTCATATTTCGAGGTGACGGCCGCGGTCATGTCGGTACGGATGATACCGGGGCGCACCTCAAACACAGCGATCCCGGTTTCCGCAAGGCGCAGCGCGAGGCCCTGCGAGAAGGCGGCAAGGCCGGCCTTGGTGATGCAATAGTCGAGCCGTTCGGGAGAGCTCGATTGCGCCGACACCGAGGTGATATTGATGATCGATCGTGCATGCGAGGGCTCGCTGGGGATCAGCATCGCCTTCACCACCGCCTGAGTGAAAAACACGGTACCCTTGAGATTGGTGTCGATGATCGTGTCAAAGTTTTCAGGCTCAAGCTCCAGGAAGTCGCCACGCACCACCGACGCGATGCCGGCATTGTTGACCAGGCAGTCGATCCTGCCGAAGCGTTCCAATATCGCCTTGACCGTGCCTTCATGTCTCTGGACGTCAGACAGGTCGGCATGAAGGTAGAGCGCATCGCCACCTTGTGAGCGGAGAAATGACAGCGTCTCCTGCACGGACACCGCATCACCGATGCCGGTGATCACTATGTCATGGCCTGTCCTCGCCAGCGCCGTGGCGATGCCAAGTCCGATGCCGCGCCGTCCGCCGGTGACAATCGCAACGGGTCTGATCGTTTGATCTGTCATGATGCCAAATCCCTGGACGCAATGTGATCAGCGACGCGCAACGCCTGCGCGGCCACGGTCAGTGCCGGATTGACAGCCGCCGATGTCGGCAGGCAACTCGCATCCACCACGAACAGGTTGGCGTGGTCGAAGGCACGGCAATAGGGATCCAGCGGTGCGGTTGCCGGATCGTTGCCGATACGCACCGTGCCGCATTGATGTGACGGCGTGCGCTTGTCGAATGGACGCGACAGCACCACGGGAAAGCCTGCCGCTTTCAGCACCTGCTTCAGCTTACTGACGAGATCGAGATGCGCATCCCAATTGGTTCGGTGCCATTTCAAAATGATACGGTCGCCATCCACCATGACGCGGCTTTCCGGATGAGGAATGTCCTCGCTCATCGCGTAGAAATCGACCGCATGTGCCGAGATGCGGTTGAGCAGCCATTCGGGCACCAGCGGCAGATTTGCCTTGAGGATGGCGCCTGAAATACGGCCCAGCAACTGGATATTGCCCAGTGGCGGACCACCATTTCCGTCGGAAAGATAGAAATCGTTGAACCCGAACGTCTTCTGATAGATGGAATCGTTGCGGAAAGACGGCGAAATCGCCAGCACGGCACTGGAATTGTGGTTCATGAAATTGCGGCCGACCTGATCGGAACTATTGGCCAGGCCTTGCGGAAAACGCGCATCTGCCGAACGCAAAAGTAGCACCGCGGACTGCACGGCGCCTGCCGCCAGGATCACGAGTTTCGGCGAGACCGACTTTGCCTCGCCTTGCTGCAGGTAGTGCACGGTCTGGATGGTATTTCCATCGGCTGCGGCCTCAAGCCGGACCACCGGCGAATTGGTCAGGAGCCTGACATTTGCATGTTGCAAGGCCTTCGCCAATGGCGCAGTTTCCGCATCCAGCTTGCCGTCGTTGCAATTGGGATGGGCGTCCCACGGCGTGCGGGCCTTGTTCAACCATTTGTCGATGTCGATCGCCAGTGGCAGTGAGAAAGGGTGCATGCCGGCCGCCTTGAGGCGAGACCGGACATCGGCTATTGCGGGCTCGTCAGGCACAGAGGAAAATGCATATGGCTCGGAATGAAAAGGCTCCGTCGGATCCTGTCCTTCGACGCCGCGCACCTGAAACAGCTGTTCGGCGCGACTGTACCAAGGTTCGAGTTCCTCATAGGCAAAGGGCCAAGCGGGCGAAACGCCTTCGCGGTGCTGCATTTCGACGAAATCTTCTCGCCGGTAGCGCACCAGAACGGCCCCATAGAACTTTGAATTGCCTCCGACATAGTAGTAGTTGCCTGGATTGAATGCCGAACCACCGTGTTCGTACCACATCTCCTTTGGGCGAAAATGACCCCGCTGGAAAATCGCACGCTGGTCGCGGTTTTCCGGCCGATCGGCCAGATGATCGCCGGCCTCCAGGATCAGGATGTCCGCCCCGGTCGCAGCCAATCCGGCCGCAATTGTTGCGCCGCCAATGCCGGAGCCAATGATCACGATGTCAGGTGACTTTGTCATTTCAATTCTCCTGCCCTCGATCACGCGATCCGCAGCTGTGTCTTCGGATCGAAGAAGACAGCCTTGTCGAGATTGAACGCAAGCCGTGCCGTCTGGCCGGCATGGATGCGGGCGTCGGCGCGAAGGCGGGCGACCACTTCCTTGCCGCCGAGCTTGGTAACGGCAAACGTGTCGGAGCCAGCCGGCTCCACCACTTCAATCAGGCATTCGCCTTCCGCCACCGCCTTGGCGTTGCGATCGGCACCATCGGGGTCAGTCAGGGCTTCGGGCCGGATACCGAAGACGATCTGGCGGCCGGCATGAGCCTCGAGCTGTTCACGTCCGTTGGCGACCGGAAGCCGGATCGGATCGCCATGGGGGCGGGCAAGCGAAACCGAAAGACCGGCCGCGTCCTTTTCCAGCGTACAGGCCAGGAGGTTCATGGCCGGCGACCCCATGAAATCGGCGACAAACATATTGGCCGGATTGTTGTAGATCTCGGCCGGCGAGCCGAATTGCTGCAGCACGCCGTCTTTCAGCACCGCGATCTTTGTCGCAAGCGTCATCGCCTCGATCTGGTCATGGGTTACGTAGACGATGGTCGTCTTCAGCCGCTGGTGCAGACGCTTGATTTCGGTGCGCATGTCGACGCGCAGCTTGGCGTCGAGGTTCGAGAGCGGTTCATCGAAGAGGAAGACCTGCGGGTTGCGCACAAGAGCGCGGCCCATGGCAACGCGCTGGCGCTGGCCACCCGAAAGCTGACTTGGCTTGCGATCGAGAAGGTGGCCGATCTGGAGAATATCGGAGACTTCCCGGATCGCCTTTTCGCGTTCCTCCTTCGGCACTTTGCGGATTTCCATGCCAAAGGCGATATTTCCGGCCACGGTCATGTTCGGATAGAGCGCATAGGACTGGAAGACCATGGCAATGTCACGCTGCGATGGGGGCAGATCTGCGACATTGCGCCCATTGATGGCAATCTCGCCCGAACTGATCGGTTCAAGCCCGGCAATGGTGTTCAGGAGGGTAGACTTGCCGCAACCGGAGGGGCCTACAAGCACCAGGAAGCCACCTTCTTCGATTTCTATATTGATGTCCTTCAGAATCTCCAGCGCGCCATAGGACTTACGCAGATGGGATATTTTCAGAAATGACATGATCTTATCCTTTCACAGCACCGGACATCAGGCCGCGTACGAAATAGCGACCGGAGACGATGTAGACGATCAGGGTTGGCAGGGCGGCGAGGATCGCACCCGCAAAATGCACGTTGTATTCCTTGACGCCCGTGGACGAGGAAACGAGATTGTTGAGAGCCACCGTCATCGGTGTCGAACCCGCGCCCGAAAACGAAGCACCGAACAGGAAGTCGTTCCAGATATTGGTGAATTGCCAGATTACCGAGACGACGATGATCGGCGCGGACGACGGCAGCAGGATGCGCCGAAAGATCTGGAAGAAGCTGGCACCGTCGATCTGTGCGGCACGCACCAGTTCGGTCGGAAATGCTTCATAGTAGTTGCGGAAATAGAGCGTGGTGAAACCGAGGCCGTAGATGACATGGACAAGGATCAATCCCCAGATGGAACCGGCCAGGCCGAATATGCCAAGAATGCGCGCCATCGGGATCAGGACGATCTGGAACGGGATGAAACAGGACAATAGCAGCATGCCGAAGAAGATGTTCGAACCGCGGAACTGCCATTTGGTCAGCACGTAACCGTTGAGCGCGCCGACGATCGTCGAAATCGCAACGGCTGGGATGACCATCAGGATCGAGTTGATGAAGTAGGGTTTGAGACCGGTCGGCGAGACGCCGATCTGGGCAGCCGACCAGGCCTGTTTCCAGGGTTCCATTGTCCAGATCTCGGGCAGGTTGAGCATGCCACCCTGGCGGATCTCTTCTAGCGGCTTCAGTGAATTGACCACCATGATGTAGAGCGGCAGGAGATAATAGATGGCGAAGATGATCAGTGCGCTGTAGATCAACGCTCTGGTGAGCAGGCCATGCGAGATCGCATTCTGGGGATTTGCCGCGCCGCTCATCAGCGTTTACCTCCGCGAACTTCCGAATAAAGATAGGGAATGATGATCGAGAAGATCATGATCATCATGATGATCGCAGACGATGCACCGATGCCCATCTGGTTTCGGGTAAAGGTATAGGAATACATGAAGGTCGCCGGCAGTTGCGTTGCCTGTCCAGGGCCACCGCCTGTCAGGGCGATGACAAGGTCATAGGCCTTGATCGCCAGATGGGCGAGCACGACAAAGGCCGACAGGAAGACCGGACGCATCAGCGGTATGATGATCCGACGATAGATGGTGAAGGTCGAGGCGCCATCCATCTGGGCCGCCTTGATCATCTCGTTGTCAACGCCACGCAGGCCGGCGAGAAACATCGCCATGACAAAGCCGGATGATTGCCAGACGGCAGCGATGACGACGCAATAGATCGCCATCGTGTTGTCCTTGATCCAGGTGAAGGAAAAGCTCTCCCAGCCCCAGATGTGCATGGTATTTTGCAGCCCGATGCCGGGATCGAGGAACCATTTCCACGCCGTGCCGGTGACGATGAAGGACAGCGCCATCGGGTAGAGGTAGATGGGCCGCAAAAAGCCCTCGCCCCTGATCTTCTGGTCTAGCAGGATTGCCAGGAACAGACCCAGCACCGAGCAGATCAGAATGTAGAGCGAGGCAAAGATCGCCAAGTTCGAAATCGATCGCCACCAGTGGGGCAAGGCCCAGAGCTTGGAATAATTGCTGAAGCCGACAAAATTGTAAGACGGCAGCATCTTGCTGTCCGTCAGTGACAGGAAACCCGTATAGGCGATGAAGCCATAAACAAAAATAACGATGACAACGAAGCTCGGCGCCAGCACAAGCTTGGGCAAAAACTCCTGAAGTCTGTCACGACCTTGCATCGCTCAATCCATCCTTGTTGTGTCTTGCAGTGAAACCGCTTGCGCCCGATCCGCCAGGCGCGGATTTCAAGGTAGCCGCAACCGCTGCCGCGGCATATCTTGCCGGCACCATCGCTTCACTCGGAATTTTGATATCGGCAGCCTCTGTGGGAGGACGTGCCCCCCACAGCGCTTGCGTGCCTGCTTACTTCGCGGCCTCGACGGCCGAGACGAGCTCCTTGACGGCATCGTCGGAAGAAAGCTCGCCATTGAACTGCCGGGTCACGACGTCGTAGATCGCATTCTTCACCGATGCCGGATTTGCATGACCATGGGCCATGGAACCATAGAGCGTGCCGGCCGTATTCGCTTCGGCAAGGTCCTTGATCGCCTTCTTGCCGCAATCATCAAACGCTTCGTCAGACACGTCCGTGCGCGCCGGGGCTGAACCCTTGACCACATTGAACGCCGACTGGAACGCCGGGCTTTCGATGGCGGTTGCCATTTCAAGCTGCGACGGAATCTTGGCTTCCGCAACCTTGAACATGGCGAACTGGTCAGAATTAAAGGTTACAGAACCCTGGGTGCCCGGGAAGCGCATGCAGACGAAATCGGTGCCCGGCTTCTTGTTCGCCTTGATGAACTCACCCTTTGCCCAATCGCCCATGAACTGCAGGCCGGCCTTGTTCTCGATCACCATGGCGGATGCAAGGTTCCAGTCGCGGCCAGAGAAATTGTCATCGACGTAGGACCGCAGCTTCGTCATGCGATCAAAGGCTTCCTTCATCTTGTCGCCACCCAGCGCCGCAGGGTCGAGATCGATGAAAGCCTGCTTGTAAAAGTCGTTGCCTAGCGAGAGCACGACGGCATCGAAAATCGTTGCATCCTGCCAGGGCTGGCCACCATGGGCGACCGGAGTAATGCCCTGCTCCTTGAACTTGTCGAGAAGTGCTACAAGCTCATCCCAGTTGGCAGGCTCCTTGCCGCCGGCTTTGTCGAGAGCCGCCTTGTTGATCCAGACCCAGTTGGTCGAGTGAACGTTGACCGGCGCTGCAATCCAGTGACCGTCATACTTAGAGAACTGCTGGAGTGCGGTCGGGATGACCTTGTCCCAACCTTCCTTGGCCGCAATGTCATCGAGATTGCCGAGCGCGCCCTCCTTGGCCCAATCGAGAATGTCGAAGCCGAGCATCTGCACGGCGGTCGGTGCATTGCCGGCCGTGACACGGGCGCGCAGGACTGTCATTGCCTCGGTGCCGCCGCCGCCGGCGACCGGCATGTCGGTCCAGCCGATACCCTTGCCCTCAAGATCCTTTTTCAGAACGTCGAGGGCCGCAGCTTCGCCGCCCGATGTCCACCAGTGCAGAACCTCCACGCCTTCGGCTGCACGCGCCACTCCCTGCGTCACGCCCAGTGCCAATGCCATCGCTGCTGTCGTCATCAAAAACTTGCGCATCGTATCCTCCCGTTTGCAAGTCAACATCGCGGGACAATTCCCCGCTTTCCCAAGCCAACCGTCGATAAAGACAGTCGGCAACTCCTCCCACGGCAATGTGCCGCCAACCAATTTAAAACGTTACAAATTGCACAGAGTCAAGATCTCCAATTGGCCCCGAAATCACTTCAGATCATGATTAGTTTGCCGCAATGCAGCAAATTCGCGTCTAACAGCCGACGAGGCGTGAAGAATTGGAAACGTTTTAAATTCTATGCAAGACGCATTGTCCGAGCACGGGTCTCGCGCTATCGTCACATCGAATTTCATCCGAAAAGCAGTACCCGCGTGCCGAAAGAAAAAATCTTCCCGACCAACAGGCAGCCGACGACCGGAAAAAGGTCCGGCCGGCCGACGCTTCGAACCATTGCCGAGCTTACCGGCCTGGCAGTCACCACCATTTCGCGGGCTCTTTCCGACGACCCGCTCATCAATCACGACACTCGAAAGAGGGTGCGTGAAGTGGCCGTCAGCGTGGGTTATTCGCCAGACAGGGCAGCGCAACGCCTGAAGACGGGCCGCACCAATGTTATCAGCGTCCTGCTTGATCCGCATGAGGAAATCCTCGGCTTTGGCACATCCCTGCTGTACGGCCTGACGAAGGCCCTGCAAGGCACGGCCTATCATCTGATCGTCATGCCCAATTTTCTCGACACGTCGAATGTCGAGGCGGTCGACTACATCGTTCGCAACAATCTCGCCGACGGTCTGATATTCACCCGCACGGAACAACTCGACACCCGTGTGCGCCTGCTGCTGGAAAACAACTTTCCCTTTGTCAGCCACGGCCGCACGGAGTTTTCCACGCCGCATCCCTATGTCGACTACGACAACTATGCGTTCGCCTATGAGGCGGCGCGCCGTCTGATCGCAAAGGGACGGCAAAAGCTCACGATCATCCTGCCTTCCCGCCGCCTGACCTTCAGCCAGCATATGCTGCATGGGTTCATGACCGCGGTCCGCGAGGCGGGCATCGCCTATGAACTTCCTGACACCATCACGCTCGATTCTGCAGCCGGAGACGTGCGCGACCATTTTCGCGCCCGGGCTCAACAGCCCGACGGCCCGGATGGGCTGATCTGTCCCGGCGAAGTCTCTGCCATGGCGGCGATCACCGGGCTCAACGAGTCCGGCTGGGCGCTTGGCAAGCACTATGACATGGTCGCGAAACAAACCTCGCGACTGTTGTCCGATATCCAACCCGGCGTCGAGACCATCTACGAGGATCTTACGGCCGCAGGCGAACAACTCGGCCGACTTCTGATCCGTCGTATCGCCGACCCGAATTCGACGGACATGCAATTGCTGATGCCGCCGCAGATCGGCTTTGCCACGTCCGGCCATTAATCCGGCCGCTGCCCATCGATTTCGCACTGATGCTCCGGCCATGGCCGATCCTCCCGAAAACGCCTCAGGCGCGTGGCATCCACCAGTTGGTACGACTGCCAATATGCATGTTCAGTGTCTTGGTCTCCGTATAGTCCTCGACCGCGTGGCGACCCAATTCTCGACCGAGACCTGACTGTTTGTAGCCACCGAAGGGAAGTTCCGACGCGCCGTCCATGAATGTATTCATCCACACGGTTCCGGCGCGCACATTGCGGCCGACCGTCAGGCAGGTGTCGAAATCCCGGCTCCAGACGCCGGCCGAAAGTCCGTAGTCTATGGAATTGGCAATCTTGATTGCTTCTGCTGCCGTCTCAAATGTCAGCACCGACAGCACCGGACCGAAGACCTCCTCACGGGCAACAGCCATGTCGGGCGTCACACCCGACAGGATCGTCGGGGCCATGAACTGACCCATGCCGAAGTCAAGCGTCTCGCCACCATGGGAGATCGCAGCACCACTCGCAGCCGCGCCGGTGACGTAGCGGGAAATCTTTTCCAGATGCTGTGGCGTGATGATCGCACCGACCTGGGTGGTCGGATCGAGCGGGTCGCCAACGCGCACCTTCTTCGACAATTCGGCAATGCGAGCAACCACATCGCTGGCGATGCTCTTGTGCAGGATAAGACGGGATCCGGCATTGCAGCACTCGCCGGCATTGAAGTAGGCACCGAAGACAGCCGCATCGACGAAAGCGTCAAGATCACAATCCGGAAAGACGATCTGCGGGTTCTTGCCGCCGAGCTCCAGCGAGACCTTTTTCAGTGTCTCTGCGGCGTTTCGCATCGTCAACTTGCCGACACCAGTCGAACCGGTGAATGACACCATATCGACATCGGGATGCGCAGTCAGCACGGCGCCGACCTCCGGGCCGGTTCCCGTGACGATGTTGACGACGCCTTTCGGCACACCCGCTTCAAGCAGGATCTCGCCCAGCACGATGGTCGATCCAGATGACAGTTCGGATGGCTTGACCACTGTGGTGCAACCGGCCGCCAGCGCGAAGGGGAGTTTCTGGCCGACGATCAGGAACGGAAAATTCCATGGCGTGATAATCGAGACGACCCCGATCGCCTCGCGCAGCACGACACCGAGAGTGCCATCGCCCAGCGTATTATAGCTTTCGCCATGCAGGTCGCGCGCAAGGGCAGCCGCATAGCGCCAGATGTCGACGGAACCGGCGATTTCACCGCGAACCTGGCTGATCGGCTTGCCGGCTTCAATTGCATCGAGATAGGCAAGTTCTTCGGCACGCGATGCAATCAGATCCGCAGCTTTCAGCAGGATGGCGGAACGCTCGGAAGCCGTCATGCGCGGCCAGGGGCCTGTATCGAATGCCTGGCGGGCAACGGCGATGGCGCGCTCAGCATCAGCCTTGCTTCCAGCCTGGAAACGGCTGACGATGACGCCATGGCTTGGCGCCACGCGCTCGATCGGCTCTCCCCTACCCTCAACCCAATCGCCATCGATCAGCATCTTGAAGTCGCGTGCGGTCGTGTCTCTGAGCGCTTTCGGGCTTACCAGGACTGTCATTACCATTCTCCCTTGAATTTTGGTGGGCGCTTGTCGCTGAATGCGGATACGCCTTCCTTAAGGTCGCCGGTCTTTGCCGCCAGAATAGAGCCGAGCGCCTCGACCGCCGCGCCATTGTCTTCGCCGCTCGAAACGGCAATCATCAGCTTGACCATTTCAAGCGCTGCAGGACCGCGATCAGCGATCCGCCTCGCATAGTCTTTCGCTGCGGCAACAGCGTTTCCGGTCGCGGTCACACTATCGACGATGCCGTGTGCCTGGGCCTGTTCAGCCGTGAAGATTTCGCCGCCGAGTGCCATGCGGCGCACCACCTGCGCGCCGAAGCGCTTGACGAGCCTTTGCGTGCCGGACCAGCCAGGCACCATGCCAAGGCCGGTCTCGGGCAGACCAACCCGGACCTGCTCTTCGGCGATCCGGATATCGGCAATGCCGGCAAGTTCCAGGCCACCACCCAATGCATCGCCGTTGATGGCGGCGATCAGCGGCATGCGCAGCGTTGCCATTCGCTCAAAAACACGGTGACCGTGGCGGACCCAGGCGTGGCCGAATTCTTCCGGCCGCATGCCGCCCCAGGCCTTGATATCGCCGCCGGCGCTGAAACCCTTGCCTTCACCCGTGAGGACGGCGGCGCGAACCTGGCTATTCGCCTCCACTTCGTCTGCGGCATCGGTGAGCGCTTTCAGCATGTCGAGGTCGAGCGCATTGCGCTTTTCCGGCCGCGACACGGTAAGGATCGCCACATGCTCCTCAATATCGATCCGGACCGTACCGCTAGCCATGGAAACGACCCTCCAGAACCATGGGCGCCTTGGTGGGCAACTCAAGGCCGATGCGGCCTTCGTCAAACAGGCTCGCATCCATCAGCTTGAGATCGGGCGAAACCGCCAGCGGGAAATCGGACTGATCGAGAATATCTGCCTGAAGTTCGATACCGGGCGCGATTTCCGTCAGCACAATACCGGCCTGTGTCAGCTTCATCACACAGCGCTCCGTGACATAGGTAATGTCCTGACCCTGTTCGATCGCACGCTTGCCGGAAAATGTGACGTGCTCGACCTCGTTCACCAGTTTCTTGAGCTTTCCTTCCTTCTCGATCACAAGCTTTCCGGCGTCGATGGCAAGCTTTGCACCGGCGTTGAACATGCCGGAAAAGACGATCTTGCGGGCTCTGGCCGTAATGTCGACAAAGCCGCCTGCTCCTGCCGTCACATGCGGGCGGAAAGAGAGCTTTGAAACGTTGACGGAGCCATCCCTGCCGATCTCCAGGAAGGAAAGCAGCGAGGCATCAAAGCCGCCACCCTGGAAGTAGGTAAACTGGTAGGGCGATGGCATATAGGCATCGGCATTCGACGCGCAGCCAAACGCGAAATCGAGAAGCGGCACGCCCCCGACAGCGCCCTGTTCGATCACCCAGGTCACCGCCCCATGCAGGCCTTCCTCCATCAGGATGCGCGGCACATTGGCGGAAATGCCGAAACCGAGATTGACGCAGCTATTGGCCTGTAATTCCTGCGCCACGCGACGGGCAATCACCTTCTGGATGTTGAATTCCGGCACGCTGAACGTTTCCAGAGGACGGAAGATCTCGCCGGAGATCGCCGGATCGTAGACGGTCTGCGTGGTCTGTTTCTGGTCGGGATCGACCACGATGTAGTCGACAAGCATACCGGGCACACGCACGTCATGTGGCTTCAGCGAACCATCCTTGGTGATGCGCTTGACCTGGGCGATGATGATGCCGCCATTGTTGCGAGCAGCCAGCGCCTGGTCGAGACCGCCGAGATAGGCCCCTTCGTGTTCATAGGTCAGGTTGCCGTGCTCGTCGGCCGTTGTTGCCCGGATGATGGATACCTGTGGGATGATCGACGGGAAAAACAGCCATTCCTCCCCCTCGAATTCAACGCGCTTAACCACAGCCTCGCCCGGCGGCGGCATTCATCGCGCATCCCTGGCGTTCCGGATCGACAAAGGTGTCCAGCCCGACCTTTGTCAGCACACCCGGGCGCTTGGCGGCAGCCTCCCGGTGCATATCGAACAGGATGCCAGACGGAATATTGTAGGCCGGGATTTCGTTGCCGGTGATCATCTGCCAGATCAGCGGCGGCTCCGATGTCGATGGGCCCGAAGGATATGAGCCACCCAGAATACGCTTCAACAAGCCTTTCCTGGCGATGTGATCGACACCCTTGATGCCGCTCATATCGCCGGCCGCAATCGGGTGAAGCGTGGTGATGTCGCGCGGATGGCCGGTTGTCTCGAAGCGCTCGCCGATGGCCTTCAACATGAGGTCCGGGCAGCCAAGGCCACTGGACGAGGAGACAGACACGACAGCGCCATCCGGGATAAGGGCGGCGGCGGCGGCGGGGGTGATGTGCTTGTTCATGGTGACCCTGCTCAAAGTCCGGTTTCTACATTGACGGCGCGCCCGGATCTGGCGGCCTCGACAACGGCCAAGCCCGTCGCCAGCGACCAGATACCGTCTTCTCCAGTTGCCGAAGGCCTGCCGTTGCCGGCGATTGCGGCATGGAAGGCATCAAGGCCTGTCTCGTAGAGATTGCGGTTGCCCAGAATGAGCACCTCTTCGCCGCCCTCGCTACGAAGCGTCACGGACCCCACAGGGCGCTGGGTCATGACGTTGCGCGCCACAAGAGAGCCCTCCGTGCCGTGGACTTCAAAGCCGGTCTCGGCAAATCGGGTGGTAAAGCCATCATGGAACTGGGCGAGAATGCCGTCCTCGAAACGCATGACACCCATGACCGCATCCTCAAGGCCTTGCCGACCCATGCCGCCGGATTGCGAAAATGCCGTTACTTCGATTGGATTGCGACCCAGAACGAAACGCAGCGTGTCAGCGTCGTGCACGGTTATATCGAGGATCACGCCGCCACCAGCCGACGGTTTGTCGAGACGCCAGCCCTGCAGGTGCGGCGGCAGATAGACGGCATGGAAGACGCGGGCGGCAAGCGGCCGGCCGATCTTGCCAGCGGCAATCGCATCTCGCATGGCAATGTGGCTGGACGCATTGCGCAGGTGGTGATTGGTCGCCAGAACGACGCCGGCCTCACGGGCGCATCTAACCATCGCATGCGCGTCCGCAAGGGTCATCGCAAGCGGCTTTTCGCAAAGCACATGCTTTCCTGCCCTGGCTGCGGCAATGGCCTGCTCGCCATGTTTCTCGTTGGTCGTCGAGATGTAAACGGCGGCGATTGCCGGATCGGCCAGCAGAACGGACAGATCGGCGGTCGACCGATCAATCCCATTTTCCCGGGCATAGGTTTTGGCGCGTTCTGCATCCGAGCTCATTACCGAGACAACCTGGCCACCGGTCGCACGGATCGCGCCGATCACCCATTCGCGTGCGATGGTACTGGCACCAACCAACCCCCAACCTACCGTCATGATGCCTTCCTCCCAGGGCTAGCCTTCGTCGCTCCGCAGCTCTCCCGGACGACGAGACGAACAGCACCCACCAGGGATTCCGGCTCCGGCTTGCCCGCATTGATCTGCTTGAGCAGAAGCTGTGCGGCACGACGCCCCATGCCTTGCGGATCGACGGATATCGTCGTCAGGGCGGGCACGGTCGACTTGGCCTCGATGACGTCATCAAAGCCGACCACGGCAAAATCGGCACCCGGCTCCAGCCGATGAGACCGCAGGCCGTCGCAAACTCCGAAGGCGACCGCATCGTTGAACGACACACAGGCCGTAGGCCGATCGGCGATGGACAGGGCGCGCCCCAGGGCTTCCACTCCCCCTGCGCGCGATGGCGCAGACGGAAACACGAGGTCCTCGTCAAAACCAAGACCGGCAACCATCATCCCATCGCGGTAACCTGCAAGGCGCTCGTCAAAAATGGACATATCAGGAAAGCCACCGAAAAAGGCGATGCGCCTGTGACCGAGCGATGCCAGATGTTCGACGGCTGCATACATGCCCGCATGATTGTCGGAGGTGATCGACGAGACTTTGGAGCCTTGAATGTTGCGCACCATCAGCACGACCGGAATCCCGGCGCTGACCAGAGGCTTGAAATCCACAGCCTTCGAGCCGCGCGCCGGCGATATGATCAAGCCTGAAATGCCGTGCTCGCGCATCGAGGCGATCACCTCGAGCTGGCGATCGACGCTTTCATTGGTATTAGCGAGAAACTGCACGAAACCGGCCGACTGCACGACCATATCGACGCCGACCGCGACCTCGGCGAAGAATCCATTGGTCAGGTCATTGACGACAACACCGACGATCTTTGACTTTGCACTCGACTGGCGAAGATTTGCAGCACCGCGATTATAGACATAGCCCAGCTCGCGCATCACGGCCGTCACCTTGGCGCGCGTCATCTCATTGACCAGCGGCGAGCCCTGCAGAACGAGGGACACCGTGGACTTCGAAACACCCGCCGCTTTCGCGATATCAATGACGGTCACCCGTGCAGCACTCATCAATTCCTCCTGCGACTTTCGCAAGTGTCACCCTCCATAATTGGAACGTTCCAATTCGTCAAGGCGAAAAAATCGAACCCGACCGCCTCGCTCCCCGCCTAACAGAAGATATCGCCACTAGAATTTCACTGAATAAATCTGATGCTTCGCCCCATACGCGTTGTTTCGGGATGAAATCCCTCGATCAATGATTCCAACCATTCATCTTGATATTTGGAACGATCTAAATTATTGGCAATTGGCACGGACGAGGAGAACCCCATGACCCTGACATTGAACCTGCCCGCTGCGGACGGAACCGCCGCCCCTTACACACTGATCGGAACCCCGGTCGAAAGACCTTCCACCCCACCGATTTTCAATCGAATTGCCTATGCCGCCGCCCATGTCGTATCGGCCCCCTTCTCAGACCACGACCCATGGAACCGACCAGCCATCGACTGGGACACGACCATGGCTTTCCGACACCATCTCTGGAGCCTTGGCTTCAAGATTGCCGAGGCCATGGACACCTCTCAGCGCGGCATGGGCTTGGGCTGGATTGGCGCGCAGGAACTTATCCGCCGCTCTCTAGCGGAGGCAAAGACCGTCGAGGGCGCCGATCTCGCCTGCGGTGTCGGGACGGATCATCTGGCACCGGCGGACACGCGATCAATCGACGACGTGATCGCCGCCTATGAAACACAGCTCGAATACGTGGAAAAATTCGGCGGCCGCGGCATCATGATGGCAAGCCGCGCACTGGCCCGCGTTGCGGTATCGGCCGACGACTACATCAAGGTCTATGGCCGCATCCTTTCCCAGGCGAAGGACAAGGTCGTGCTTCACTGGCTCGGCGACATGTTCGATCCCCAGCTTGCCGGCTATTGGGGCAGCAAGGATTTCGAACAGGCGCTCGACTGCGTGCTGAACATTATCTCTGAAAACAGGGACAAGATTGAAGGCATCAAGATCTCGCTTCTAGAAAACAGCAAGGAAGTCGCGCTGCGTGACCGGCTGCCGCAAGGCGTACTTTGCTTCACCGGCGATGACTTCAACTACGCCGAGTTGATCGAAGGCGACGGGAAGCGCCACAGCCACGCCTTGCTCGGCATTTTCGATGCGGTGGCTCCGTCAGCCTCCAAGGCGCTTGCTTGCCTTGCAAACGGCGACGCAAAAACCTTCCGCGCCGTCATTGAGCCCACAGTCCCCTTGTCGCGAAAAATCTTCGAAGCCCCGACGCAGTACTACAAGGCGGGCGTCGTATTTCTCGCATGGCTGAACGGCCACCAGAGCCATTTCAGCCTGCCTGCCGGCATGCAATCAGCGCGGGGGATCTTGCACTATGCGGATATCTTCCGCCTTGCCGATCAGGCAAACGTGCTCGACAATCCCGACCTGGCGACCAGACGGATGAAGAACTTCGCCGGAATCTACGGCATCGAATAGCCGATCCGGCGTCAACGGCAGCGTCTGTCAGTTGCGCGAACGCGACCCACCGACCCGACTTCATCGGCAACCGCGCCACGCCGTCTCAAAAAACGTGCCAATAGTTCGAGGATAGCCCAGAAACGAAAAAAGCCTGCCGCGGGAGGAGGTGCGGCAGGCTTTTCGAATGGATGAACAGCGACTGGGAGGAGGAGTGCCGCTGTTCCTACAGGCGCCCCTGGGAGGAGGAGTGGGTCGCCTGAAACACGAAGCTCTGCGGGAGGAGGTGCATCGCTTCGTTGAAAACCAACATACAGCATCGCCGTGCTTATAAAATGCGCTTTGTTGCAGTGCAGCCATGCAAAAACAGTGACACTCCTGCACGCAAGATCCGCCGCCTAGGCCCGCAAGACTGGCGCAACGGGCGGGCGGGATTGCACCGCGCGACCCAATCCCAAATACCAAGCCAAACACAAGCCCAAACGCAAAAACGCCCGCGTCATCAGCGGGCGTCGTGCGGCATGCGAGAAAGTCTGCAGTCTTTAGCGAGCGTATGCTCCACGGGCAACGCGGTTGATGTCGGCACGGCTGATACCGATATCGGACAGTTCGCGGCTCGACATGCGGCCCAGTTCTGCAACCGTCTGACGATACTTGCGCCAGTTATTAAAAGAGCGTGCTACGTTCATGATGATCCCCTTTCGTGAGGTCTCTTTGACGCCAGCAACCTTGCTTCAGTTCCAACGTCGTTTCGATGATTGGAATATAGGCGATTGCACGCCCTTGCAAAAGTGACAAGCTCACAGGTCAGCCATGCAAATTATGCATCAGCCGAGTGCGGTCGAAGTAAACAGGGACTTTCGAACACCTCGGCCATGACCAAGGAACCCATCGCAACGGAACAAGATCGGCAAATGGGACGTCAAATTGCTTGATGTGGATCATGGCCAACGTATGCCTTCGAACTAGGATCGCCATCGGACGACTTCCCTGAGGAGGATGGAACATGTCGGACGAACCGATTCTCCGTTTTCATGGAGCAGCAGGGGCCGTCACCGGCTCATGTCATCTGCTGGAATGGCAGGATCAACGGGTCCTGATCGACTGCGGCATGTTTCAAGGTTCCAAGACAGAGAAGGAACTGAACTACCGGCCCTTTCCGTTCCAGCCGCACCGGATCGACGCTGTCATCCTGACACATGCCCATATCGATCACTCCGGCCTGTTACCCAAGCTTGCAAAGGCCGGGTACGAAGGGCCGATCTATGCGACGCAGCCAACGGCGGACTTGTGTTCGATCATGCTGCCGGATTCTGCCCATATCCAGGAAAGCGAGGTCGTGCATCTCAACAGGCGCAACGAACGTCGGGGCCGTGAAAGTGTCGAACCGATCTATACCGCCGAGGATGCGGCCGTTTCCCTCACGCTGTTCAGGCCGGTCGATCTGGAAGTCTGGCAGCAAGCGACGCGGTCCATTCGCTTTCGTCTATGGAATGCCGGCCATCTCCTCGGCTCGGCATCTGTGGAGATCGAAATAGCAACAGCCGATCGTCCGCTTCGGTTGCTGTTTTCCGGTGACATTGGCCCGGAGCACAAGCTGCTGCAATTCGATCCGAAGGCGCCGACAGATTTCGACTACGTCATTTGTGAAAGCACCTATGGCGATCGCGAGAGACTTGAAACATCGGACCCGACGCGCCGTGCGGCACTGATGGCCGAGGTCCGCGCCGCCAACCGTCACGACGGCGCCCTGATCATTCCCTCCTTCGCGGTCGAGCGAACCCAGGAACTTCTGGCGGACCTTGTTTACCTCATGAACACCAAGGCCGTGGACACTTGCCCGATCATCATCGATTCACCGCTCGCCACGCGCGCCAGCGAAATCTTCGCCCGGCATGCTCGCAGGATGGAAAACGGTCAATTGCTGAGCAAGGCGCTGCATGCGAAGAACGTGCGGTTCACCCAGACGGTCGAACAGTCCAAGGCCGTCGACTTCATCCGGGGCTTTCATATCGTGATCGCCGCCAGCGGGATGTGCGAGGCGGGGCGCATCCGCCACCGCCTGAAAAACTGGCTTTGGCGAGACAATGGCACGGTCCTTCTTGTCGGATATCAGGCGGCCGGAACGCTGGGGCGGATTCTCGAAGATGGAGCGGCCACAGTCCGCATCCAAGGCGACGAAATCAAGGTGCGTGCCCGCATCCGCAAGCTGGAGATCTACAGTGGCCATGCCGACGGCACGGAATTGCTGTCATGGGTCAAGGCAAGGCAGCCGATCAGGGCGGGGGTATTTCTGGTCCATGGCGAAGAGGCGGCTCTTTCTGGTCTCGCCCAGCGCCTGTCGTCCATCCTTGATGACAGCCGGATCGTGACACCTCATCTCGATTCCGCATTCAAGCTCACCAAGGATGCCGCGATTGACGTATCGGAAGCGCGCGCGTTGCGCCTGGAACCGCTGAGGGCTGGACACCACGACTGGCACAACACATTCCAGTCGTTCATCCTCAAACTGCAGGCCGAGCTGCAAAATGCAGCCAGCGACAAGGAACGCGGCGTCGTGCTACGCAAACTGAAGCGAGCGCTGGCCGGTGAGGATTGAGCCAAGCTTGAGCCCTTCGACACGACAATCTGCGTCATAAATTTTGACCGGAAGGTCAAAATTTCCGCTTGCGGTTCGACCGATGACAAAACCTTCGCCGTTTAAGGCAAACATTGGGGATTTGTCCGGCGCCATAACCAGCACGACATGCGACGCTTGTATCAACGCCGGACTATCAGGCCAATGATCAACAGATTGGACAATCACCATGAAATGGTTTCAGACACTCGCTGCTGCCGCAGCATTCACCCAGTTCCTTTCCATGGGTATTGCCCACGCGGGCGCGAATCTTGACGAGATCAAATCGGCGGGCGTTCTGAAGATCGGCACCGAAGGAACCTATGCCCCGTTTACGTTTCATGACACGTCCGGCGCCCTGGTTGGCTTCGACGTCGAGATCGGCAAGGCCATCGCCGAGAAGCTTGGCGTAACGGCGGAATTCCTCGAAGGAAAATGGGACGGCCTGATCGCCGGCATCGACGCCAAGCGTTATGACGTCGTGATCAACCAGGTTGGCATCACCGAGGAACGCAAGAAGAAGTATGACTTCTCCGACCCTTACATCGCCTCCAAGGCTGTCCTGATCGTCAAGGCCGACAATGACGGCATCACCTCGTTTGCCGATCTGAACGGCAAGACCGCGGCACAGTCACTTTCCAGCAATTTCGGCAAACTGGCCCAGGCATCGGGCGCCGAGCTCGTCGGCACGGACGGCTTTGACCAGTCGATCCAGCTCGTGCTGACCGGCCGTGCCGATGCCACCATCAATGACAGCCTCTCCTTCCTCGACTTCAAGAAGCAGAAGCCCGATGCGCCCGTGAAGATTGTCGCCGAACAGGCCGATGCCGATTACTCCGGCGTGATATTGCGCAAAGGCGAAACAGAGTTGCAGGACGCCATCAACAAGGCTTTGAACGACATCAAGGCTGACGGTACCTATGAGGCGATTTCGCAAAAATACTTCGGCGCCGACGTATCCAAATAAAAGGTTTGGGAACTCGAAGCGCGGGGCGGTATCGAACCGGTCCGCGTATCGCTATAGTCTGATCCGCTCCAAGCGACGCAAAACGCTTGGAGCGGATTGTTTCATTCGAGGAATCAGATCTTGCCCGCCTGGCTTCAACTCATGCTGGATTCGCTCCAGCCGCTTTTATGGGCGGGTCTGGTCTTCACCATTCCGCTAACCCTCCTGTCCTTCGTACTGGGTCTTGCACTCGGACTTGTGGTCGCCGTGACGCGCCTCTTCGGTCCGAGGCCGCTGGTCGCGATCGCCCGTTTCTACGTCTGGGTGATCCGCGGCACGCCGCTGCTGGTGCAACTCTTCGTCATTTTTTATGGCCTTCCCAGCCTCGGCATTTTGCTGGATGCATTTCCCGCCGCCCTGATCGGCTTCACCTTGAATATCGGCGCCTACACGTCCGAAATCATACGTGCCGTGATTGCCTCTGTCCCGCGTGGACAATGGGAAGCCGCCTATTCCATCGGCATGAGCTGGAGCCAGGCGATGCGCCGCACCATCCTGCCACAAGCAGCACGCGTTGCGGTTCCTCCGCTTTCCAACACCTTCATCTCGCTGGTGAAAGACACGTCGCTTGCGGCCGCCATAACCGTCCCTGAACTTTTCCAGACCGCCCAGCGCATTGTGGCCACAACATACGAGCCCTTGATCCTCTATATCGAGGCCGCCCTGATATACCTCGCGATGAGTTCTGTCCTCTCGGCCTTGCAGGTTCGGCTGGAAAAACGCTTTGCCCGGTATGGCGGCTTTCTGGAGGCCAGAACATGATCGAACTGTCCCATATCGAAAAACGCTTTGGCGACAATGTCGTGCTGAAGGACATCAGCGTGACGATCGCCGAAGGCACCGTCACCGCACTTGTCGGCCCCTCCGGCGGCGGCAAGAGCACGCTCCTGCGCTGCATCAACCTGCTTGAATCGCCAACCTCCGGCACCATCCGCCTCGGTGAGGAAACCATCCGGTTCCTACCCGGCCAAAAGACGGGATGGGATGCGACCCAGCGCCTGCGTCGCCAGACCGGCATGGTGTTTCAAAATTTCCAGTTATTCCCCCACCAGACTGCCATCGAGAATGTCATGGAAGGGCTGGTCACCGTACTCAAATGGCCGAAGGAAAAGGCACGGCATCATGCGGCCGACCTTCTGCAAAAGGTCGGCATGGCGCACAAAGCCGATGCGTGGCCGGCAACGCTTTCTGGCGGTCAACAACAGCGCGTCGCAATCGCACGTGCGCTGGCACCGTCGCCCCGCGTGCTTCTCTGCGACGAGCCGACATCGGCACTCGACCCGGAACTTGCAGAAGAAGTCGTCGAAGTGCTGAGCCGGCTTGCTCGCGAAGGAACGACCATGATCATGGCGACCCATGACCTGCGGCTTGCCTCGCGTGTCGCAGACCAGGTGCTGTTCCTGGATGGCGGCCTGATCGTCGAGAGCGGAGCACCGAAAACGATCTTCCAGGCACCGGAACGCGATCGCACGAAGAAGTTCATCTCGTCACTCAGCGCCGGCCACAGCTACGACATATGAACACATCGGCATTAGCACTAGCATTAGCATCAGCGCCGTCATCGCCCTTGCATATCTCTCATGTGGCGCGGAACCGGCGCGTACAACCGATACGGCAAGAAGCATGTACGCAGCTCAAAGCTCCACTTAGCCTGCATCTGCCGATTACGCAGCCCAACCACAGTCACCCTTAGGACGCGCGGCAGTTGTCGAGATTCGGCTAGACGACAGGCTGCGACGTACAGATCGAAATCGCCAGTTCGTCCGCGACAACATGATGCTGTCCAGTGAGGCAGCAGACATCGGAACTCATCGCGACTAGCAGCAATGCGGCCGATGTGGTGCCGACAAGCCGACCAAACCAACCCTTCTTGGGGGCCTCGTCGCCATCGGGTGCCGCTTCGGCCGCGCTGCTATCTGCGGGCGGCGTGCCGACGATCTCGCCGAATTTGGCAAAGAAGTCACCCGCCAGCTTCTTGGCGGTGCTGTCGATCAGGCGGCTGCCCATCTGCGCCAGCTTGCCGCCAATCTCGGCCGTCACGGTATAGTGCAGGATTGTCGCGGCGCCGTCCGGCTCCAAGGTTACTCTGGCGCTTCCCTTGGCAAAGCCGGCCATGCCACCCGACCCTTCGCCAGAGATCGTGTAACCATTCGGCGGATCGAGATCGGACAGCGTGACCTTACCGGCAAAGCTGGCTTTGACCGGCCCAATGCGCAAGGTGACCTTGGCGACCATGTCCGTGTCGGATGTCTTTTCGATACTATCGCATCCAGGAATACATTGGCGAAGCACATCGACGTCGTTCAGTCCGGCAAAAACCGTTTCCCGCGACGCCTCGATCCGCTGTGATCCATTCATATCCATATTGTCTCTCCCAATTCCGGTGTCTCGTGATAAACGCTTCTAAGCCTCAGGCGTGTCTCTGGCCGCGACGGCGGACCTCGATCATTTCAGCGACGATCGAAAAGGCGATTTCATCCGGCGTGATGGAACCGAGATCAAGGCCCGCGGGTGATCGGATATCATCCATAGCCGCGACTGCGAGGCCTGACGCTTCAAGATCCCGACGAAGCGCTGAAAATTTCTTCGTTGAGCCGACAAAACCGATGTAGCGAACCGTCAGGCCGAGAACTGCCTTCAACGCGGCACTGTCGCCACGTCCCTGGGTGGCGATGACGACAAAGTCGCCCGATGTGACACCCACCGGCACATCGAGTCCGTCAATCAGGCGATCGACATCATCAAAACCGGAACGGTCGGCGGCCGGGGCACAGAGTGTGATGAAAAAGCCCATGCGCCGTGCAATATCAGCGAGCGCAAGCGCCACCGGCGAAGCACCGAGGATGATGAGATTCGGTCTTGGCAACACGGGCTCGACAAAGACATCCATGGTACCCTGGCTTGGGCACATATTGCGGGCATAAAAGATCCCGTCTTTCTGCTCTCCCGGCGCAACCTGCTGCATATCCAGCAGATCCTCCGGCTGTATGCTGATCAGGCGGGGCTGACCATCGCGGATGGCCTCATGTGCCGCCCTCAAAACAGCACCCTTTGCGCAGCCGCCACCGATCCAGCCGGCGGATATGCTGCCGTCGGCCAGAACGATGGCTTTCGCGCCAGCCTTGGCGGCGGTGACGGAGACCGTGCGGACCACGGTTGCAATGGCAAAAGGCTCACCACGAGCCCGGGCTTCGCTCACCAGATCGAGTATGTCGGACGGCGGCCGCATGATCAGATCCTCGCCAGATAAGGTTCGATGGCTCCCAAGCTCTCGAGATTGTGGGCCGGGGCAAACAGATCGACATAAGGCAACGCCGCCTTCATGCCGGCCGCTTCCGCCACATAATCCCGCCAGCCGATCAACGGATTGAGCCAGGCGATGCGTCTACAGCGGCGGCGCAGCGCCCGCATTTCCGCGCCTAGCTGCTCGGCGGGTCCAGTGTCGTAACCATCAGAGACAATTATAACACAGCTGCGTGAATGGAGACAGCGCTTGGCGTGCCAGCGGTTGAAGGTGCCGAGACTTTCGCCGATCCGCGTGCCGCCGCCTACACCTTCTGCCATCAACGACATGCGCTCCACTGCCCGCTGCGGATCGCGCTCGCGCAGGGCCGGTGACACATGGATAAGCCGCGTGTGGAAGATGAACGCTTCGGCCTCGCGAAATGCGTCCAGCACCCCATGGAGGAAGCGTAGGAATACCGCGGAATAGAGACTCATGGAGCCAGACGCGTCCAGTAATACCACCAGCCTCAGCGGTTTGTCCTTGCGACGGCGATGGATGAGTTCGATCGGCGTGCCGCCATGCGCGATGCTCTTGTGGATGGTGCGCCTCAGATCGAGCCTCTGCCCAACGCGCCGGGCACGCATCCGTCGTGTCAACCGTGCCCGCATGCTGCGCGCCAGACGCGCCGCCAGATCGTGGGCCGCGGCCAGATCGTTCGGATCGGTCAGGTGGCGAAAATCGGTTCTTGCCAAAGTCTCGGTGTGTGACGCCCCCTCGCGCTTCGACTGACCAACTTCCGTCTGCTCGGCGTCTTCGCCGCGCTGAACATGGTCGGCATTCAGGCTGTCGCCCAAACCTCGGCCTCCCGCCACCGCCTGCAGGCCACTCGGCGCCTTCCGTGGTGCGCCTGTCATGCGCGTCGCCGACTTCATGCCGCGTCCTGTCCAAAAGGCGTCAAAAATCTCGTCGAACTTCTGCCAATCCGAATGCCGGCTGCAGAACAGCGCCCGAAGCGCCGGTCGAAATCGGGATGGTCGCGAAGCACATGCGCCACTCATCACACCGAGCGCATCGCGCATCTCGGCCAGGCCGATGATGAACCCATTGTCACGCAGCGTCGTGACAAAGCCCGACAGCTTCGCCCGCATCATCGCGCCAAGATCAGCCTCGCTCATTCGCAACGCGCTCATCTCACGCCACCTTGCCCAACAGCCGGTCCGATACCTGCCGCGTCATCCGCGTCTTGTCCTCCGCAGTCTTGATCAGACACATCAACGTCTCGAACACGGCTTCAGGCTCGTCCCGCAAAACCCGGATATCAAGGCCAGCCAATGTTGCCGCCCAATCCAGCGTCTCGGCTATGCCGGGCGCCTTGCGCAGTTCTTCCTTGCGGATCAGGTTGACCATGCTGGCGATCTGAAGCGCCAATGCCGCGTCGATGTGCGGCAACCGCGACACGATGATGCGCGCCTCCCGATCGATATCGGGGAAATCGACATAGTGGTACAGGCAGCGTCGGCGCAGCGCATCGGACAATTCCCGCGTGCCGTTCGAGGTCAGGATCACCATTGGGATCGTCAATGCGCTGATCGTGCCGAGTTCCGGGATAGACACCTGGAAATCCGACAGCAGTTCCAGCAAGAAGGCTTCGAACTCCTCGTCGGCACGATCAATCTCATCAATCAGCAGCACTGGCGGTTTGGACTGCCGGATGGCCGCCAGCAATGGCCTCTCCAGCAGGTACTTTTCCGAAAAGATCTGCTCCTCGACCTGGTCGGCGTTCAAACCATGCTGGCCCTCGCGTGCCTTGATCGCCAGCAATTGCCGCTGGTAGTTCCATTCATACAGCGCCGAACTCTGGTCCAGTCCCTCATAACATTGCAGCCGGATCAGCCGGGTATCGCGCGCCAGAGCCAAGGCCCGCGCCACCTCGGTCTTGCCGACACCCGCCTCTCCCTCCAGCAGCAGTGGCCGCTTCAGGCTGTTCATGAGCCAAAGTGCGGTCGCCAGATCGCGATCGGGGACATACCCGACCGCCGCCATCTCGCCGGCAACCTGATCCTGAGGAAGCGTGATCGCCATGCTCTGTCCTATCTTACGCGTGCAGGCCCAGGCGCTCTCCGACTTTCCACAAACGCCAGGCATCGTGCGGCATCTGGATGTGGCCGGCGTCGAGGAAGGCGTAGGCATCGTTGACCGCATTGGAGAAACACGGCACACCGCCGACATGCGGGCTTTCGCCGACACCCTTGGCACCGATCGGGTGATGCGGCGATGGAGTCACGGTGAAGTCGGTTTCCCACTTCGGCGTTTCCACGGCGGTCGGCAGGAAGAAGTCCATGAACGAGGCGCCCATGACATTGCCCATGTCATCATAGCGGATCTCCTGGCCCATTGCGCAGGCAAAGGCTTCGGTCAGCCCGCCATGCACCTGACCTTCAATAATCATCGGATTGATGCGCGTGCCGCAGTCGTCCAGCGCATAGAAGCGTCGTGTCTTGGCCACGCCGGTATCGACGTCGATGTCCATGACGCAGAAATACGCACCGAACGGATAGGTCATGTTGGGCGGCTCGTAGTAGTTTACGGCTTCGAGACCCGGCTCCATGTTCGGTGGCGGTGCATTATAGGCCGACCATGCTACTTCCTTCATGGTCTTGAATTTTTCCGGCAGGCCCTTGACCCGAAACCGGTCGACGTCCCATTCCAGATCACCCTCGTGAACCTCCAGCATATGCGCCGCGATCATCTGTGCCTTGGCCTTGATCTTGCGGGCGGCGACTGCTGTCGCGGCACCGGCGACGGGCGTGGAACGCGATCCGTAGGTGCCGAGACCGTAAGGCGCGGTATCGGTATTGCCTTCCTCGATCATGATATCGTCTGCGGGAATGCCGAGTTCGGTCGCGATGATCTGGGCATAGGTCGTCTCATGCCCCTGCCCCTGGCTCTTGGTGCCCATGCGAGCGATAACCGAGCCGGTCGGATGGATGCGGATTTCGGCAGAGTCGAACATGGCAATACCGAGGATGTCGCAATTCTTGGCCGGTCCCGCGCCGACGATTTCGGTAAAGAACGAAATGCCGATGCCCATGATCTCGCGGGTCTCTCCCCGTTTGAACGCGTCGCGCTTGGCAGACTGCTCGTCACGCAGCTGGCGGTAACCGATGGTATCCATCGCCTTCTGCATCGCCATGTGATAATCGCCGCTGTCATATTCCCAGCCCAGCGCCGACTGGTAGGGAAACTGTTCGGCCTTGATGAAGTTCTTCATGCGCAGGTCGGCGGAATCCATGCCGAGTTTCTGCGCCAGCACTTCGATGGCGCGCTCGATGGCAAAAACCGCTTCCGTCACACGAAACGAACAGCGATAGGCAACGCCACCAGAGGCCTTATTGGTGTAGACGCCGTCAACCGCCAGATGCGCCACGGGAATATCGTAGGATCCCGTGCAGATGTTCATGAAACCGGCCGGCCACTTGGACGGATCGGCGCAAGCATCGAAGGCGCCATGATCGGCCAGTACATGCACGCGCATCGCGAGGATCTTGCCGTCGCTGGTGGCGGCTAGCTCGGTGCTCATGTGATAGTCGCGGGCAAAGGACGTGGTGGACAGGTTCTCCATCCGATCCTCGACCCACTTGACCGGAACGCCGAGCACGATCGAGCCGACCACGGAGCAGACATAGCCCGAATAGGCTCCGACCTTATTGCCGAAACCGCCGCCTATATCGGGGGCAATTACATGGATCTTGTGCTCCGGCAGCCCTGAAATCAGCGACACAACGGTACGGATGACATGCGGCGCCTGGAAGGTGCCCCATAGTGTCAGTTCGCCCTTGATCTTGTCGAAAGACGCCAGGGACTGGCAGGTCTCCAGCGGCGAGGGATGGGTGCGGTGATCGACCAGCATTTCCTTGATCGCCACGTCGGCATTGGCAAATACCGCGTCGGTCGCGTCCTTGTCACCGATCGTCCATTCGAAGATATGATTGGGGTGCTTGCGTGGTCCATGGGCACCAACCATCTTGTCCTGGATGTCCTCGCGCAGGATGGGCGCATCCGCATCCATCGATTTGAACGGATCGACGATACAGGGCAGCGCCTCATAGATCACGTCCACCAGTTCAGTGGCATCGGAGGCGATATAGCGATCCTCGGCGATGACGAAGGCAATTTCCTGGTTCTGGAACAGAACCTTGTGTTCGGCGAGCACCGCTTGCACGTCACCGGCCAGCGTCGGCATGTAGTGCAGTCCCAACGGCTTCAGATCAGCGGCGGTAAGCACCGCGACCACACCTGGCAATGCCTTGGCTCGCGAGGTATCGATGCTGACGATGCGGGCATGGGCATGCGGCGAACGAACGAAATCGCCAAACAGCATGCCGGGCAGCTTTATGTCGTCAACGTAGTTGCCTTTGCCCTGGGTGAAGCGGATGTCTTCGACGCGTTTGCGCTTGCAGCCCATGCCCTGGAGCTTTTCGGTGCGCTCGGCCCGGTCGATGGCTATGTCGATCTTGACTTGCTCGTTCATTCTGCCGCCTCCAGAAAGGGTGTTCCGTTGATCTTGGCCGCCGCATACTGGATGGCCTTGACGATATTCACGTAACCCGTGCAGCGACAGAGATTGCCGGCAATCCCGTAGCGGATTTCCTCCTCGGTCGGATTGGCATTTTCCTGCAGCAGGCGGTGCGCCCGCAGGATCATGCCCGGCGTGCAATAGCCACATTGCAGGCCATGCATCATGCGAAAACCTTCCTGCAAGGCGCTCAGCGTACCGTCAGGATTGGCCATACCTTCAATGGTCGTGATCGACGCGCCATCCGCCTGTACTGCAAACGTCATGCAACTTTTCACCGACATGTCGTCCATGTCGACGGTGCATGCGCCGCAATGGCCGGTGTCGCAGCCGATATGGGCGCCGGTAAGGTTTTGCTGCTCGCGCAGAAAATGGATCAACAAGGTGCGCGGCTCGACCAGCGCTTCGACAACCTTACCGTTGATGGTGACCTTGATGTGTGACTTGGTCATTGCTTCCCCCTCAAACCGTGGCGCGGGCGCGCGCCCGCTCAAGTGCACGGCGCAGCATGACGCCCGCCATCTTGGTGCGATATTCCGATGGCCCGCGCATGTCGGATGCCGGATTGGTGATTGCCTCTGCGGCAGCAACAGCCCGGTCGATGGTCGCCGCATCGAGCATGGTGCCGGTGAGTATCATGCCTGCTTCCGCAGCCCAGAGCGGCGTTTCGGACACATTTGTCAGGCCGATCGAGGCGCTGGTGCAGGTGCCAGCAGCCATGGTCAGGATCACGGCCGCGGCGGCGGTTGCATAGTCTCCCACCTTGCGCTTGAGTTTTTCGTAGGCGTAGCCATGACCACCAGGGGGGATGGGAATGCGTACGGATGTCAGGATCTCTCCTGCCGCCAATTCGGTTTCGTAAGCGCCCAGATAGAAGCCGCGCGCTGTCACATCCCGTGTTCCGGTAACGCCCGTCAGCGCGTAACGGGCGTTCAGACATTGCATCAGTGCCGGCATGTCATTGCCTGGATCACCATTGGCACAATTGCCACCAATCGTTCCCTTGTAGCGGATCTGAGGGTCCGCGATCATCAACGCCGTTTCACGAACGATCGGCAGGAATTCGGCCAAAAGCGGCGACGATATCAACGCATGCTGCGTCGTCATCGCTCCGATGACAATCTCATCGCCATCAAGCTCGATGACGTTCAGCCCTTCGATGCCACCCAGATCAATCAGGTGTTCGGGCGCGGCGAGACGCGTTTTCATCAAAGGGATGAGGCTGTGACCACCTGCCAAGGGACGGGCGTCCTCTCCAAGCTCGGTAAGCAGCGCGACGGCCGCAACAATCGTCGTTGGCCGATGGTAGTCAAAGCTTCCTGGTATCATGATTGCGCTCCTCCCAAAGCACGTATCGCGGCCCGTCACCCAATCGTCATGGCGCATTGCACCGGCGAATTCACCGCGTCTCCTCAGGCACGGTGTCGGGTTGGAGAAGGAGGCGGAGATTAGCGCTTCGATACAAGTGCAACCACACCAAATGCCTGAAAATGCACGAACTGCGGTACAGATTGCGCCAACTGCGACAGATGGGCTGACCTATGCGTGCGATATACCTGTCGGCGCAGACACCTGGTGCAGGGCCAGTTCATGACGAAGCGCAGTCAACCTGGCGCGACTGACCGGAACCGTTCTGCGCAGGGGCGTATCCAGTTCCGCGACCCCGGCATCCCCGGACTTCTTGACCCGCGCAACGAAATCGAGATTGACGATATAGCTGCGATGGGTGCGGAAAAAGCGTGCCTTGCCAAGGCGCGATGCGATCTCGGAAATTGACAAGGGACAGAAAAGATCGTCGCGCCCATTGAACACATAGGTGTAATGGGCGTTGGAATGAACCGAGGCGATCTCTTCCGGTGCGATGTGAAAGCGAGCGCCGTTTCTCTCTACCGGCAAAAGAGCGAGTGAAGGATCGGCTAACGGCAAGCCGGCATCACGCACGTCGCCGACACAGTCATCTCCCGGCGACGGCTCGATCCCCGCGGATAGTGACGCATGCGCCGTATTCCATGAGGCATCTCCAGCACCCTCCTTTGTTTCGGACGGAATCAGCGCCAGCATGAAGACGGCGGAAATCGTACAGGCGACCACGCTGACGATTATGGCCAACATATCACCTGAGATCACCGACTTGGCTACGGCATCATGCGAGCCTGACATCTGACCGGGCAGATGCAGGCTCATGCCGGCCATCGCCATATAGTGCATGCCCGACACAGCACAGCCAAGCACGACGGCACAGAGAAAAAGCGGTGGCCGCCTGTCGGCGGAAAAGGCGAGCCAGAGCGCAAGACCTGAAGCGGCGACGGCAATTGTGACGCTTGCTAGTACATAAAGCGGATCATGGTTGACATGTACGACCGAATGAATGGCGATCATGCCGACATAGTGCATGGCTGTAATGCCGAGCCCCATGGCAAAAGCTGCCAGGATCAACAGACGTCGCGAGCGCAGGCTTGCCAGATAGATGGCAACGCCGGTGACCAGACCACTTACGAAGAATGACAGAAGCGTCGGCAAGACCGCGTAGTCGATTGCAACAGAGGTCGTCACGGCCAGCATGCCGATGAAATGCATGCTCCAGATACCGACCGCGAGCGTCGTCGCCGATCCCGCGATCAGCAGGCGACGCCGATTGGCAAAAGCACCAGGGATCAAAAGGGCAAGACTGATGCCGACATAACTTGCCTGGATCGCCACCAGGACGGAAAGCGCAACAAGGATCGGGCTGTAGGTGAAAGAGGCCACCATTTCATTCATCGCAATCGCCACCAACATTTTCAGCCAAGAATGCCGCACGTGACGGGACACGCGCAGACGAAAGTCCAAAGTCAGACGTCAGTAAATCGATATGAAATGCCTCCGGGCCACGCTCCCGACATGACCTCGGCCAATCTATCGATCTTACGCCCGATTTGTCGAGTGGAGCGGATTGTCATTTCCAATCGTCGATTGTGGTCAGGTGTCGGCTGCAGTCCGCCCCTTGTCGGCCGCACGGCTGCGTTGGGCAAGACCGAATGGGCCGCGGCGCGGCCATCGGTCAGACTCCCCACCTCTGACGGCTGGAAGTCGCCTTCCGAAAGATACCCCAATAAAGGTACCACCGACATATCACTTCAGACAGATTGCTATTGCGGTACCCGGTAAAAAACTCGCGGGCCGGCCTAAAGACGAGGCACGGGATAAGCGCTTCACGAACAGCTCGTCAGCCAGAGATTGCATTGAGATGGAAGCCCCGCACCGCAGCAAGCGGCGTGACGTTTAAGCACGTTTCAATCAATCTCTTCAGACAATATTGATTGATATCAAACCCTTGATGTCGCACCCTCACAGATGCGGCACTGCGTTCCACCCGCAAAATTCAGGCATCCACCCATACCCACCAATCGAAAAACAGGGCCGGCGCGGTAGAGAAAACAGGCTACCATCTTCGGTTGGTAATCCTCATCCTTCTAACTCAACCTCGATTAACCACTCTTTTACCATCCGCTTTATCTAATTCAGGAATAACGCTAATAATGAAAAAAATAGACGGGTTGCGTGATGAAAATACGTGTCGCTTTTATTGATGACCACCATGTTTTGCTTGAGGGGCTTGTAAGCCTCTACAGTGAAAAAAGTGACCTTGAAGTCGTGGCTATGGGCCACTCTGCCTGCGACGCCGTGCGGATCGTTGAAGAACTTGAACCGGATGCGATCGTCATGGATCTGACCATGCCTGGCGATACTTTTGCTGCAATTGCACAGATCATGACCAGCTCTTCCGCAACAAAGGTGATTGTCTTTACTGCCAGCAACATGATTCAACCTGCCATTGAACTTCTGGAAGCTGGCGTTTCGGCCTATGTCCTGAAAGGAAGTTCCTCTTCGGAGCTGCACGAGGCGATCAAGATTGCCTGTCGGGGTGAAACCTATGTGACCCCAGGCTTTGCTACCAAGGTGATCGTGTCGATGAAGACCGACCAGATGCGTCGAAAGAGCCTGCCTTCTCCGGCGCGACTGCATCACCGCGAAGAGCAGATCGTCAGCGGCTTGCTCAAGGGATTGACCAATCGCGAGATCGGGCAAGCGATCAACATCAGTGAGAAGACGGTCAAACACTACATGACATCGCTCATGCAGAAGCTGAATGTGCGCAACCGCGTGCAGTTGGTGATTGCCGTCAAGAACCGGGCCGTGGCACGTGACCGTTCATCAGATGCGCTCCCCTCCCAGCCCGAAGTGATCAGGCATTGATCGGCAGCAGCGCCACGGCGATGGATCCGGTAGGCCTTGGAAAATACCGCATCCGTCCACCGAAGGAGCGAATACGTCTCTTCTGGCTGACCTTGCCCAGGCGCGCCCGTTGCACCTCCTTGGCGGACGACAGAACCTGCCGTGCACCAAAGTCGGCGACACTAACGTAGAGCCGTCCCCGGATGAGTTCACACCTGACCATCTGTCGATTGCCTCGAGCGTGGCGATAACTGTTCATCAGGCCCTCAAGGACAAAACGGTAGAGGCAGATTGACAGGTCATGCACCCTGAGGTCGATATCGTTGCGAAACTCAAGCTTTACCTCGCAGCCGGTGATTTCGAGGTAGCGCTTCAGTGCCAGTTCGATAGCCTCGCGAACTGACACATGTTCGAGCTCCGGCAAGATCAGGCCCGCAGAAACATTGCGCAGTTCTTCCAACGTCATCGAGACGAGGTCCAGAAGCTTGCCAAGCGAGGTTCGCCTACTCTCTTGCAGGTCATCGGCCGACAAGAGATCGCTCAACCTGAGCTTCACCAAAGTGAGAACCTGGAGCGAACCGTCGTGCAAGTCGGCACCGATCTGATCGAGGATGCGCTCGTTCAGCTTGCCGGCCTCGACACGCGCGTTGTCCGCCATGAGCCTCAACCGGTTATTTTCGATCGACAGGTCAATCGCGTTGCGCAGGCTTTCACGCAAGGTCTGTCTCTGTTCTTCTATGACACGGCCGCTTCGACGGACAATCAGGTAGAGAAGCGACAACATGGGAACCGACACCAGAAAGACCGCAATCATCGAGATTGCTCGGGAGCGCGATATCTGCGCCTCAAGCATTTTTGACTCCAGGTAGATCTCGCCCGCCAAAGCTACCTTGCCGGAGACGTCGATCACAAGCGGCGCATAGATTTCCAGCTGCGCTCCATCCATCTCGGCTTGGGAGTACTCATGCTTGTGCTCAACTGTGCGCGACACGACCGTTTTGCCAGCCAGCGCATCCTCCAATTCAGGGAACATCTGGTTCTCGCCTGCACGCTCGCCATGAACGGAGAAGGCCGTCGTCCCGTCGGCCAGCCATATTTTGACATTGGTTATGCGCTGACCTTCCGGGCCCTGGCCGATAAGAAGATTAATATCGCGACTGAGCTGTTCATCGAACAGGAACGAACCATCCGCGCTGCGGCGCAGAAGCGGCGCGATCGAGGTCTGCATGCGTGCGGCACCGGCAGAGCCAGCCGCACTGAGTGCCGAATGCTCGATCTGGGCGCCGGTGTAGAGACCGACAGCTGCCATCAGGCCGAAGACCACGATGGAAGCGGCGATCAGAAACTGGTTGGCAATCGAGAGATTGGCGATCGACGTCATGGCTGTGCCGAGCCATCTCTCCCGGCGTCCCGACGCCAGCACCAGCATTGCAGTTTTTTCCGCAGGCCCTGAAGTCTCACGCATGATTCCCTCCAACGCGAGCATCGAACTGAAACGCAAACCCTAGGTCAAACTCTTTAAATCAAACATAAAATGTAACTCGGATCGCATTGTCGTACAGCAATATCTCCCCGCGCGTCTTCCGACCATGGTCCGAAGAATTCTCAGACCATATGCCGATTTATCGTTGGACCATGTTCCCTTTTAAAGACGGGAGGTTCTGGCATCGTGGCAGGTGGGATGCCAGCTCCAGATGTCCATGGGGGACGAAGCGGCGCATCGGGTTCGAAACTTGGGAGGCGGGGCACGGCCCCTGATATCAGATGGTTCAGCTGAACACGCACGACCTGGAATTCATTCTCAAGCAGATCAAGATCGCTGAGGCAAATTCAACCGCGCATTCCGGTGACTTTGCTGCGGGTCTCACGGAGATCTGGACCGATCAGGACGGCAATACATACACACTGGACAATGAGGGCTTTCCGGTCGGCAACGATGGTCAGCGTATCCTTGTGGCGAATGTGGCTCAGACCGTGACGGATCTGGGGCTGGCACTCGCGATCAGTGCCGAACACGTACCCTATGGTCTGCGCACGGTCGATGGCAGCTACAACAATCTGGCCGAGGGCCGGGAGAACTGGGGCGCCGCCGACCAGCCATTCGTCCGGTTGCTGGAGCAGGGTTGGCGCGCCGGCGACGGCGACACGTTCCAACTTCTTACTGGCTTTTCCCAGGCTGGTCCAAGTTTCACGACAATATCCAACAGCGCCTACACCCCGGGCGGCGCCGTTGCCGATGCCGATCCGCGGCTCATCTCCAACCTGATCGTCGACCAGACGATGGCCAATCCGGCCGCGATCTACACCGCGCTCAAGCAGTCTGGATACTCTGGCGACATCATGGCTGCAGTGAGCGCGATCCGCGCCGAATTCACCGCGGCATTGAATGACGCCAAGGCAGATAACGCGCTTCTTCCTCTGGCCCAACAGAAAACCGTTGCCGTGCTTGCGGCGGAAGTGACGGAGATGCTGGCCTCGGACCGTCCGGCCACAGATGCCGACCCAGCCTATGAAGGTCTGGAAAGCCGCTACGGCATCGCGTTCGACGGCCCATCGGTGCTTATCGAAAACGTGGCCCCCGATGAGGGCCTGTCAGCGCCTTACAATTCCTGGTTCACTTTGTTCGGGCAGTTCTTTGACCACGGTCTCGACCTCGTGGAAAAGGGCGGAAACGACAAGATCTACATTCCCCTCTCTCCCGATGACCCGCTCTATGTTCCAGGGAGCTTTACCAATTACATGGTGCTCACCCGCTCGCCTCTGGAGCCGCGCAACTTCACGACACCCTTCATCGACCAGAACCAAACCTACTCCTCCACGGCCTCGAAACAACTATTCCTGCGGGAATACGACCTTGACGGCGCTGGCAAGCCGATGGCGACGGGACATTTGCTCGAAGGTGCCAAGGGCATTGCCACTTGGGGCGAAGTGAAGGAGCAAGCGAGGACAATTCTCGGGATCAACCTCACCGACGAGTATGTCGGAACGGTTCCCCTCTTCCTGATGGACGCTTACGGCGAGTTCATCCGAGGCACGAACGGGTTCCCGCAACTCATAACCGCGAATGGTCTCGTCGAAGGCAATCCTGCCGCACCGATCAGCCTTGCGAATGCCGTCCTCACAGGACACGCCTTCCTTGACGACATTGCGCACAATGCCGTGCCCGGCCTCGTTGATCACGATCGCAATCCGTCGACCGCCGCCATTCAGAAAACGGCTGATGCCGACACGGACGCGGGCAATGCCATTCCCCTCAACAATGTCGGGCAGGCAACAACGTACGACAACGAACTGCTCGACGCCCATTTCATTACCGGCGACGGTCGCGGCAATGAAAACATAGGCCTGACCGCCGTTCACCACATCTTCCATTCCGAACACAACAAGACGGTGGAGCAAGTCAAGGAGCGCGCGATCGAAGCAGCTCAAGCCGGCGATTTCGCCTTCCTAAACGAGTGGCTCTCAACGGATGTTCAGTCCCTGCCCCAGGACCTTGGCACGCTGAATTGGGACGGTGAGCGCCTGTTCCAGGCCGCACGTTTCACCACTGAAATGCAGTATCAGCATCTCGTGTTCGAAGAATTCGCCCGGAAAATCCAACCCGACATCGACCTCTTCGTATTCAACCCGTCGATGGATATCGATCCGGCGATCTTCGCCGAGTTCGCCCATGTGGTCTATCGCTTCGGCCACTCGATGCTGAACGAAACCGTCGACAGCATAGACGCCGACGGCGTCGGTTCATCGATGGACCTGTTCGATGCCTTCCTCAATCCGCTCGCCTATGCGCCGGGGACCATCACCGCCGAGCAGGGGGCCGGTGCCGTCATTCGCGGCATGACGGGCCAGGTCGGCAACGAGATCGACGAATACGTCACCGACGTCCTGCGTAACCATTTGGTCGGCATCCCACTTGACCTTCCTGCACTCAACATCGCTCGCGGTCGGGAAACGGGCATTCCAAGCCTCAATGCTGCTCGTGCGCAGTTCAAAGAAATCGCTAGTGGCGATACCCAGCTCGATCCGTACAAGAACTGGATCGACTTCGGGATGAACCTGAAGAACTCGGCCTCAATCGTCAATTTCATTGCCGCCTATGGCACGCATTCGACGATTACCTCGGCCACGACCACCGATGCCAGGCGCGATGCGGCCATGAACCTGGTCTTCGGCAGCGCCTCGCTCGACGAAGTGGACCGGCAGGCGTTCCTCAACGGCACCGGTATCTACGCGGCCGGACTCGGCGGTCTCAACGACGTTGACCTCTGGGTCGGTGGTCTTGCCGAAAAGAAGATGGCCTTCGGCGGCATGCTGGGCTCCACCTTCTCCTTCGTCTTCGAACTGCAACTCGAAAACCTGCAGAACGGCGACCGCTTCTACTATCTTTCGCGCACCCAGGGCCTCAACCTACTGAACGAGCTGGAGGCGAACTCGCTGGCCGAACTTGTCATCCGCAATACGGACATCGGCGAGAGCGGCTATGCCGTTCCGGGCGACATCTTCTCGGTCCCGGACCATGTGCTATATGTCGACCCGGCAGAACAGGCCAAGTGGGCCGGTCCGGACCCGATGGGCGAAGATCCGTTCCAGAACGCACTGTCGCCCATGGTGCAGCGGGGCGCCAATTTCATCCAGTTCAACAGTCTGGACCATGCCCTCATCCAGGGCACAAACCAGGACGATACGATCATTGCCGGCGGCGGCGACGATACAGTCTGGGGCCGCGGCGGCAATGACCGCATAGAGGCCGGCTATGGCGTCGACAAGGTGCATGGCGGCACAGGCGACGACATCATCACCAATTCGGGTACCGATATCGGTGAGACCGACTTCCTGATGGGCGAGGAAGGCAATGATGTCGTCCATGGCGGCTCCGGTCTCGCGCTGGTCTTCGGCAACCAGGGCTCCGACTTCCTGATCGCCGGTCCCGACGGCAAGGAAATGTTCGGCGGCGAAGGCAACGACTTCATGCTCGGCGGCGAAGGCTCAGACTTCCTGCTCGGCAATGAGGGCGACGACTGGATCGAGGCCGGCAATGGCTTCGATACGACAGCCGGTGACAATTCCGAACTCTTCTTCAATTCGACGATCATCGGCCACGATGTCATGTTCGCCGGAGAGAACGAGCATGACTTCGACGCTGAATCCGGCGACGACATCATGGTGCAGGGCGAAAGCGTCATGCGCAATGAGGGGATGTGGGGCTATGACTGGGCGGCCTACAAGGGCTCCACCAAGTCGGCGGACGGCGATCTTCTGCGTCCGATCTTCACGACCGAACAACAGGATATCCTGCGCAACCGCTTCGACGCTGTCGAAGGCTTGTCAGGATACAAGTCGAACGACGTACTAAGGGGCGATGACCGCGCGACCGCATTTCCCACCACGCCACCGGCAGAGCCGGAGGTCAATCCGGGTGCAAACCTTGCCGGTGCCGAGGGCACTATGGTCAAGCACCACCTCAGCCAAGCCGGCGTTGATCGCATCACCGGTCTTCGTCAACTGCTCGGCGACCTGGTGCAGAACAGCATTACGGTGGGCGAGACAGCCCGCGAAACCGAAGTCGCCTTCGACGACGGCAATATACTCCTCGGTGGCGGAGGCAGCGACCTGATCGAGGGCCGTGGCGGCGACGACGTGATCGACGGCGACAGCTGGCTCAATGTCCGCATCGGCTTCACCCATGGCGGCGTCGCCTATACCGTCGATGGTCTCGACGATGTCGTCTGGAGGCTTGCGGACTATGTGGACGGGGCGCCCGATCCTGGCGCCGTACCCGCTTTCAACGGCCTTACCCTCGATCAGTTGATGTTCGGCCGCGTCGTCAATCCCGGCGCTTTGACCATCGTTCGTGAAATCGTCAATGGCGGCAATGCCGGCGATATCGACACGGCTGTCTACTGGGACAATTTCGACAACTACCAAATCACCGCGAACGAGGACGGAAGCTTTACCGTCAACCACGTCAATCCGACCGTCGGTGGCGTCGATCCGATCACCGGTCGACAGCTGGCAGCCGACGGCATCGACCGGCTGTGGAACATCGAGAAGCTGCAGTTTGCCGACCGGACGGTCTCGCTGATCGCGCCGGAAATTGAACTCAACGGCTTCGACATCGTCAACCGCAACTGGGCCGACACTTTCAGTACCCGTTCCTATGCCAACAATAACGGCACCAATGGCAGTTTCAATGCCGCCTGGACGGAAACGGGAGACGACGCCAATGGCAGTGCGACGACAGGAAGCGTCCAGGTAACCAATGCAGGCACATTGACCTTCTCTACGGGCAATGCCGACAATGCCTCGGTCACCCGGGCATTGAACCTTGAAGGTGCATCGTCTGCGGTCGTTACCTTCTCGATTAGCGACGTCAACGTCACCGCCTTCCCCATCTTGGGAGATGACGAGGAAATCCTCTTCGAATTCGCCGCTGACGGCACCACCTTCACCACATTGCGCACGTTCAACGGTAACAACGGCGGCAACATCTCGGTCACTCTGCCGACGGAGGTTCAATACACCGCCAATGCTGCCATCCGCTTCCGCGCCAACAACACACTGGACAACGGCGAAACCTTCACGATCGACAATGTCAGCATCAATGCCGTCTTCGAAGTTCCGGCCAATCCGGCCTCCGTCGACATCGTCACAAGCTACACGGAGAACGCCGCAGCGACAGCGATCGCCTCGCTGCCGCGCATCACCGATGACGGCGAGACCCTCGCCTCGGCCCGCATCGTGCTGACCAATGCCTTCGCCGACGACGAATTCGTCATTCCGAACGCCCTCACCGGTCCGAATGCAACGATCTCGGCGACGACCCAGGCTGTCGGCTCGACCATTGTCGTGACTTTGGAAGGCGTTGCCTCGCTGGCGGCCTATCAGAGTGCCATCCAGTCGATCAGCTATCGCAACACTTCAGAGAACCCGAACACCACACCGCGCGTGATTGAAGTCACCGTCAATGACGGCCTGCTTTCCTCAAACGTTGCGCGCACCACCGTCAATGTCACGGCGCTAAACGACCTGCCGAATGCCGTAAATGACATTGTCATCACCAATATCCAGACCAATTTCGCCCTGCCGGACTGGGTCCTGCTCGCCAATGACGTGGATCTGGACGGAGCGCTCTCGATCACGGGCATCACGGAGAACCAGACCAATTTCTCGGTCGCCCGTTCCGGTGGCGTCACGACATTCGGCTACAACACGCAGCAAGGCAGATCGGCCACCTATACCGCAACCGACGGCCTCGCCAATGACACCGCGACAGTTTCGGTGAATTTTGATGCCGGCGCCATCAATGGCGGCGCAAACGCGGAGATCATCGTTGCCGACGGTGCCGCAAGCGCGATCAACGCAGGCGGCGGCAACGACATCATCTTCAGCGGTGGTGGCAATGATACCATCCTGGCAGGCACCGGCGACGACATCATGGTGTGGAACGTCGGCGACGGCCTAGACCGGTTCAACGGCGAGGCCAACGCCGCCGCCGGCGACACTATCCGCATCGAGGGCAATGAAGAGAACGAAGCCTTTGTCGTCTACAGCCGTGCAGCCGCTCTGGCGAATGGCATTACCGGCCTTCTCAACACGACGGAGATCGTCATCACACGTAACGGACAGGTTGCCGTCGAACTCGACAATGTCGAAGAGATCGTCATCAATACCGGTGCCGGTAACGACAATGTCACCACGCTCGGCAACTTCAACGGAACCAGCCTGAACTTCAATACCATTACCATCAATGGCTCGGAGGGTGACGACACTGTCAATCTGAGCGGCCTTGCATCCGCTCACCGCATCCTGTTTCGCTCGAACGGTGGCAATGACACGCTGATCGGTACTTTGCGGTCCCAGGATCGCATCGAGATCCCAGATAGTGCCGATCCGGCGGACTACATCGAGACGGTGAATGCCAATGGCACCAAGACCCTGTCCAACGGCTCGCACTCGATCACGTTTACCGGCCAGACCCCGACGCTTTTGCCGATCGGTGCAAACGGCGACGATGACGACAACAGTGGCAGCGAACCGACTGGCCCGTTTGCATTGACCGCCAGGGACGTCGCCGGCATCACCAACCTCGTGCGTGGTTTGCCAGCCTTTGCCGACGATGATGATACCAACGGTGCCGTCGGGGTCCGCAGCCTGTCTGGGCAAGGCAACAATGATGGCAATGCCGGATTTGGCGCCGCCGATCAGCCGTTCATTCGCCTTACTGAGGCACGCTACGGCGAAGGCGTCGTTACCGACAGCACGGGCGCGATCATCAACCGCGCACTCAATCCGATCTTCGACGGACTGGATCCGCGGCAGATCTCCAATGTCCTGGGCGAACAGGAGCTGGATCTACCGAACAATGCCAACAAGGCCAACATCTTCTTCATGGCCTTTGGCCAATATTTCGACCACGGCCTCGATTTCCTGCCCAAGGGTGGCGCCGGACAGGTCGTCATCGATGGTGTGGACATTCCGGGACCTGCAGCATCCAACTTCACCGACCTTACCCGCGGTTCGCTGGCCGAGCCACTGGCGTCGGCTGACGACATCCCGCAGCATATCAACAAGACCTCGGCCTATGTCGATCAAAACCAGGTCTATGGGTCAAACATGATTGTCGGCCAGTTGCTGCGCGAAAGCGATGGCAATCATGGATATGGTTCGCGGATCCTGATGGGAGGGGACGACCCGTCTGCACCCGGCTTCGAGCTGATGTCGACCCTGCGCGAACTACTCGATCATCACCGCGAAGCAGGTACACTGTTTACCGGTCCCGGCCTGCCGGCCGGTGGCATCACCATCGATGGCTACTATCCCAACTTGTGGAACAGCGCCACGAACAGCTATCACGGCGCGACAGTGCGTGCTCTGGCCGGCAATTTCATGGGCTCGGACCATGCCTTGCTGCTTGACACAAATCCGGTGATCAACCTGCTCGACCACTATGTCGGCGGTGATGGCCGGACCAATGAAAATGTCACGCTGACCTCGATGCACACGATCTGGGCTCGCAACCACAACTTCCACATCGACACATTGCTCGATGCCGGATTTGTCGGCACGGCAGAAGAACTGTTCCAGGCGGCCAAGATGGTCAACGAGGCCGAATACCAGCGTGTCGTCTTCACCGAATTTGCCGATGCGCTGATCGGCGGCATACAGGGTGATGGCGACCATGGCTTCGAAGCATATAACCCCGAAGCCACGGCCAGCATCAGCCATGAATTCGCAGCCGCGGTCTACCGCATTGGCCATTCGCTGATCGGTGATACGATTACCGTCAAGGGTGACGACGGACAGAACTACTCAGTCAATCTGTTCGACGCCTTCCTCAACCCGAGCAATGACGTGTTCACGCCCGAGCAACTCATCCAGTTGCAGGCGATGGGCTACGATCCGCAGCCCGGCTATGAGCAACTGGGCACCGGGGCGATCCTGGCCGGCATCGTCGAGCAGCCGGCGGAAGAAGTCGATTTCAACATCGTCGATGCGGTCCGCAATGACCTGGTCCGCATCCGCGCCGACCTCTTCGCCTTCAATGTGGCGCGCGGCCGTGATGTCGGCCTTGGCACCTTGAACCAAGTGAAGGCAAGCCTGCAGAATTCGACGGACCCCTACGTGAAGTTTGCCGTCGACTTCCTTTCCGCCAATGGTGGTTCGGTGAACCCTTATTCCAGCTGGCAGGATTTCCAGACCCGCAACGGCCTGACCGACATTGTGATCGCCCAATTCATGGCCGCCTATCCGGATCTCGTACTACGTGCCGACCAGATCAATGCATTCAAGGCAATCAATGGCGACATCGTTGCCGTCCAGACGGACGGAACCGGTCTCGTCAAGGGCATCGACCGCGTCGATCTCTGGGTCGGCGGCCTTGCGGAAGCGCATTTCAACGGCGGCATGGCCGGCTCGACCTTCTGGGCGATCCTGCATGAACAGTTCGACCGCCTGCAGGAAGCCGATCGCTTCTACTACAAGGAGCGCTTCGACAACTTCGATCTCTACGAAAACTTCATCGACGGACAGGAATTCGCCGACATCATCGAACGCAACACCGGGCTGACCGGGCTTCCGGAGGATATCTTCTCTTCCGAACTAGAGGACGGGGCGGACAATGAGAATGACGATGACGATGACGATCAGAATGATGATGATGGCACCGTCGACAACGACCACGATGATGACGACGACGACATCGGGGGCACCGATGATGATGGGGACGACGAGACGGACGGTGACGATACCGATGAGGACGACACCGACGATGAAACTGACGATCAAGACGACGACAGTGACGAAGATGGCGATGGGGACATAGTCACACCGCCCGCCTCGGTCGCGGCCAAGACACTCATCGGAACGGGTGCAAGCGATGTCCTGCAAGGCGCTGCCGGAAATGACGTCGCACTCGGCGGTGAAGGAACCGATGTCCTGTCTGGCGACGGCGGTGCGGACATCCTGCGCGGCGAAGCCGGCGACGATGTCATTCTAGGCGGTGACGGCGACGATGTGATCACGGGCGGCAGCGGTGCTGACGAGATCCATGCCGGCAACGGCCGGGATGTGATCTTCGGCAGCGAGGGTGACGACCTGATCTTCGCGGATGACGGCGACGACATCATCGAGGGCGGTGCCGGTGCCGAACGGATCTGGGCAGGTGCCGGCAACGACACCGTTCTATCGACCGCGAACGACGGCAACGATGTCTATCATGGCGAAGAAGGCGTCGACACGCTGGACTATTCCGTCAACAGCAACGGCCTGACAGTCGACCTCGGCAATGGCTTCATGGGCAGAGGCTCGGTCAGCGGCGGATCGACGGGCAGCGATACCTTCTATGGCTTCGAAAACTTCATCGGCGGATCGGGCCATGACGTGGTCACCGCGTCGAGCGCCGTCAACATCATGGACGGCGGCCTTGGCGACGACGTGTTCAAGTTCAACTCCGCGGCTGCGGCCAATGGCGACACGATCTATGGCTTCCAGGCCGGCGACCGCATCGACTTCTCAGGGACAGGCACAAACCTGCACCTGACCGCCGGGACGACCATGACAGGCATCGGCGATGTCACGGTGACGCACGAACTGCGCGAGGGCGAGGAATTCACCGTCATTCGTGGCAACACCCAGGGCGACGATGGCGCTGACTTCGAACTGGCGCTGCACGGTCGTCACAACCTGACAGCCAACGACTTCATCGGCGTTGCCTGACAGGGCCTGACAAACGGGGCGGCCCGGCCATGACCATGGCCGGGCAGACAAGGGCGAAGGGGCAAGATCATGAGCAAACAAGCAAGCTACACCATCCGCGGCATTGGCAGTCTTCTCTGGTTCGTCTTCGGACTTTCCGGGATCATCAACATCCTGGCACTGACCGGCGCATTCTACATGATGCAGGTCTATGATCGGGCGCTGACAAGCGGAAGCATACCGACCCTGCTGTGGCTGTCCGCGATCGCAATCGGCCTTTATCTGTTCCAGGGCCTGTTCGATATCATCCGTTCCCAGATTCTCGTGCGTTTCGCCGCCAACATCGACGCCAAGATCGCACCGCTGGTGCACAAGGTGGTAATCGAAATGCCACGTTTCGGCTATGCACCGGCAGAAGCTGCCGAACGCGGCAGGGATGTCGACACCGTTCGCGGCTTCCTCAGCGGCGCCGGCCCGGTCGCACTTTTCGACCTGCCATGGATCCCGGTCTATCTGATCTTTGTGTGGCTGCTTCATCCGGTGCTCGGCATGCTGACGCTGGGCGGCGCCATCTTCCTCTCTTGCCTGACGCTCGCGGCCGAACTCCTGTCGCGCCGCCATGCACGCGACCTGGCGCGCACGGCGGTGCACCGCAATGTCGTGGCCGACAACCACCTGCGCAACGGCGATGTCCTCTATTCGATGGGCATGACGGAACGGGCGCTCGATCGCTTTGAGCAGGCAAATGTCCGGCATATCGATGCACAGACCGCGACATCCGACATCTCCGGCACCTTTGCCGGAATATCGAAGGTCCTGCGCATGATGCTCCAGTCCGCCATTCTCGGTGTCGGCGCTTATCTGACCATCAAGGGCGACATGTCGGCCGGATCGATCATTGCATCGTCGATCATCACCGGCAAGGCGCTGGCACCTGTCGACCAGGCGATTGCCCAGTGGAAGGGCGTGATGGCGGCCCGACGCAGCTGGAACCGGATCAAGGACACGCTTGCCGTCCTCAATCGCCCCGACACCCGGTTCGATCTTCCGGCGCCATCCGAGACTTTGACCGTCGAAAACATAACAACCGTCGCGCCAACGTCAGGCACGGTGCTTCTGACCGATGTCAGCTTCCAGCTGAAAGCAGGCCAGGCACTTGCGCTGATCGGCCCGAGTGGCGGCGGCAAGACGACGCTGGTCCGGTCGATCCTCGGCATCTGGCCAGCGCTACGCGGCGCAATCAGGGTCGACGGCGCCGACCTGAAGCAATGGCCGACGGAGTTCTTCACCAGCAACATCGGCTACCTGCCCCAGGATGTTTCGCTAATGGACGGAACGATCGCCGAAAACATTTCCCGTTTCGACGATGACGCCAATGCCCGCAAGATTTTCCGGGCGGCCAAGACTGCCGGCATCCACGACCTGATCGTGCGCATGCCAAGCGGCTACCAGACGGATATCGGCGTTGCCGGGCAGGTTCTGTCGGCCGGCCAGCGTCAGCGTGTGGCCCTGGCTCGGGCGCTCTATGACGATCCCTTCCTGGTCGTGCTTGACGAGCCCAATTCCAATCTCGACGCCGAGGGTGAACAGGCACTCGGCGAGGCAATCCTCAAAGTCCGCGAGCGCGGCGGGATCGTCATCCTGGTCGCCCACCGACCCAGCATCCTGCAATATGTCGACATGGTCGGCGTGGTGCAGGGCGGCAGGCTGGTCTCGTTCGGGCCCAAGGACGATGTGGTCAAGACGCCGGCGAATGTCTCGACGCCGCCTCGCCATCCAATGCCCCAGTCAATGCCCCAGGCCATGTCGATCGCGGCAGAATAAGCCCCAGGCGCGGAGGAAGACCAATGCTGATGGATCCGTTGGACACGCTTGACAAGCCACTCGTGCTCGAACGGGAGCAACCGGGTGCCGCCAAGGCTCCCGCACGCCGGTTTGACAGCCGCGAGCCACAGGACAAGCCGCTTTTCTCCCATGCATTCTTCGCGCTGCTTGCGGTCGGGGTCGGCACATATCTCGGTCGGATGCAGGAAACCATCAACCCGGCTCCAAACGCAGATCCACGCAGCGACGATCGACAGCCGGCGAACGAAGCGCAAGACGGAAACCTGAGCATGATGGCGGCGTCCACTCCGAGCATGCTGGCTGAAGAACTTGCCGCATTCTGGAAGAAGTTCATCGACGACTACAGACAGAACGACACCATGACCCCGCGTCTCGTGCGCCATCATTTCGCCACCGCCGATCTGCGACCCATCCATTACACGGATGACGATGGCTATCGCGGCCAGACCAGCCGCCCATTTCGCATCGATGACGGAACGAATTCCTTCAACTTCTCACCACCGGATTTTGGCAAGCTGAAATTCGGCTTCCAGATGGCGGCCTCTAGCGGCGCAACCGCTTCCAGTGGCGCAGGGTCAGGCGGCACGAAACCCAATAGCGGCGGTATCGGCAACGGCGGCGCCGGTCCCGGCAATGGCAATGGCAATGGCAATGGCAATGGCAATGGCAATAATGGTGGCGGATCCGACAAGGTCAACAGGTCGCCTGTGTCGACGGGACCACTCTATCTGGGAACCGGCCTTGCCAATCTGTCGATCGTGCTGACCTGGGCCGACCTGGCGCGGGCCGCGACCGATCCCGACGGCGATCGGCTCGTCGTTTCGAATATCGAAACGGCGTCGGGAACGATCCGCGCCTATGGCACGGATGCCTGGATCTTCACCCCGAACCGCGACATGGTTGGCCTAGTGTCATTCCAATACTCGATCGGTGACGGACTTCGTACGGTTGGCGGCAAGGCCTGGCTGACGCTGAACGAAACGCCGGCCCGCGAAACGAATGGTACCAATGGCGCAGATGTCCTGCTCGGGACGCCGACAAAAGACATCATTCTGGCAGGCGCCGGCGACGACATCGTCTACGGTCGAGAAGCAGACGACATGATCTTCGGCGATGAAGGCGACGACCTGTTGCTCGGCGGTGATGGGGCTGACGTCATTCATGGCGGGAACGGCAATGACCGCATCTTTGGCGGTAGCGGCAACGATGTCATCTTCGGCGGTGCCGGCAATGACATCGTGTTTGCCGAGGATGGCCAGGATTCGGCTCAAGGCGGCGCAGGCGATGACGTCATATTGGGCGGCGATGGCAACGACCGCCTGTTCGGCGATGCTGACAATGATGTGCTGTCCGGAGATGCCGGCGACGACGTGCTTGATGGCGGAGCGGGTCATGACACGCTGGCTGGAGGCGCCGGAAGTGACGTACTTCTTGGCGCAGACGGTGACGATGTCTTCGTCGCTGGAACAGCAACAGTTCTTTCGCATGATCTTCCGTCGCCGGATCAGGCGGCCGCGGGTACAACCTTTTCAAGCGACGGCAATGACACGATCCATGGTGCCGCCGGCGCCGACACCTATGATGCTTCTTCGGTGCGGGCCAGCGTTACCATCGATCTTGCTGAATGCACCGCAAGCGGTACCGAGATCGGTACGGATCGTGTCTTCCAGGTCGAAAACGCTATTGGTGGCTCGGCCAATGACGTGCTTGTCGGTGACCAGTCTGACAATGTTCTTATCGGACACGATGGAGACGACGACATCACTGGAGGCGCTGGCGATGACCATCTGTCCGGTGGCGCCGGCAATGATCTGTTCCGGGCAGCAATTCGGGAAGTAATTCAGGCAAGCGACGGGGACATCGACGATGATGGCGATGATCATGTCGACGGCGGGGAAGGATGCGATACCTATGACGCATCCCAGGCTTCCAATTCAGTCGATATAGACCTGAATACCGGCATCGCAGAGGGCAGCGACATCGGAACCGACGTGCTGGTCCATGTCGAAAATGCCACCGGCGGCACCGGCAACGACCGTCTAACGGCCAGCAATGCCGTGAACATCCTGGTTGGCAACGATGGTGATGACGTCTTCGTCTTCGGCACGACATCCCAATTGTCGAACTCCGGCAAGGGCCGAGACGAAATCCATGATTTCGAGATCGGTGACAAGATCGACTTTTCAAAGCTTGGCAGCGAATTGGGACGACTTCAATTCGACGACGGGGACACGATGGTGACCTCGCTTGACGACAAGGACCACAAGACACTGATCAAGCTGTTCCGTGAAATGACCGAGGATGGTGAAGACATTCAGGTTGTTCAGCTCATCACCGATCTGAATGACGACGATCACTACGAACTGGTGGTGATCAGCCACAATCCATTGGACAGCTCGGACTTCATCCTGACCGCAATCGGCCTGACAGACGGCCAGATCGCTTGACGACCAGACGCATCAACCAGAAATGAGGGGGACAATCCTATGAGCAAGTTGGACACGAGCGGACCTGAACAGATCGATGTTCGCGGCAACGGCATCCGGAGCCGTCTTGTCTCGGCGACCATGCTGTCCGCCTTTCTGGTCGTCGGCATAGGCGGATGGGCAGCACAGGCAAAACTCGCCGGTGCCGTGATCTCCCAGGGCGAAATCGCCATCGCCGGCGAGATCAAGCAGGTACAGCATATAGATGGTGGAACCGTCGTCGATATCCCGGTCAAAGCAGGCGATTTCGTCAAGCGCGGCGATATCGTCCTAAGGCTGGATGAAACCCAGGCCAAGATCGAACTCGGCATTCTCCAGACCCAGATCCAGCAATTGGGCGCCATGCGCGCCCGTCTCGTTGCAGAGCGCGATGGCCTCGAGACATTTGTCTTCGATGGCAAATCCTTGCCGGCGGAGATCGAGCGAGAAGAACGCAAGCTGCTGCTTGAAAACCGCAAGATGCGTGAAAATCAAAGAGGACAGTTGCGCATGCAGTCGGCGCAGCTGAAGAACCAGATCGGCGGATTGGGCGAGCAGCGCAAGGCGAGTGAGGCAGAACAACAGCTATTGGCCGAGGAAATCGAAATTCAGAACGGGCTGATTGAGAAGGGGCTGACAAAAACGTCCGAATTGCGCGATCTGAGGCGCCAGATGGTCCGGGTAAGGGGCACGATCGGCGACATCGAGGCGAAGATCGCCGAAGCTCAGGCCGAAACCAGCGAGCTGGAAATCAAGCTGATTTCGATCGACCAGAATACCCGATCGGAAGTCCAGAAGGAAATTCTGACCGTCGATGCACAGCTTGCCGAACTTGAGCAACGGGCGATCGCTGTTGCCCACCGGCTGGACCGTTCGACCGTTCGCGCACCGGAGACCGGTTATATCTACGACTTGCAAGCGCATACGATCGGCGGTGTCGTGGCACCGGGCCAAGCCATCATGTCGCTGGTGCCGGAACAGGGGGAACTCAGGGTGGACGTCAAGGTCGCGCCGACCGATATCGACCGCGTCAGCACGGATCAGCAGGCCCGCATGCGTTTCATTGCCTTCAACCAGCAGACAACGCCAGAGGTGCGCGGCGCTGTCGAATTTGTCGCTGCCGGCACATCCATCGACAAGGCAACCGGCCTTCCCTTCTACAAGACCACCGTCTCGTTTTCCCGCAGCGACCTTGGCAAGCTCGCCGCCAAGCTTCAGCCTGGAATGCCGGTAGAGGTCTATATCGAGACGGATGAGAGAACCGTGGTCTCCTACCTGACGAAGCCGATGCAGGACCAGATCATGCGCGCTTTCCGCGAGGAATAGTCCAAGGGCAGCCTGCAACGCACGGAAAGTTTGGAGCGCAAGGGGCCGGCTACGCAGGTCGTCGGCCCCTTGCGCTATTCATTCTTCCTTCTGCTCGACCGTTTCGCCCAGCGGCCATCGACATGTCAGCGCAGACGACGCGTTTCAGCTTGCAATTCGTGGATTGCGGCCACTATGGCGGTGCATGTTTGCCGAGCAGACTATTTTGGCGTGCTTTTTTGTCAATAAAACTTGACACGTGCGCTCCATATTTTATGTCCGGCAAATCGCTGGAGAGAACATTCAAGAGCCTCGTGTTCCATGGCTGTTCGCACAACTCTCTGTCGCCCCGCTTTTGTTCTGCGTCATCCCTGAGGCCGCCTGAATGTATGCCGCCCTGAACAGTGCATTTCTGTCGAGCCGCAAATCCCTGATCTGGGGGGTCATGCGCATCGTGCACGATCCGCAGGCGGCAGAAGATCTTGCGCAGGAAACTTATCTGCGGGCACGCAAGGCGATCGAGAACGGGCCTATCGAACATCTGGAGGCGTTCCTCCACCAGACCGCGCGCAACCTCGCCATCGACTATCTCAGGCGACATGCGATGACCGGCGCTGTCGTGAGCCAGGAAATTCCGGAAAGCGAGACGGCCAATGTTGCCACTCCCGCCCCGTCGCCTGAAGAAACCTTGATCCAGCGTGAGCGGCTCGCCCTGCTCTATTCCGCACTGTCGCGACTGCCCAAGCGCGCGCAGACGGTGTGGATTCTGAGCCGCATCGAAAAGTGGTCCTATCCGAAAATCGCCGAACATCTCGGAGTTTCGCCGAACACCGTCTACAACGACCTGAAAATGGCGATCGGACATTGCCACGACGCCCTGGAAAAGGCCGAACGCTCTTGACCCAGACAAGAGCCAAGCCGTCTCCCCCGCTGTGCGGTTGGAACGGATCTGAAATCGATTGCCGAACGCCTCGATGATCTTCGAGCACGAATATATGGAGAAGGAGTATTTTTGTGAGATTGCACGGCGAAAATCGTCTCAACGATAGGGCGAAGCCTTACCACAACTGTCTTTCGGATGACCTCAGTGACAAATGACAGGACGCGGGCGCGCGACACAGGGACCTATATGCATGCTGATCCGGTCACGGATGCCGCCTTGGACTGGCTGCTGCGGTTGCAGTCGCGGCCGGAAGACGCTGCCGAGCGCGCGCGATTCGAGCAGTGGTGTCGGCAAGACCCAAGGCATGCCGAGACCTATGCGAGGCTCGTCGCTTTGGGTGCCATGCCGGAACTGGAGGCAGCCACGCAGCGACTGGCACGCCAGGATGGTGAGATCCTGCAATTCACGACCCCCACTCGTCCCCGTGTCTGGCGCTGGGCAGGCGCGATCGCAGCCTCCATCCTGCTTGCCGTCGGCATTCAGCAATATCCGGGCCTGATGATACGGTGGCAGGCGGACTACCAGACAGCGACAGGCTCGAAGCAGGAGCTGGACCTGCCAGATGGTTCGCGCATGACCTTGAACACGGCAAGTGCCGTCGCGCTCGACTTCGAGGACGGCAGACGCTCGGTCAAGCTACTGCAGGGCGAGGCCTTTTTCGACGTCGTCCCGGATGCAGCCCATCCGTTCAAGGTGGCGGGGCATTTCTCCGAGGTAGAGGTCAAGGGAACCGGCTTTTCTGTCAGAACCGATGACCAGGAAGATCTTGTTGTCCTCCAGCATGGCGCAGTCCAGGTCGTCCATCTCCCCGATCGCGCTTCGACCGCGCATCTCGATCCGGGGCAGTCGATCTCGGCAACTGCCACGTCGCTGTCACCGGTGGCGAGCGTCAGCACCGAAAACGCACTCGCGTGGCTCGAAGGGCGCATCGTGTTCAGCGAACGCCGGCTTTCCAGCGTTCTGGACGAGGTGGGCCGCTACTACCCCAGCCCTGTGATCATTGCCAACAATCGTGTCGGGCACGTGCTCGTCAGCGGCAACTACCGCCTGACGGATCCGGAAGGAACGATCCGCTCCCTGGCCTCGGCCGCGGGCGCATCCGTATCGCGGCTGCCGGGCGGAATCTTAATCCTTCAATAAAATATCAACTTTTTTTGTGAGATATGCGGCGCCCGTTCGTCCCATGTTCATGGCCGCTGTCTGCAAACGCAGACCGGCCCCTTACGATGATGGTTTGAGGGATTTCCTATGGGGCGTAATACGGGTGCTCGAGACACGGGCAAGATCAAGCGAAACAAGGTGTCGATCGGCAATCGCCGCATTCTGCGCCATGTCGTCGTCGGCACTATCCTTGGCGGCTCAAGTCTGCTGATCACGACCCCCGTGGTCGCCCAGCAGGCCGTGCAGGCAGCAGCGCAGACGGTGAGCTTCTCGATCCCGGCTCAGCCGCTTGCCTCGGCCATCGCCGCATTCATCCGTGCCACCGGATGGGAAGTCGGTTACTCGTCGCAGATCGTCAACGGCAAGACCTCGCAAGCCGTATCTGGCACAATGGCCCCCGCTCAGGCGCTTCAGACCCTGCTTGCCGGCACCAGCCTTAACGTTCGCCTGACCGGTGCGACAAAGGCGGCACTGATCGATCCGACGGTTGCCGGCGTCGATGCGGGCGCAGCCGGCGGCACCGTGCTTGAAACCATCGTCGTTGCCGGCAATGGCGGTGGCGTGATCGGCCCGGACACGAGCATCGTCGCTCAAAATTCCTCGACCGGCAGCAAGACCGGCACGGCGATCCTCGATACCGCTGCCGCCGTCTCCGTGGTAACCCAGAAGGAAATGGAACAGCGTGGGGTCAAGAACCTCGAACAGGCGCTTGCGTACACGTCCGGCGTCACCACCGACATGTATGGCTCCGACGACCGCTACGATTTCTACCTGATGCGCGGCTTTGCCCAGACCGGCACCGGCAAATATCGCGACGGCCTGCCCATGCAGATTTCCAACTTCACCGGCAGCCGCGTAGAGCCTTATGGCATGCAGCGGATCGAAGCTCTGAAGGGCTCGACCTCGACACTGTTCGGGCTCAACGGCCCCGGCGGCCTGGTCAACTCGATCACCAAGCGCCCTCAGGACGAGAAATTCGGCGAGGTCTACACCACCTTCGGCGAGGACCATATTGAAACCGGGACGGATTTCGGCGGCCCAATCGATGAGGACGGCGTTTGGACCTATCGCCTGACCGGCAAGTGGCAGGACGGCGGCAATGGCTTCGACTATAGCGAAGACGACCGCATCTATGTTGCTCCCGCACTGACCTGGAGCCCCGATGACGCAACCTCGCTCACCTTCATGGCCGACTACAACAAGCGTGACGGAAATACCGGGCACGGCATTCCGATCGGCTCGGGCCTCGATACGACCGCCTTTGTCGGCGAGCCGGATTTCGAGAACATGGACACGCTGGAAAAGAACATCGGCTATGCCTTCGAGCACGATTTCGGCAACGGCCTCCAGTTCCGCCAGAACCTGCGCTACACCGATCTCGACCTGACCTACGAGACCGTCTATGGCGGCAGCACCGATCCGGCAGACGACCGTCTGGCCTTTGCGGTCTATGGCCAGTCGCAGCAAATCGCGCTCGACAACCAGTTGCAGTATGACGCGAGCTTCGGACTCTTCGACAGCCGCACGCTGCTCGGTTTCGACGTGACCCATACCGATGCCAGTGAAGTCCGCTATGATGGCAGCGCAGACGGGATCGACATCTACAATCCTGCTTTCTGCGGCACGGCCTGCATCACATGGAATACGGTCAACACGACCGATAACAGCATGCTGCGCAAGGGCGTCTATCTTCAGGAAGAACTGACTTTCGACGATCGGTGGATCCTGACACTCGGCGGCCGTTATGACAATGTCTCGCAGCAGTCGGTCACGGTCGGCCCCTGGGCATCGGATTATGACTTCACCACCGAAGCCTTCACCAAGCGCATCGGCCTGACTTACAAGGCCACGAGCGAGGTTTCGCTTTACGCCAACTACGCCGAATCCTTCGAACCGGTGGCGCTCTATTATACGACCAGCCTTGCCGATCCGAAGCCGGTCGAAGGTCAGCAATACGAAATCGGCGCCAAGTACCAGCCGGAAGGCATGGATGCGCTGTTCAGCGTTGCGCTCTTCGACCTGACCCAGAAAAACACGCCGCAGACCACTACCGCGCTTTTGACCGAACAGATCGGCGAGATCAACGTCAAGGGCGTGGAACTCGAAGGCAAGTTTGCCGTCACCGATCGCGCCAACGTGACCCTCGCCTATACCTATCTCGACGCCGAGATCATCGAGGACGGCAACGGCACCAATGAAGGCAACCGGCCGGAACTCGTCCCCGAACACATGGCATCGGCGTGGGTCGACTACACCATTCCGGGTAACGGCACCTTCGGCGACTTCACCTTCGGCGTCGGCGCTCGTTACGTCGGCAGCAATTACGATGACAATGCCAATACCATCGACATTGCATCGCGCACCCTGGTCGATGCTGCGCTGAGCTACAAGGTGACCGACAGCACAACGCTTTCGATCAACGCCACCAACATCTTCGACAAGAAATACATCACCCACTACGACAGCTACGCAAACCTGGAATTCTACGGCGATCGGCGCACTGTCAAAGCCACGCTGAAATATACCTGGTAGTTCCAGCTTCTGCCTCTACCGCCTCCCGTGCAAACGGGGGGCGTTTTTCCGTTTTGAACCCCTGTCAAGCCTGCGCGCGATGGCAGGGCTGCACCCAATAGAGGAATGACGTGAACAATCGCAGATCCGAACGTAACGTCACGACGATGCACCAATCCGTCATCGGCCGCAGACAGGTGCTCGGCGGGCTGGCTGCAAGTCTGTTCATGCCCGCACTGACGCCGTCGAGCGCAATTGCTGCCGAAGGCGAACAGCGCTTCAGCCATGTTTTCGGGGAGATCGTATTGCCGCGTCCGGCAGAGCGCGTGGTGTCACTGGGCTATACGACCCAGGACAGCCTGCTTGCTCTGGGCGTCATACCGGTCGGAATTCGAGACTGGTTCGGGGATCAGCCATCCGGCGTCTGGCCATGGGCGCAAGCCCATCTCAACGGCGCCGAACCGATCCTGATCAAAGGCAACGTCTCCATCGAAGCCGTTGCCGCGCTGAAACCAGACCTGATCATCGGCATCGGCTCCGGCATATCGGAGACGGAATATGCAGCACTGTCGCGCGTTGCGCCTGTGCTGATGCAAGGGCCAGAATATCCCGCCTACGGCATGCCCTGGGATGATCTTGTGCAAACGGTCGGTCGGGCGGTCGGAAAGAGCGAGCGAGCCAGTGAGCTTGTCTCAGAGACCCGCCAGCAAATCGCAGACATACGCCAGCGTCACCCCGACTGGAATGGCCGCACTGCCGTGGCAGCATACCACTATGGCGGTGAAACCGGCGTATTTGCACCCGAAGACACCCGCGGCCGCTTCCTTACTGAACTGGGTTTTACCACCACGCCTCCAGTCGCCAAGCTTGGCGAGTCGGGCAGTTTCTACCAAGCCCTGTCGCCAGAGGATCTCTCGGCCATCGATGCCGATCTGCTGGTCTGGATCTCGTCTGACGACACAGCATCGGATCTCGTAGACCTGCCGATGCGCCGTCTGCTTTCGGCCCACAGCCAAGGTCGCGAAGTGTTTGCCGGCGGATTGCTGGCCGCTGCCCTGTCTTTCGGCAGCATATTGTCGCTGCCCTTCGTCCTGTCCACGCTCGAAGTCGAGATTGCCGCAGCCCTGGACGGAGATCCGCGGACACCCGTGCCTTCGGCGGTCAAAGCAGGTCTTGCCCCATGAGCCAGCAGATGAAGCCTGCCATCGACATCCTCCATATTGGTGGCAATAACCTTGATAGTTGAGCATGGAATCGAGATGTGGCGCCGCGTTCGCAACAATCGACAGGCCCAATGGATCCTGGTGGTCGCCATGCTTCTGGCCCTGTGTCTCGCAAGCCTGCTGGTCGGGGCGCGGTCGGTACCGGTATCAACCGTGGCAAAGGCACTTCTTGCCTATGACGCAAACCTGGCGGAACACATTGTTATTCACGACTACCGGCTGCCGCGCACGCTTCTTGCACTCCTCGCGGGTGCTGCCTTCGGCGTCTCCGGTGCGCTGATCCAGGCAACAACCCGCAATCCGCTGGCAGACCCTGGCATCTTGGGCGTCAATGCCGGCGCGGCCTTCTTCGTGACGATCGCCGTGGGCGTCTTCGGTCTGCAGTCGATCGACATATATCTATGGTTTTCATTCCTCGGCGCAATCCTTGCGACGCTGGCCGTCTATGCGCTGGGGGTTTTTGGACAGGGTGGTGGTTCACCGGTCAGGCTGGTCCTCGGCGGGGTTGCTGTATCGGCCGTGCTCGGCGGGATCGGATCGTCGCTCACTTTGTTCAACCCGCGCGCATTCGACGGAATGCGCTCCTGGTCAATCGGTTCGCTCGCCGGTCGCGATATCGATGTTGCAATAACGGTCGCACCCTTCATCCTCGTGGGACTGGCAATCGCCCTGGCAATCGGCAGATCCCTCAATGCCATTGCCCTCGGCGACGACCTAGCCCGTTCGGTTGGCGCCAATGTTACGCGGACCCGGGTGATGGCGGCAATTGCCGTCACCTTGCTGGCGGGAGCCGGCACCGCGGCTGTAGGCCCCATCGGCTTCATCGGATTGATGATCCCGCATGTGGCACGCTGGATCGTCGGACCCGACCAGCGCCGGATCGTGGCGACCACGCTGGTCCTTGCACCGTCGCTGCTTCTCACAGCCGATATAATTGGACGCATCCTGCTTCATCCGGGAGAGTTGGAAGCCGGAATCGTCACATCCTTCCTCGGCGCTCCGGTCTTGATCATGCTATCACGCCGACGCAATGCGGGTGGCCCATGATGTCGTTCCGCTCACACACCACCCTGCAATCGAGACGCCGGCTAAAGATCATCCGCATGGCCGGCGGCATGATTTCGCTGCGCTCCGACACACGCCTTTTGACCGTCAGTGCGATCCTGTTCCTGGCTTCGCTCGCCGGCATCGCATTTTCCCTGTCGACTGGCGCCTATCACATCCGGCTTACCGATGTTCTCGCCACACTGGTCGGCAACGGCGACGAACAGATGCGGCTGGTTGTCCTTGAATGGCGCCTGCCGCGCGTGCTCCTTGCCTTCCTGCTTGGCATGGCCCTGGGTATGAGCGGCGCAATCTTCCAGTCATTGACGCGCAACCCGCTCGGCTCTCCCGATGTCATCGGCTTCGCCACTGGCTCCTATACCGGCGGATTGGTGGTCATGCTGTTTTTGTCCGGCGGATATTACGCCACCGCAGCCGGCGCTCTGACTGGCGGCCTCGTCACCGCACTTTTGGTCTATCTGCTCACCTATCGCCAAGGCATTCAGGGATTTCGCCTCATTGTTGTCGGTATCGGCGTCGCGGCCATGTTGCAGGCACTGAACGCCTGGATGATCCGCCGCGCCGAACTGGACGTGGCCATGTCTGCGGCACTCTGGGGCGCCGGCTCGTTGAACGGCCTCGGCCTCGAGCAACTCTGGCCGGTCCTGATCACTCTTCTCGTGCTCCTCCCTCCGCTGGCTCTCCTTGTACGCCCGATGCGGCAACTGGAAATGGGCGACGATATGGCTGCAGCCTCGGGGGTGCAAATCGGGGCGACGCGTGTCTTTCTGATCGTGCTGGGCGTCGCATTGACAGGCCTTGCCACAGCTGCGGCCGGCCCGATTTCATTCGTCGCACTGTGCGCACCACAAATCGCTCGGCGACTGACCCGTAGTGCCGGCGTAGACCTGGTCTCTTCCGCGCTCACCGGAGCGCTGTTGCTGATCGGTGCAGATTACATCGCTCAACATGCCTTTGGCTTTCAATTTCCGGTCGGGGTGATGACGGTCAGCCTCGGCGGGCTCTATTTCATTTGGCTGCTGATCAAGGAGGCACGGAAATGAAGGGGCGTCTTCATGCCGATAGGTTGAACCTGCGCTACGGTGATCGCACGATCTCGTCGGATCTGACGGTGAGCATTCCTCACGGCTCGTTCACCGTGATCGTCGGCCCGAACGCCTGCGGAAAATCCACCTTGCTCAGGGCGCTATCCAGGCTGCTGGTACCTTCTGCCGGGCAGGTTATCCTCGATGGCCAGAACATCTCTGCCCTGCCTGCAAAGGAAGTCGCCCGTCGCCTCGGCGTTTTGCCGCAAAGCTCGATCGCGCCGCATGACATTGCAGTCGTCGATCTCGTTGCCCGCGGCCGCTATCCGCATCAATCGCTCTTTCGCCAATGGTCGAAGAGCGACGAAGATGCCGTTGCCGCCGCTATGGCCGCCACAGGCGTCGCCGATCTTGCCGACCGGCAGATAGACGAACTCTCCGGCGGCCAGCGGCAACGCGTGTGGATCGCCATGGTTTTGGCACAGGAAACACCGATCCTCCTGCTCGACGAGCCCACTACCTTTCTCGATATCGCCCATCAGATCGAACTGCTTGACCTGCTTGCCGACCTCAACAGCCAGGGGCGCACTGTCGTCGCGGTGCTGCATGACCTCAACCAGGCCTGCCGCTATGCAACACATCTGATTGCCATGAAGGACGGCGCAATTGCTGCCAGAGGCAGCCCCGGCGACATCGTCACGCAACACCTCGTCGAATCCGTCTTCGGCATCTCTTCGATGATCATCGCAGATCCCGTCACCCACACTCCGCTGATTGTTCCGATGCGGCGCATGGCACAAACAGCCACCCACGATGGCAAGGAAAGAACAAGATCATGATCAATGCCTTCACCCTGTCGGGCATCGCAGTGCCGGTCGATGCACAGCATATGCTCGACGAGGTCTTTGAACATTTCGACGAACACGCCGAAGTACGGCGGGAGGGCACTGCCGTCTTCTTGAGCACGGAAATCGGGATCGCGGAAATCCGGATCGTTGACAACAAGCTGGCGATCGAGCTTTCCTGCCCGAGCCAGCAGGCCCTGCAGATCGCGCGTGGCGTCATCGCCGAGCATCTGTTCATGTTCGCCGGAGATGATCCATTCGAGCTTGGCTGGTCGGACGCTGTCGCAACGACCGTGCCGCCCACACTTCGCGAGATCACCGTTGTCCGCGCCGAGACCATCACGCCGCATATGCGCCGGCTGACCGTCACCTGTGACGATGTTACCTCCTATCTCGAAGGCGGCCTGCATGTGCGCCTGTTGATGCCGCCGAAGAACAGAACGCCCGTCTGGCCGTCGATTGGCGCAGATGGCAGGCTTTGCTGGCCGAAGGGCGAGAATGAACTCGGCGTGCGCATCTACACAATCCGTGCGGTCGATGTCCTGCGCAAGGAATTACTGATTGACTTCGTCCAGCACCAGGGCAACGGGGTCGCCATGCCGGGCGCCGATTTTGCCCGCGATGCAAAGCCCGGCGATATTGCCGCCCTGATGGGCCCGGGCGGCAGCAGCGTCCCGAAAGCTTCGGATATCGTGCTTGTCGGCGATGAGACCGCACTTCCAGCCATTGCCCGCATTGCAGCAGAGGTGCCGGCACAGACGCGGCTGCGCGCCTTTATCGAAGTTGAAGACGAGCGCGAGGAACAGGCGCTTGTATCCGGCGCATCGTTTGAACTTCACTGGCTGCACCGGAAAGGGCGCCAGACCGGCACTAACGGCCTTCTTGTCCAGGCCATGCGAAACATCGCAGACGATCTTGCGGAGGACACCTATGTCTGGGCCGGGTGCGAACGCCTTGAGGCGCAGCAGATCCGCGACATGCTCAAGGCCCGTGGACACAATCGGCACCTGATGTCGGTCAGTGCCTACTGGATCAAGGAGGACGACAAAACCGAGAGCGAAGCCCCAGTTTAAGCACGCGCGTCACGCGATCTCCGGCATGTGCGATGTCCTTCGGCAGCGACAGCTTGCGAATGCCGGAAACCGGGCATCCGGTATCCTGCGCCCACTATCGCCGCGACCAGAGCGCCACGATAAACCTGTCGTGGCGCATTATGGCACCACGGCACCGGGTTCACTCTTGCCTGTCGCGAAACCACGCTCGATTTGCGTGACGACTTATGCGCACGCCGCGCTTGATTAAATCATATATCTTGATACAAATCCAGAAACTCGCGCAGGAGAGATGATGAGCAGCCGGTTTCTGATGATTACGCCGGAAGACGGCAAGGATGTCCTGAAATGCCTTGCCGCACCCGCAAGGCTCGCGATCCTCGAACTGCTGCATGCCCGTGGGCCGTTGAACGTCAACGACATCGCCGATGTGCTTGGCCTACCCCAGTCGACGACGTCGACCCATCTCAACCAGATGGAAGAGGCTGGCCTTGTCCGTACGGAGGTTCTGAAAGCGCGCAAGGGTAGCCAGAAGATCTGTCACGCCGTCCATGACGAGATTGTCCTGACGTTTGCTGGCCCCGCAAAGACTGCCGACGAGGCGATCGAGGTCGCCATGCCTGTCGGCCTCTATAGCGGCTACGACGTGGCGGCCCCCTGCGGCATGTGCTCGCATGACGGTATTATCGGCTACCTTGACAGTCCGGACACCTTCCTTGCGCCGGAACGCATGAAAGCCGGACTTCTGTGGTTCACGCGCGGCTATGTCGACTACCAGTTCCCGAACAACGCGCGGATCAAGGGCGCAGACATCAAGGAACTGGAGCTGCTGCTGGAGCTTTCGTCCGAAGTCCCAGGCACCTCCGACAACTGGCCTTCCGACATAACGCTGTCGATCAATGGCAAGTCCATTGCCATCTGGACATCGCCGGGTGACTTCGGCGACCACCGTGGCAAGTACACGCCGGACTGGTGGAAACTGCGCGGCAGCCAATACGGGGTCCTGAAGAGCTTTCGCGTAACACCCGGCGGCACATTCATCGATGGCGTTCGCGTGTCCGATACCTGTCTTGACGACCTGGACCTGCTGGAACATCGCTCAATCCGACTGCGCATCGAGGTTCCGGAGAAGGCCGAACATCCGGGTGGAATCAACATTTTCGGCCGCGGCTTCGGCAATTACGACCAGGACATCATCCTGCGCCTGAAGATCTGACAGCATTGACATGAGGAATGCTCCATCCCCGGGTTGACGCTCGGGTGATCCCGTGTATCTTATCAAGCATAATGATATGTATCTAGATATTGGATACAAATGGGAGGAATGCATGCGAGCAGTTGGAACCGTTCATAGCGGCTACGTCATTGGTGCGATCGACGCACGTCTTTATGGCTCATTCGTCGAGCATCTGGGGCGCGCCGTCTATAGCGGCATCTATGAACCCGATCATCCGACTGCCGATGCCAACGGCATGCGCCAGGACGTCATTGATCTGGTCCGGGAACTTGATGTCCCGGTCGTCCGCTATCCCGGCGGCAACTTTGTCTCGGCCTATAACTGGGAAGACGGAATTGGACCGCGTGAACAACGCCCGGTTCGTCTTGACCTCGCGTGGCACAGCTCCGAATCCAACCATGTCGGCATCCATGAATTTGCCGATTGGGCCGAAGCGGTCGGAACTGACATGATGCTGGCGGTCAATCTGGGTTCACGTGGCCTCGACCAGGCCCGTGCCTTCCTCGAATACGTCAATCATCCCGGCGGAAGTTACTGGTCTGACCTGCGCCGGAAAAATGGGCGCGAAGAGCCTTGGGGCGTCAAGATGTGGTGCCTTGGCAACGAGATGGACGGCCCCTGGCAGATCGGCCAGAAGACAGCCGACGAATACGGCCGACTTGCATTCGAGACCGCAAAAGCAATGCGAGCCCTCGACAAATCGATCGAGCTCGTCGTGTGTGGTTCTTCCTCACCGAAAATGCCGACCTACCCGGCTTGGGAGGCGACCGTACTCGACTACACCTACGACAGCGTCGATTTCATCAGTCTGCATATGTACTTCGACAATCATCAGGGCGATACGGCGAGCTATCTGGCCCAGAATGCCAGGCTTGACGACTACATCGCAACCATCGCCGGCGTGATCACATTCACCAAAGCCAAAAAGCGCTCGAAGAAAGATGTCTATATCAGCTTCGACGAGTGGAATGTCTGGTATCACTCACGCGACGCCGATCGCCAGGTTCTCGAAGGCAATGACGGCTGGCCGCATGCACCGGCGCTGCTGGAGGACATCTACAATTTCGAGGATGTTCTGCAGGTCGGCTGCATCCTGAACACCTTCATTCGCCGCGCCGATGTGGTGAAGGTTGGCTGCCTTGCCCAGCTCGTCAATGTCATCGCGCCGATCATGACCGTTCCAGGTGGCCCGGCATGGCGCCAGACCACTTACTACCCCTATCTTTTCGCCTCACACTATGGACGCGGAAAGGCGTTGCAGCTGGCGCTGGACTGCCCTGGTTACGCAACCGACTTCGCCGACAATATCGCTTATCTGGATGTTTCCGCAGTCGAGACAGAGGCCGACGGCGCACTAACCCTCTTCATCGTCAACCGCAACCAAACCGAGACGATCGATCTCGACTTGGCACTCGAAGGCTTTGGCAGCCGCAATGTCGTCATGGACAAGGTCATCGAAGGCCACGGCCTGCGTGACACCAACGGACCGAACCAAGAACCGGTCGCGCCCAAGGACGGCACCGGCGCTGAGGTAAAGGACGACCGGATCAGGGCCGCAATAGCACCGCTCAGCTATCGGATGATCCGGCTCGGCCGCTAGACGGCATGCGACGGGGAGGAGAAACCATGTCGGCATCAATCGAGATCAGCAATGTCACCAAGCGTTACGGCGCCCTGACCGTATTGGACAACATATCGCTCACCATCAGACCCGGCGAATTCGTCGTATTCCTCGGGCCATCGGGTTGCGGAAAATCGACGCTGCTGCGCATGATCGCGGGGCTTGAGGACGTTACGGAAGGCACAATTTCCGCCGGTGGCACAAGAGTGGATACGCTGCCGCCCGGCCAACGCGGCGTCGCCATGGTGTTCCAGTCCTATGCGCTTTATCCGCATATGACCGTTGCGCAGAACATGGCCTTCGGCCTTGAGAACATCAAACTGCCACGAGATGAGATCAACCGTCGGGTCGCGCTCGCTGCGGAAACCCTGGAGATAGGCCATCTGCTCGATCGCAAGCCGGAAAAGCTGTCCGGCGGGCAGAGACAGCGCGTTGCCATCGGCCGGGCGATCGTCAAGGAACCCAAAGCCTTCCTGTTTGACGAACCGCTGTCCAACCTCGATGCCGCCTTGCGCGGCCGCACCCGGCTGGAACTCGCCCAGTTGCATGCTCGACTGGGTTCGACGATGGTTTTCGTCACCCATGACCAGATTGAAGCGATGACGCTCGCTGATCGTATCGTCATCATGCATGACCGCAAGATCGAGCAGATCGGCACACCGATGGAGGTCTATCAGAAGCCCGCGACGCGTTTCGTTGCCGGCTTCATTGGATCCCCCGCAATGAATTTCATTCCGGTAACGAGTGTTGGACACGAAGGCTCCGGTCTTTCGATCACCGCCGCAGGCCTGGGAACGCTGAAGACCGGTATACGGCCACAGACGGGCTTTTCGGTCGCTGACAGCACGCTCGGCATTCGTGCCGAAGATGTCACGGTTCTTTCAGATGCCGAAACCGGCATCGGGCTCACCGTGGAAGTTGTCGAACGACTTGGCGATCGGACGCTGGTTTACGGTGCACTCGATGACGGAACCAAGCTGACCGCCGAGGCAGACGGACGCAGCACCGCGCGCATTGGCGACAGGCTGCAGATCCGGCTGGATCTTTCCGCCCTCCATCTCTTCGACGCCAAGGGCATCGCCCATCGCATGGAGGGGGTCTGACATGGCCCAAAGCTATCGCCGCAGCCAATGGAGCCACGGGCTGTTCATCCTGCCCTATCTGTCATTCTTCATCGTGCTTCTGGTATTCCCCCTGATCTGGGGCATGTGGCTCAGTCTGCACAAGGTCGACCTGTTCGGGCCTGGACGCTTTGTCGGCCTGGCCAACTATGTCCGCGTATTTGGCGACTCCGTCTTCCTGCAGGCCTTGCGCAACACGCTTGTCTTCGTTGCGTTCAGCGTGCCGGCGCTGGTTGCACTTGGCTTGTTCCTGGCACTGGCGCTCAACCGGACAACTCGCTCCACCTCATTTCTGCGCGGCCTGTTCTTCTCGTCTTCGGTGCTATCGGTCACGATCGTGACCCTGATCTGGCGCTTCGTCTTCATTCCCGGCGACGGACTTTTGCCGGTGATCTTCGAACAGCTGGGAATGGAGCCGCTCAATTTCCTTTCGACCAGCGGCTGGTCACTCTTTGCGGTCGGCGTTGCAACTGTGTGGTGGTGCCTCGGCTTGCCGATGATGCTGTTTCTGGCAGCACTTCAACAGATTTCAGTCGATCTCTACGAGGCGGCAGCGCTCGACAACGCCGGTCCGTGGCGCGTGCTCACCCGTATCACCCTGCCCTCCATCGCACGCACCATCATGCTGGTGACGATCATTCAGATCGTCATGCAGTTCCAGTTGTTCGGCCAGGCGCAATTGATGACCAATGGCGGCCCGAACGGGTCTTCGCGTCCTTTGGTCATGTATATCTACGAAGTGGGCTTCGTCAGATGGGATCTTGGAAAAGGCGCCGCGGCCTCACAGGTCCTGTTCCTGATCATCCTGATCGCCGCCATGGCCCAATATCTGGTCTCGACCCGCAAGACGGAGGCTGGCGAATGACCCTGGACAACAGAACTTACCGTCCCTCCGCATTGACGGCCAACCGTACCATGCTCTGGCTTGCGGGAATGCTGTCGGCGGTGATGATGGCGCCGGTGGCCTGGCTTGTGGGCCTCTCGATCAAGAACAACCAGGAACTGATGCTGGGCACCGAATCCGTCTTCAGGATGCCCTACACCATCGCCAACTATCTCAACATACTGCATTCATCCCAGGTGTTTGGCTGGCTGGTGAACAGCTTCATCGTCGCATGCGGGCAGACGTTCGGCGTGCTCGTTCTGTCATCGCTCGCCGGCTACGCATTTGCGCGACTGCACTTTCCATTTCGCCGCACTCTGTTCATCATCGTCCTCTTCGGGCTTGCGGTGCCTGAACAGGCGGTGATCATCGCGCGTCACCAGATGTTCAACTGGTTCGGCCTGCATAATTCCTATCTGGGACTTATGCTGCCCGGAATGTCGTCAGCCTTCGGCGTCTTCTTGATGACGCAGTTTTTCCGCGCCATTCCCAAGGAGATCGACGAGGCGGCCCTTCTGGATAATGCATCGCAATTCCGGATCTTCTGGAAAATCATGCTGCCCCTGACGCTGCCGGCCCAGGCGACCCTCGGCATCTTCACCTTTCTGCACGGTTGGAACGATTACTGGTGGCCGCTGATTTCCGCGACCAAAAAGGAAATGTTCACGCTGACCGTCGGAATCGCGTCATCGCAAACCAATTTCGCCCAAAGCGAAGGACTTGGATTTCTCGCCGCACAGGCCGTGTTTGCCAGCCTTCCGGTGCTGATCGTCTATCTGGTTTTCCAGCGTCACATCGTCACCGCCGTCTCCGGCGGTGCGGTGAAATAATGCCTGATCCGATCGAGAGGAGTCGATCGGATCAGTATCAACCAAAGGGGCCGCGCGCCCCGATACAAGGGAGAGAAACTGTCATGAGACGCATTCTTTTAAGCACGGCTGCCCTGATTGCATTGAGCTGCGGCACGCAGGCCCAGGCTCAAACAAAGATTGAACTGCAGCGTTTCTTTGGCGCCTGCGAAGCCGACTATGGCTCGGTGACCGATGTATCGTCCGCCGTTGGCGAATGCGGCATCATCACGGCGCTGGTCAACAAGTTCGAGGCGGACAATCCGGATATCGACGTCAATATCACGACGGTGGAATGGCCGGGCTATGACCAATTGAATGCCCAACTCGCATCAGGCGCTGCCCCCGACGTCGTCTCCATGCACTATTCCGCGATTTCCGACTATCAGTCCCGTGGACTGATCGAGCCAATCGATCCGGTTCTGGCGACACAGGGCATCACGCCCGAGAGCTTTACGGATGCCGGCCGCGATGGCGTCACCAAGGAAGGCCAGATGTTTGGTCTGCCGTTTGACAACTGGACGATGCTCTTCCACGTCAATCTTAATCTGATGAAGGAAGCCGGGCTTGTGAATGCCGACGGCACGCCGATCCTGCCGAAATCCGCCGACGAATTGATCGCCCAGGGCAAACAGTTCAAGGAAAAGACCGGCAAGCCTTATCTGGTGCAGATCCTCGCCAATGAAACCGCCTCCTATGCCCGTGTGCTGTACACGATGCTGCAGCAGCAAAAATCGGATTTCTTTGCCGATCCGACATCGATCAAGCTGAACACGCCGGAGGCTAAGGCGGTGGTCGAGCTTATGAAGCGCATCAAGGACGAAGGTATCAGCACTCTGGGGCTCGATTATGCGGCTGCAGTATCCTCCTTCGCCAATGGCGACGGCGGCATCGCGATAAATGGCACCTGGCTGATCGGCGACTATGTTGCCCAATCCGAAAAAGCCGGCACCGCACTTGCCAACGGCTACACGGTCTATCCGATCCCGCAGCTCTTTGCCGCGCAAGACAGCACCTATGCCGATGGCCATAGCTGGGTCATGCCGAAAAAAGATCGCTCCCCGGAGCAGGTGGAGGCAATCGGCAAGCTGTTCAAGTTCCTGGCCGACAATGACTTCCAATGGGCCCGCACCGGCCATCTGCCAGCCGTAAAAGCCGTTTTCGACATGGCGGAGTTCAAGTCGCTGCCGCATCGTGCCAATATTGCACGGATCGCCGAAACCGGCCACTCGTTGCCCTCAGCGGTACAGAGGCAGTTCCCCATCCAGGATATCATCGGCGAGGAAGTTGGCGCTGCGGTCAACGGCGACAAATCGGTTGAAGAAGCACTGTCTGGTGCAGAAAGCAGGATCAACGACCTGCTGGCCAATCTATAGGCGACCGATTGCGCCGTCCCGAACGGGATCTTCTCACAAACGGCCTCCCTGGGCCGTCTCCACGCGCCGCCCTCGGCGCGTGGAGTAAAAACGGGACAGCTGGCACCGAACCACACTACACTCCGGCAGTCGCCACCTGTTTCGCCAGTCAAGCGGGCGTTTCACCCGCCTTCAGGAGAATATTTTGGCATAACGTCAAAATCGGCTAAATCAACCAGACGCGCAGGCTCACAGTCACAGCCCGCGGGACAGGAAAGAAGCCGATGGCCAAGAAAGAACCCGGGACGAAAAGTCCCCGCAAGCCCCTCCTCGCTCAAGACCCGCACGCCGTCCGCGAGCCACGCGCCAATAATCTGGAAATGGCGATCGGCCACGAGGTTCGCACCTATCGCAAGAAGCTCGGCATCACAGTGGCCGATATGGCGGTCGCCACCGGCATGTCTGTCGGCATGCTGTCGAAGATCGAGAATGGCAATATCTCGCCGTCACTTACCACGCTACAGGCGCTTTCCAAGGCTCTGGGCGTGCCGATCACCGCCTTCTTTCGCGGCTTCGAGGAGCCCAGAAGCGCAAGCTTCGTCAAAGCTGGCGAAGGCGTGAACCTGGAACGGCGCGGCACACGCGCCGGGCACCACTACAGCCTGCTTGGGCATATAGAAAACAACAGTTCCGGTGTGACGGTCGAACCCTATCTGATCACCCTTAACGCCGAATCCGACGTCTTTCCGACCTTCCAGCACACGGGCATGGAATTCCTCTACATGCTCGAGGGCGAGGTGATCTATCGCCATGGCGACAGTCTCTACCGCATGGAGCCCGGCGACAGCCTGTTCTTCGACGCGGATGCGCCACACGGACCAGAGGAACTGGTAAAGCTGCCCGCACGGTACCTGTCGATCATCGCCTATCCACACCAATGATACTTGCCTAACAGGAAGATATTATTCCCACGGATTGATATCGAGAGTGACCGCTGCTAGGTCTGTCTTCAATGGAAACTGGAGAAGACAGCCATGTGCGGAATCGTTGGTTTGTTCCTCAAAGACAAGGCGCTCGAACCGCAGCTCGGGACGCTGCTGTCCGACATGCTGATTGTCATGACCGACAGGGGGCCGGATTCAGCAGGCATCGCCATTTATGGCAGCGCATCTGCGGGCAAAGCCAAGGTCACGATCCAGTCGGCAGAGCCGGAAGCCGATTTTGCAGGACTTGAAGAGGATCTCGATAAGGCTGGCATCGCAGCTTCAGTCACCGTCAAGAGCACCCACGCCGTGGTCGAGATCGACGCTTCGAGCCTTGCCGACATACGCGCTGCCCTCGCCGACATCCGTCCCAATGTCCGCCTCATGGGCTCTGGCGAAAGTGTCGAAATCTACAAGGAAACCGGCCTCCCGAAAGATGTCGTCGCGCGTTTCGCCCTGCGTTCGATGACTGGCTCGCATGGCATCGGCCATACGCGCATGGCGACAGAAAGTGCGGTGACCACGCTTGGCGCCCATCCGTTCTCGACCGGCGCCGATCAGTGCCTGGTGCACAATGGCTCGCTGTCGAACCACAACAATCTGCGCCGCGAACTGATCCGCGACGGCATGACGTTCGAAACGCAAAACGATTCCGAAGTGGCCGCTGCCTACCTGACAGCCGAAATGGCCAAGGGCAAGGATCTGGGGCAGGCACTGACCAGCGCCCTCGACGATCTCGACGGCTTCTTCACCTTCGTCGTCGGCACGAAGTCAGGTTTCGGCGTGGTGCGCGATCCGATCGCCTGCAAGCCTGCCGTCATGGCCGAGACCGACCAATATGTGGCTTTCGGCTCGGAATACCGCGCGCTGGTCAATCTGCCGGGTATCGAGACTGCCCGCGTCTGGGAGCCGGAGCCCGCCACCGTCTATTTCTGGGATCACGAAAAGGCTGCCTGATATCTGCCCTTCACGACAAGAAAGTTCCGCTCATGCCCGTCTTTGACCTCTCCCAAACGCCGCTTCGCGAACTCAACAGCGCCCTGCACAAACTCGGCCAGGGCGCGAACGACACAGCATTCGAGGTCATCAATCCGCGTGGCAGCCATTCTGTCGCCGTCGGCATCGATAGCCCCGTGACCGTCGAGGTGAGGGGCTCGGTGGGGTATTACTGCGCCGGCATGAACGATGGCGGCACGGTCACCGTTTACGGATCCGCCGGCCCCGGAGTGGCCGAGAACATGATGTCCGGCACGGTGGTCATCGAAGGTGATGCCTCACAATATGCCGGCGCGACCGGACGCGGCGGCCTGCTTGTGATCAAGGGCAATGCCGCCTCGCGCTGCGGCATCTCGATGAAGGGTATCGATATCGTTGTCCATGGCTCGATAGGCCATATGTCGGCCTTTATGGGACAATCCGGCCACCTGGTCGTCTGTGGCGATGCCGGCGAGGCGCTTGGCGACAGCCTGTATGAGGCAAAACTCTTCGTGCGGGGCGAGGTCAAAAGCCTGGGAACCGACTGTATCGAAAAGCAGATGAAGCCCAAACATCTGGCAAAACTTGCCGAGCTTCTGCAGCAAGCCGGCATCAACGATGTCAAGCCGGAAGAGTTCAAGCGTTATGGCTCGGCCCGCAAGCTGTACAATTTCAACATCGACAACGCTGACGCGTATTGAGGCGAGGACCAGCCATGAGCTACCACAATCCGTTTACCCCGCCGCGCAAGTCCGCCACTTTCGATGACCACACGCTCGCCGAAATCCGTCGCGCAGCCGCTACCGGAATCTATGATATCCGCGGCGGCGGCACCAAGCGAAAGGTTCCGCATTTCGACGACCTGTTGTTCCTCGGCGCCTCTATCTCGCGCTATCCGCTCGAGGGCTACCGCGAAAAATGCGACACATCGGTGGTCCTCGGCACGCGTTTTGCCAAGAACCCGATTCATCTGAAGACCCCGATCACTATTGCCGGCATGTCGTTTGGCGCGCTGTCGGGCAATGCCAAGGAAGCGCTTGGCCGGGGTGCAACGCTCGCCGGCACCTCGACCACGACAGGCGACGGCGGCATGACAGATGAAGAGCGTGGCCATAGCCAGACGCTGGTCTATCAGTACTTGCCGTCGCGCTACGGCATGAACCCGAAGGATCTTCGCCGCGCCGATGCCATTGAAATTGTAGTCGGCCAAGGCGCCAAGCCCGGCGGCGGCGGCATGTTGCTCGGCCAAAAGATCTCCGATCGCGTGGCCAACATGCGCAACCTGCCAAAGGGCATAGACCAGCGCTCGGCCTGCCGTCACCCCGACTGGACCGGCCCGGACGATCTCGAAATCAAGATCAACGAGCTGCGTGAAATCACCGATTGGGAAAAGCCGATCTACATCAAGGTCGGCGGCTCCCGTCCCTATTATGACACGGCCCTTGCGGTGAAGGCCGGTGCAGACGTCGTCGTGCTCGACGGCATGCAGGGTGGTACGGCCGCCACCCAGGACGTGTTCATCGAGAATGTCGGCATGCCGACGCTTGCCTGCATCCGACCCGCCGTGCAGGCGCTGCAGGATCTCGGGATGCACCGCAAGGTGCAGTTGATCGTCTCCGGTGGCATCCGCTCGGGCGCGGATGTCGCCAAGGCCTTGGCACTGGGGGCCGATGCGGTCGCCATAGGCACTGCGGCGCTGGTTGCGATCGGCGACAATGATCCGAAGTGGGAAGACGATTACCAGAGGCTGGGTACCACCGCCGGCGCCTATGACGACTGGCATGAAGGCAAGGATCCGGCCGGCATCACGACGCAGGACCCGGAACTCGCCGCCCGACTCGATCCGGTAACGGCCGGCCATCGCCTTGCAAACTATCTGAAGGTCATGACGCTGGAGGCCCAGACGATCGCACGGGCTTGCGGCAAGAACAGACTGCACAATCTCGAGCCGGAGGATCTCTGCGCGCTGACGATGGAGGCCGCCGCAATGGCGCAAATCCCACTTGCCGGCACCAGCTGGTATCCCGGCAAGGGAGGTTTCTAAAACCGGAATGGCCGTATCCTTCTCCCAGGGATACGGCCATTTTTCATTCAACATGTGTCTCAATCCATAAAAACAGGGGAACGACGTGACACAGGACCTGTCGAAATTCGCCGCCGAGCGCGGCATCAAATATTTCATGATCAGTTACACCGATTTATTCGGTGCCCAACGCGCCAAGCTCGTACCGACGCAAGCGATCGATGACATGCAGAAGGACGGTGCGGGTTTTGCCGGTTTCGCCACCTGGCTGGACCTGACGCCTGCCCATCCGGATCTCTTTGCGGTGCCCGACCCCTCCTCGGTCATCCAGCTGCCATGGAAGAAGGATGTTGCCTGGGTCGCAGCCGACTGCGTCATGGATGACCAGCCGGTTGAACAGGCACCCCGCGTCGTGCTGAAGCGGCTGGTGGCGGAAGCGGCCGACATGGGCCTGCGGATAAAGACCGGCGTCGAGCCGGAATTCTTCCTGATCTCTGCCGATGGAGAAAAAATCTCGGACGAATTCGATACCGCGGAAAAGCCCTGCTATGACCAGCAGGCGTTGATGCGTCGCTATGATGTGATCGCGGAAATCTGCGACTACATGCTCGAGCTCGGCTGGAACCCCTATCAGAACGACCATGAGGACGCGAACGGACAGTTCGAGATGAACTGGGAATATGACGACGCCCTAAGGACGGCCGACAAGCACTCCTTCTTCAAGTTCATGGTCAAGTCCGTCGCCGAGAAGCATGGGCTGCGCGCTACCTTCATGCCGAAGCCCTTCAAGGGCCTGACCGGCAACGGCTGCCATGCCCATATCTCGGTCTGGGACAATGACGGCGCGCATAATGCCTTTGCCGATAAGGCCATGCCGTTTGGCCTGTCCGCCAAGGGGAGGACTTTTCTCGGCGGGATCATGCAGCACGCATCGGCACTCGCCGCCATCACCAATCCGACCGTCAACTCCTACAAGCGCATCAACGCGCCCCGCACCGTCTCCGGCGCGACCTGGGCGCCCAATACCGTGACCTGGACCGGCAACAACCGCACCCACATGGTGCGTGTGCCGGGACCTGGCCGTTTCGAACTCCGCCTGCCCGACGGTGCGGTCAATCCATACCTGTTGCAGGCAATCATCATCGCGGCGGGCCTGAACGGCCTCAAAACCGATGCCGATCCGGGTCCGCATCACGACATCGACATGTACCGCGATGGTCATTTGGTCCAGGACGCGCCGAAACTGCCGCTTAACCTGCTCGACGCGTTGCGCGCCTACGAGGCGGACAAAGAACTTCAAGCCGCTCTCGGCATGGAATTTTCGCGTGCCTATCTCAAGCTCAAGCATGAAGAGTGGAGCAGTTATTGCGCGCAGTTCACCACATGGGAGCGCCAGTCCACGCTGGATATCTGATCAATCCCGGCGTGGCGCACCCACGCGCAAGGGGGCCGGGATGACGTCCCGCTCGGCCTCATCTCCACCCACAGGTTCTGACGCGCGCCATGCACACCGAATTCGCCGGCCAGCTTCGCTACTGGCCAGCGACACCGGGACCAAGCGCCGGGCATTGCACACTGGAAACAGACCTGCCCGGCGCTAGCTCATTCCTCGGTCCGCCCGGGTTCTATGGCTTCGGCCCGGACGCTCGTTAGCAATGCGATCATGAGCCCCAGGTGCGCTCCAGAAGCGAAAGCCAGTTGCCGTGCGCGATCTTGGCGAGTGACGCGTCGTCATAACCGGCCGAACGCAGGGCGCCGAGCAAACGGGGCAAACCGCTAGCATCGCCGATCCTGTTCGAAATGAGTGTCCCATCAAAATCCGATCCCAGGCCGACGTGATCGATGCCGACACGCTCGACCAGATAGTCGACGTGGCGCACCATCACGGAGATATCCATCTCCGCATCGGCCTTGCCTTCCGGATGGAGGAACTTGACGCCGAAATTCAGGCCGATAAGGCCGCCGGTGTCGCGGATCGCGTCAAGCTGCCGGTCCGTCGCATTGCGGCTGTGCGGGCAAATGGCGAAAGCATTCGAATGGGAGGCGACCAACGGCGCATCCGAGATTTCGGCAACATCCCAGAAACCGGCATCGTTCATGTGTGACAGGTCGATCATGATTCTCAACCGATTGCACAACCGGATCAGATCGCGCCCGGCATCAGATAGGCCCGGTCCGATGTCGGGTTGATGGCCGAAACGAAACGGCACGCCATGGGCAAAGATATTCGGACGGCTCCATACCGGGCCGAGTGTCCGCAGACCGGCCGCGTGCAACACATGGATAAGGTCAAGATCCGCTCCGGCGGCCTCGATGCCTTCAATGTGGAATACCGCGGCGAAGCTTTCCTTTTCCATCGCCGCACGAATCTCGGCAACCGAGGTGCAGATGCTGAAGGCCCCGTCCGACTGACCGGCGATCCGGCTGAGCAGAGCCGCTTGAGCGATCGTCTGTTCAAGCGCGGAAAGACGTTCGACACGCGGCAGGTCACCGTTTTCATCAAGGCCCCATGCTGGCGACGGAACATAGACAGCGCAAAGGCCGCCGGCGAGACCGCCTTCGCGCGCTTTGGGCATATCCACCTGCATGCGGGAACTTCCCGTCAGCACGCGCGCCTCGGCGCCTTCGCGTCCCTCATGCATCAGGCGTGACAGGATGTCATTGTGGCCATCGAATACCGGCACTTTGACCGGCCCATCCACCCTGCTTACTATCGCCATATCTGCCTCCGTCACACCGTCATCTCCTGACTCATTTCAAGCCGCCCACAAAACCTGTCCGCCATCTCAGACCAAGCCGGGGGAACATTTCCTGCATGGGAAAAGCGCTGCGCCACGATAGTCGCAACTGCGCCTCTGTCTTTGGCTTGATGGTCGTGCGCTTCGAGCACGCGGTCTACGAATGATCCGCGACGGTTGCAAGTCCTTGCACATCTGCGCGACTAAACGCGCAGCAGGCGCGCGTCCGGCATGGCGCCGTCATGCTTGCAATCGTTGTGCTGAATGAATGCAGAGGGGGTTGGAAACGTGTTCTTTGCCGCGCGCCCTGCCAAAAGCGTCGGGCGGCGTGGCACACAGTGCAAAGAACAAAAGCGTCAACCCTGCAACCGCCGCAGCAGCGTACCCAACCGGCCCGTGGCCGGGCAATCGTGACGACGACGGTCCTTCGGGCACGGCATGCGGCCTTTGCCACCGCGGCGTGCATCGCTCGGGCTGTATCCGAAGGCCCTCTTGAAGGCCCGGCTAAATTCGGCGCCGTCCGAAAAACCATGCTTTTCGGCAATTTCAAGAATAAGACGCTGATCGTCTGGGTCGGTCAGCGATGAATGGGCGCCGAGCAGCCGGCGATGCTGAATATAGTGCATGACCCCGCCGAAGGGCTCGAAGAGATTGTACAAACGCGTTCGCGAAATGCCGAGCTCTCGTCGAACCGCCTCGCTCGCCAGGTCCGGATCGAACAGCCGTTTTTGAACAAACTGCCTGGCTTTTTCCAGAAGCAACGTCGCGATGGGTTCTTCCGCGGCTTCGACATTGTCGGCCGATGGGGACACACAGGCAAGGATCATCGCGTTGGTCGCCGAAGCCAGGTCCGGCATCTCGGCCTGGGTGAGCAAAGGCAGACGGTTCGCCATTCCGACCAGATAGTCCGAGAACAGTTGCCCCATGCCGGTGCCAAGCTTCGAAAGTTCGGCGGCACTCAGCGCGACGGCAGCCTCGTGGGAAAAATCACGCGGCACAAACAGCATCAACATGTCGCTTCTGGAGACGTGACCGGAAAAACGGCGGCCGAGGGAGTGAACCTGAACTTCACCGGGACCGGCAGTAAACGTCCTTCTTGCGCAATCGGTTCTGATCCTGCCCGATTTCAGCACTGTCACCGTCCAGTGATCGAGCGGCTCGCGCCGGATATGTCCCGGCAGACTGGCAAAGTCCAGTTCATCGGTACTGATCTCGGCAAAAACAAGATTGCCCAGATCCCAGATCTTCTGCCGGCCGTGAAACCTTGCCTCTGCACTGCCCGTCCGGGTCAACTCCAGGATCGGCGCAAAACTGTCGTGCCAGACCGCGAACTGGACAGATGGATCAAATCCCTCGGTGCTCAGCTCAAAGGAGGGCAGCCCCGGGGAACGCTCAATGTCTGCTTCAACGTCCCGCTCTGTATGCTCCGTGGCGCCCAGCGGCGGATAGGGCATCAAGGCAACAGGCCGCGCGTGTGTTGTATAGGACTGCTGGAACCTCATTTTATTGTCTCCCCCTGTCGCAACCAAAGACACTATGCGAGCGCCGATCTCGGTCCGGCGTAGAAATGCGGAGATTCCCCTCAAAGAAACGGCCCCAAATAGACAGGCGCCTAAGGCACCAAAGCAATGAGGACAGAACTCGATGCCGGCACTGAAGGCCCTTTGAGCAGCACAAACGCACAAGCGCATGAGCAGATACGGAAGTATCGCTGGCAATCGCACAGAAGCAATTAGCCAGGAATCCGGAAACTATGCATTTCGTCCGCACAAGCCCCGGAGCCAGTGGCCTCACCCGCCGGTGCTGCAAACGGCCTCATCTACCAAAACAGGCTCTAAAACGCATCTGCCGCGACACGGGATTCGCGGCAGAGTCTTTCAGGATAGATCCGCAGAAGGATCAGCTCTGCGCACCGACTGCGGCTGTATGCGGTTGAGCTTCATCATCCCGTTCGGATCCAGCTTCGGCTGGAATGCGGAACCACAGCACGTAGAGGGCAGGCAGAAACACCAGGGTCAATGCGGCCGCAACGACCAGACCGCCTATGACGGTGAAGGCGAGCGGCGACCAGAACGGATCACGGATAATCGGCAGCATGCCGAGGATCGTTGAACCTGCAGTCAGGAACACCGGCCTCAGTCGTTGCGCGGTCACATCGATCACGCCTTGCCACGACGGTCCCTGTTCTTCCATGCGGATGTCGATCTGATCGATCAACACCACGGAATTGCGGGTGATCATGCCGATGAGCGCAATCATGCCAAGCACGGCGATGAAGCCGACCGGCGTATTGGTGACCAGCATGATCAAGACGACGCCGATCAGTCCGAGCGGTACGACACTGACGACCAACAGCAAGCGTTGCACACTCTGGAGCTGGAACATCAGGACAATCAGAATGATGATGCCCATCAAGGGCAGCATCTCCAGAACGGAGGCAAGCCCCTCTTCCGCACCTTCCACCGCTCCCCCGACCTCGATGACGTAACCGGGGTTGGCGAGACGTAGTTCCTCGATCTTGTCCTGCGCAGCTTCCACGACCCCCGCTGCCATAACGCCTTCGGCGACATCAGCCTGCACCGTGATCGTGGTCGAACTATCACGGCGCCAGATGACGGGCTGTGTGGTCTGGTATTCGATCGTCGCAATGCTTGAGAGCGGTATCGTGTGATTGGGACCGACCGGAATCTGCAGTTGACGCAGCGTGTTGACGTCGACGCGTTCTTCCGCATTGGCTCGTGCGACGACATTGACAAGATAGATCGAGTCCCTGACCTGGGTGATTGGCACGCCCGATGCGGTGGCAAACAGCGTCTGGGCGATCACCGCAGAGTTCAATCCAACCAGGCGCGCACGATCCTGATCGACATTGATGACGACCTTGCGCACAGGCTCGTTCCAGTCGAGGTTCGGCTCGACCACACCCGGCACCTGGGCGATGGCATCCGCCACCTGCCAAGCCACATTGCGCACGCCCGGTATGTCGACGCCACTGACGCGGTACTGGACTGGCCAACCGACAGGCGGGCCCATTTCCAGTGGCGAGACGCGAACAATGATATCCGGCATCCTTTCGTCAAGCTCGCTTTGCAGACGCTTTTGCAAAGCATCGCGGGCCTCGACGCTCTTGGCAATCACAACGGCCTGCGCGCGCGAGGTAGCGGGTGCCTGGAGGTCCATCGACAGATAGAACCGCACAGGGTCAGAGCCGATATAGAAACTCCAGTCGGCGACATCCTCGTCGGCGGCCAGGACCTCCTCGACTTTCGCCACTTCAGCGGCCGTGGCGGCCTGCGATGCATTTTGCGGCAGGGTCAGTTGCAGGATCAGTTCCGGACGATCGGATGCAGGAAAGAACTGACGGTTCATCGCCTGGGACCCGATAAGGGCAAGCACGAACATCGCAACTGTACCAAGAATGACCATCACCCGAAGGCGCATGCACGTATGCAGGAAATTCTTGAAACCGCGGATCACCGGACCATCCTGTTTTTCACCAGTCGCGGCGCCTGATTTGAGCACGGCGAGACCGACCACCGGGGTTAGGAGGACGGCGACGAGCCAGGAGACGATGAGCGAGAAGCCGATGACAAAGAACAGCGAACGCGCGTATTCGCCCGAGGAACTGCTGGCGAATCCGACAGGAATGAAGCCTGCAATCGTCACCAATGTGCCGGCAAGCATCGGAAACGCCGTCGTCTTATAGGCATGGGAGGCGGCTTTTATCCGGTCCCAACCCTCTTCCAGCTTCGCCATCATCGTCTCGACCGTCACCATGGTGTCATCGATCATCAAGGTGAGAGCGATGATCAACGCGCCGAGCGACACGCGTTGCAAGGCGATGCCGGTGATGTCCATGAACAGGAAGGTAAGCGCAAGCACCAGCGGAATGGAGACGGCGACGGCAAGACCGGCGCGGACACCAAGCGCAAGGAAACTGACGCCGAGCACGATGACCACCGCCTGACCGAGCGACGTCGTGAACCCGCGGATGGCGTTCTGGACAACCTCCGGCTGGCTTGCGACATGGGAAAGGTTGATCCCGATCGGCAAATCGTTCTCGAACTGCCGCATGGTTGCATTGATGCTTTCACCAAGCTGCAGGATGTCGCCACCAGAGGCCATCGAGATGGCGATGCCGATCGCAGGCTTGCCCTTGACTTTGAAGCGCGGCTGCGGCGGATCGACCGTGCCGCGGACAACGCTGGCAATATCGCCCAGTCTCACAAAACCGGAGGTGGTCGGGATGTTCAGCTTGCGGATATCGTTTTCATCGACAAGGCTTCCCGATACCTGGAGAATGGTGCGATCCTGATCCGTGGTCATCAGACCGGACGGCAGAACCGCATTCTGTGCCTGTATGGTATTGACGACCGTCGCAGCACTCAGTCCAAGGCTGGCCAGCCGCTCGGTCGAAAACTCGATATAGATGGTCTCGTCCTGCGTGCCGATCAGTTGGATCTTGCCGATGTTTTCGACCTTGAGCAGACGATTGCGTGCCTCATAAGCCCAGTCGCGCACTTCACGATCACTGAATCCGTCGGACGACAGGCTGTAAATAATGCCGAATGTATCGCCGAAGTCATCATTGAAGAAAGGTCCCCGAACCCCTGCCGGCAACGTGCCCTGCATGTCCCCGACCTTCTTGCGGGTCTGATACCAGCTTTCGCCCACCTGATCCGGCGGTGTCGAATCGTCGAGGGTGACATAGATCACCGACTGACCGGCTGTGGTCAGGCTGCGCAGATTGTCAAGATTGGGCACCTCCTCCAGCGTCCGCTCGAGGCGGTCGGTGATCTGGTCGGCTGTCTGCTCGATCGTGCCTCCGGGCCATGCAGCCGAAACGATCATCGTCTTGAAGGTGAATTCCGGATCCTCGTCACGGCCAAGATTGAGATACGATATAACGCCGGCAATGGCGCTGATGACAACGAGAAAGACGATAAGGCTCTGGCGCCGGATCGCCCACTCAGACAGGTTGAATCCTTCGTTCATTTCGCGCTTCCTTCCAGAAGGCGAACCGCCATGCCGGGACGAAGCTGCTGGACACCGGCGACCACGACCTGATCTCCGCTTGCAAGACCCTTGGTGACGAGGAAATCCTGCGTATCGAACCGATGGACCTCCACCGGAACAAGCTTGGTCGTGTTGGAGGCAGTATCGACCAGCCAGACCGCTGTTTCATTGTTCTGGTTGAACAATGCCGTCATCGGCAGCCGTGCCGCAGGCGCACCTGCAAGACGGATGGTCCCGCGAACGGCACTCCCGAAGCGGAAGTCATCCGGCGCGGCGTCAAGTCCGATGCGGACGGTGAAGTTTCGGGTAATCGGATTGGCCGTGGGAGAAATCTCGCGAACGGCTCCCGTCGCCGTACTGGAAGGATTGCTCAGCAACTGAACATCGACGCGTGCCTGGCCACCGGTGGTCTGGATGGTTGCCTCCGGAACTTCGAAGACGGCATCGCGCGCACCAAGCTGTGCGACTCGAACGACCATCTGCCCACCGCCGACGACCTGACCGACCTCGGCGCCGGTCGCTGTCACGACGCCTGCCGCGTTGGCCTTAAGCACGCGGTTGTCGAGATTGGTCTGGGCAATCCGCAGTCCGGCCTTGGCAGCATCGACGCCGGCCTGCGCCATGCTGGCCTGGGCGATGGCGTTGTCGAGAGCCTGGCGTGTCGTAGTCCGTGGATAGAGCTGCTGCTGGCGGGCGCGAGACAGTTCGGCATTCTGGTACTGGGCTTCTGCCGAAAACAGATTTGCCTCTGCCTTGCGCAAAGCATCCTGGGCGTCTTCCGCATCGAGGCGAGCCAGTACCGTGCCGGGCTCGACAAGGTCTCCGACCTCGACATCGCGCTCGCGCATCTCGCCCCCCTGGCGGAAACTGAAACTCGTCTCGATAACGGGCCTGATCTCGCCAACCAGCGAACCGAATGTATCCTCGGGGCTGAAGGAGACGGCGACGGTCTTGACCGGTCGCGGCGGCAGCTCTGCGCCCTCGTCTTCCCCTTGGCAGCCAACCAGAAGCACGGCCATCAAGGCCACCGCTGCCGACCCCTTGAACACCTTATGCTCCGACGCTGAATGACGTGTTTTCATGAAAGAATTCCCCATATGCATTTCAATGCAACGGCTTGGCCGTCACGTGTGGGTCGTTGGTTCAAGACGTTTGATTTGACTTGCGAAATTGCTTACGGACAGGGCCGCGCCACGGACACGAGCCAGATGCTTGCAACCAAGCAGCCCGTGCCTCATGGATACGGTCAAGCATTGAACATGGTTGGCAAGAGACGCGAAATGATGAGCGATGCGGCGGCTTGAGCGACGGTTCGGAGAAACGAAAATCCGCACCCGCTCCGCAATACAATCCCCAACGCGACCGTCTGAACTCTGTATGGAAACCGAAGTCATGGTGCTCCCGTTCAACGCTTTACATATTCATGACGATGGCTCGCGGAGTGGATACGCAGACCTCGTGACAGCACTATAGTGCTGTTCAAGATGCGAAGTGATCAGCATAGAATCCCGCAAACAGGCACAGCGTACAGATTTCGTCATCCAATAATCGTGCGTACTACAGCCTTTTGCATGGATGCGCCGCAGCTACGCGTGACCACGAAAGCACACTTTCTTTCTTCACGGCCGAAAAGATAAAAAACTGCCCAGGCAACCGTTGTCTACTTGCAGATTTGCTGCACATAAATCCTCTAGCTTCTTCGAAACTATGAGACGGATGCTGTTTCATGCGTTTGTGTATCCTTCTGATCATCCTGATTTCGTTGACAAGCTGCAGCGGCCCGCGTGCCGTTCTTGGGCTCGATGCGCCGACTGGCAGAGATCCGAAAACAACGGAAACGATCTATCTGGCGACGACGCGCGCCAGATCGGACAATCCGGGGCTTCCCTATTCGGCTGAGCGATCAATGACGCTGAACTTTGCCAGGTTCGAAATCGGCATCCCCGAAAACCACATCCCCGGGCATGTCGAAAAAACCGGCAGAACACCTGATCCGTCCCGTCACTTCACCGCCCGGGAATATCAACAGATCGACCAACGCCAACAGTTCATTGCCCAGCTCAATGCGGCATTGGCGACCCGCGCGCCGCGGGACCGGGATATCTTTATCTTTGTGCACGGCTACAACAACAATTTTGCCGACAGCATCTTTCGAAATGCTCAGATAGTCCATGACTACAAAATCAATGCGGTCGCCTTGCACTATGCATGGCCGTCAGGCGGCGCACTTCCCCTCTATGTTTTCGACAGGGACAGCGCCCTTGTCGGTCGGGCGGGACTTGCTGAAACGATCGAGATCGCCTCACGGACCAAAGCGAACAGGGTAATCCTGGTTGGCCATTCGATGGGGGCCTATGTGGTGACCGAAGCCCTGCGCGATCTGGCCGTCACCGGGCGCCGCCGCAGCCTCGATCGACTGGGTGGCGTGGTTCTCGCGGCACCGGACATAGATGTCGACGTCTTCCAGAGTCAGGTCCGCGACATCGAAAAACTTCCCAAACCCTTCACCATCATCGTTTCCCGGCGCGATCGTGCTCTGGGAATATCCAGGCGCCTGACCGGTGGGCATCCGCGTGTCGGCAGCGGTTCGGACATCGCCATGTTGCAACAGAAGGATATCGCCGTGATCGATGCCTCTGACCTCGACGGTGGTAGGCACAATGTGTTTGCCAGTTCGCAGACGCTCATGGACGTGGTCAACAACAATGATCTCATGCGCAATCTGCTTCGCGAAGATCAGCCACCGGCGACACAGACCATGATTGGCGACGGTGCCTCTGTCGTCGAAGGTGCGGCATCGCTGGTGATCTTTCTTCCGGCCCGGATCCTCGGCGGAATGGCAAATGCGGTTGCCGCCCGGTAGCCCGTGATCACATGCCAAAACCGAACGTTCCCAGCGCGTACAACGCGATGACATAATAGAGCACATGAAGTGCATAGGTCTGGCCGTTGCCGGTGTAGATCTTGCGAACGAGACCGCCCGCGCCAAGGGTAAGCCCGGAGACGCCATCCCAGAAAGCATTGGCAAGCGGCGTCACCAGGGGCGTGAAGACCGCACGGTAGAAGCCGTAGAAACGCGTCACCCCGGCGGGAACAGACCGGCCACGACCAATCCAGTATAGCAGCAGGAATACAAGAAGAAGCATTGCTGTCGCCATGACGGTCACAGTCATGACCGGCAGCGGATTCCAATAGGCATAGATGCTCTCGAGCGACATACCCTGCCAGACCAGGGTGGAGGCAAAAAGCGGATCGACGGCTTTCGATACCGGCGCCATGACCAGCTTTGGAAAGAACGATAGGACCAGTATGCCGCCCACCAGCACAAACTGCGGCAGCAAAATCGGTAATGGTGCCTCCTTGAGGTCGCTTCTGCCGACTGCGGACGGGGCCCAGAACACGGCATGGAACAAGCGAAACATGTAGAGGAAACCAAGGAATGTCGCCACGGCCGCCAGGATCGCGAGGCCCGACCACCCCTTCTCCATCATTGCACTGATCAGCAGCCATTTGCCTCCGAAGCCGGCCAGAGGCGGAAGTCCGGACATCGATATCAACGCAATGACGACAGCCGCGAACGTGAACGGCATCTTTCCCGCCAGCCCGCCGGTCTGGTCCAGTAGTCTGGTTCCTGTCCTCAGCACGATCCCGGCGACTGCCAGAAACAGAATACCCTTGACCATCAGGTGGTTGGCGACAAGGTAAAACGCCGTGACCCAGCCGAGATGACTCATCAGAGCGATCGCGGTGATGATGTAGCCGATCTGGCTCATGCTGGAATAGCCCAGCATGCGCTTCATGTCGCTCTGCTGGAGCGCCATTACCGCACCGGCAATCGTGGTCAGCAGACCGATCCAGCCCATGACATGTGCCAATTCAAGCCCGACCTCGGAACGGATGGCAAGATAGGTGGTCATGAACAGACCGAAGACCGCAATCTTGCTGATGACGGCCGAGAGCATGGCTGATAGGTCGTCGTCCGCCTCGGCATAGGCACCGGGCAACCAGACATGAACGCCGACAGCGCCCGCCTTGACCAGAAATCCGGTTGCCAAAAGCAGGAAGGCAGGCGCTGCTGATGGGCCCGCGGTGGCGAAGGCGGACAGAGCCGTCGTGACGTTGGCACTCGTTGCAATACCAAACCCGGCAAGCAGGCAGAATGCCGACACAAGCGAAAACAGCAAAAACTGCAAGGCGTATGGATGAGCGCCGCGTCCGAGGGTGATGAGGAAATAGGACGACAGGGTGATGATTTCCCAATGGAAGAAGAATTCGAGACTGGTCGATGCCTGCAGCAGAGCAGCCATCGACAGCAGCAGAATTGTCAACATCGGATAAAAACCGGGACGTGCATCCGGCCGGTAGAACCCCGATGATCCGATAATCAGACCGCCGCTGATCAGGACTGCGGCGAACAAGGCGCTGATGCCGTCGACATCATCCAGAATCCAGCGCGCGCCCAGGAATACGGCAAGTAGCATCAACAGGCACTTGGCTCGGCCAGGAAGCCCGTCGAGGATATAGAGGCCAGCGCCGATACAAAGCGGGGCAACAAGCGCAAGGGAGAGCGCAGCGGAAAGACTGGCCGCAGCGAAGCCGCTTGCAGTGAGCAGCGCGGCGCATCCCAACACCGGGAACATCCGGCCAAGACCCGCTGCGACCGGAACGCCGTCGGTCACCGGCCGCATGGCCTGCTTGAACCACCTGAACATGTAGGACGCCTCCAGCAGGGAGCCTGCAAGGATGACCGCGATCCAGATATATCGTTCGCCTCTGGCGACCTGCATGATGAGTTCCCATTTCGCCCAGAAACCGGGAAATGGCGGCAAGCCGGAGATAGCCACGAGAAGCAGCGCGAAAACACTGAGGAGCAAAGGTCGCCCGGCGATATCGGACCAGCCGTTGATATCCCTGCGCCCAACCACTCCCGCAAGCCAGAACAATCCCGCCTTGGCAAACAGGTGATTGATAAACAGACCGCCGACAACAAGCGGCAGTGTATCCTCGGCACCGAATTGCTGCATCAACGACAGGGCAAGGGTCAGCAGCCCCATTTGCGCGATCGAGGAATAGCCGAGCATTCTTTGTACATTGGTCTGGTGAAGACCGATCAGATTGGAAAACAGAAATGTTATCCCGCCGGAGACGGCAAGGATGTCGAGATGGCTTTCGAACAGCGGCATCAGCTTGTAAAGCGCAAAGAACACACCCGCAGACACGCCACCCGAAACAAGCGCAGCAACCCCACTGTCGGCGGTCTCGTAGACATCCAGCCCCCAGCCGTTGGCCGGGAACGGCTTGAGTTCCACCACCAGGCATGCCAGCACGAACAACAGTGCGGTAGCTCCGATCGGCCCGGAGATCAGCACCCGATTGGCGATCATGTCGTCAATGTTGAGCGTACCGGTAACGTGATAGAGCAGTGCCGAGCCCAAGAGGAAGAACGACGAAGCTATCACCGTCGACATGATGTACTTGAAACTCGCAGCCAGGGCTGCCGGTGTCCGGTCCAGGCCGAGAAGGCCATAAGTGCCGATCGAGACGATTTCGAGAAACACGAACAGGTTGAACAGGTCGCGGGTCATCACCATGCCGTTGATGCCCATGATCAGGATCAGATAGAGCAACAGGGCGGGATAGCTGGTGCGCAGCCGATCCCACATATGCCATGCACCCAGCAGTGCCGCGATATTCACGCAGACGGAAAATAACCCCTCGGCAAGTCCGAACCGCAGATTGATCGACAGCGGCGGCAGGACGCCTGCAGTCAGCACTTCGATCGTCGGCGCACCATTGTAAAGGCTCCAGAAGCAGGCAGCCGAAATCGCCGTCATGCTCACAAGGGCCATGACGAACGCAGCAGCCGGCAGGGGCTTGGCGATCTTGTAGAGCAGAGGAATCAGAAAACCGCCCCCGAGACCGAGGAGAAAGATGTTCAGCGGTTGCAGGACGCTGTCTACCATTTTTGCTCCGTCAGTGCATCGATCGAAAGGGTTTTGGTTGCCTGATAAAGGACGATTGCGAAGGACAGCATCACGGCAGTGACCGAAAATCCGATCACGATTGCTGTCACAACGAGAGCAGAAGGTATGGGGTCAACGGAGCGGGTGGCGGCATCGGCAATCAAGAGCGCCTCATCGACAATCGGCGCGGTACCGCCGGTGATATAGCCGGTCGCCACCATGACGATGTGCAGACCCGTATCTACCAGGGAAAATCCAATGATGATGCGCAGGATATTGCGGTGCTTGAGAATGCCCCAGAACCCGATCAGCACCAGCGCAAAACCCGTCGCCAGCAGTATTTGTGAAATCGGCAATCCCATGATGACACCCTGCCTCGTGGCGCTAGCTGCGGAAACGGTCGATGATGACACTCAACTCAGCGCCGACCTTGATGCCGAGCAGGGCTGATATGATCGGAATGGCACCGGCGCTGATGAAAGCCCCGAACTCTCCCCGGGGCAGGATTGCACTATCGAGGAAGCCACCGGCAAAAACGATGCCGAGGATGCCGATCGTCACATAGACGACACCGGCCAGGGATTCCGTGATGCTGAGGACGTCGTGATTGATCCTCCCTTGCGGATAGGCCAGCATGAACAACATCATCCCGGACGCCACGACTGCGCCTCCCTGGAAACCACCACCCGCCGAAAGGTGGCCGTTCATGATCACATAGGCGCCGAACAGAAAAATCAGCGGAAGCACGACCTCGGCACCGTTGCGCACCAACTCGCTCGGCCGGCGTCCGCCTTCATTCGAAAAAGCCTCTGACGCGATCGTACCCTTGGCTTTTCCGCCGAGAAGCGAACTGACGCTTGCCGCAACCATGAAAAGCACCGCGACTTCGCCCAGTGTGTCGAAGCCGCGAAACGAGATCAGAATACCGGTCACGACATTCGGCGCACCAAGGCCCTGGGGCACCTCGGTGAGATAGCGAATGGCGAGCGCTGACAGGACCTGTCTTTCGTCATAGGCCGCGATCAGGCCGGCAAAGACAAAAGCGAAAGCGACAAGCAACAGCAGATTGAACACACGGCTCATGGCGCGTCCCCACTTTTGGCCGCCTTGTCCTGCTCGGCGCGCAACGCGTCATACATCGTGGTCGGCGCCATCGGCGTGCGGATTGCATGTGCGGCCCGTGACAAGGCGTGCGATGACAGGGGATTGGTCATGAGAATGAAATAGGCGACGATCAGAAGCTTCAGCGCCCAATCCGGATGATAGACGCCAAGCCCTGCGAGCACCAGGATATTGCCAAGTGTGGAGGCTTTTGTGCCTGCCTGGATACGGGTGAAGGTATCGGGCATGCGCAGCAGGCCCAGACCTGCAGAAAACAGGAAAAATGCACCGACAAGGATGATGATGCTACCGATCAGCTCTGCCATGCGTCACTCCCCTCCGCCATTGGTCTTGCGGATCGCATAGAGAAAAATGAGTGTCGCAAGACCCGAACCGATCGCTGCCTCCGCCATGGCAACGTCCGGCGCCGCGAGAAGCACATAGGAGACGGCAGCGAAAAGGCTGGCCAGCCCCGCGCTGATCATCGCAGCCATCAGATTCCCCAGCAAAACGGCCAAAACCCCGCTCACCAGAATGCTGCCGCAGACCAAGAGGATCAACAATTCGAGCACGGTGACTATGGCCCCTTTTCCAGAAAACGGGCGATGGCGAGCACGGCCAGAAAGCTCAACAGTCCGTAGACAAGGGCAACGTCGATATAGACGAAACGCCCGGACAGATGCGCGTAAAGCGCAATCATTGCGATCGAAACCACCGTCAGCATGTCGATTGCAACGACGCGATCGATCGCTGTTTTGCCGATGATCAGGCGTGCGACACCCAGCACGATAGAAAGGAAAATCAGGACAACCGCGATCTGGAGGATGATGTCAGCCAAATACCACCTCCAGATGCTTCTCGAACGGTCCGGCAATCATCGCAGTCGCCATGTCCGGGTCGGTCGTCTTGACGTCGAGCCAATGGATGAACAGCGTATCGTCGCTGATGTCCATCACGAGGGAGCCGGGCGTCAAAGCAATCGAATTGGCCAGCGCCAACCGACCGATCGGCGATTTCAGCCGCATGTTGATCTTGACGATCCCGGGTCGGATATCGATGCGCGGCGCATAGACGTAACGCATCATGTTGATGTTCGCCTTGACCATTTCGATGAAGAACACACCGGTATAGGCAATGAAATGATAAGTTTTCAAAGGGGTGACCCCGATGCGCCAGACATCGCCGCGCCGGACGAATATCGCAGCCAGGGCGAAGGATATCACCGCACCGGTTATGACAACCGGAAGCTCTGTCGTTGCGTTGATCACCAGCCAGACGACAAACAGAAACGCCCAGAGCAGTGCCAGGCCCTGCAACCATGCCGCACTGCTCGATCGATCATATTGCTGGTGTGTCGACATCGCGCGGCCTTCCATAATTGAACGGGCCATAAGTGAACCGGAACGAGGCAGAAGCGTTGAGCAAAGCTACCTTCCGGTTCTGCGCGCCCGCCCGCCCGGATGAAGCCGTTGTCAGGGCATCAAGCTTAGCATCAGGCGCGTCCGACTGTGATCGGCATGGAATCCGAAAATTATGCGCTCTGTCCGATATCTCATTGCTGTGTAACGCTTTTTAGCGACAGACCATGCTCGGAAAGCCGATAGTTCTTGACCCTCGCGCAAAACGCAGAAATCAATCGGAAACGTGCCGATACAGGACCGAGCCTGGGAAGCGATTGAGGCCGTGTTCTGAAGGCCATACCCTGCCAACCCAACTATGCGCCGTGTTTGACAGGGTACGGCGCGAGCATATCGATGGGCCGGGAACTCATCGCGGAAGGAATATCGCATGATGGATGCAGCGATGGACAGCAGACGGATCTCCCGGTCATGACCGGCGATCCACCAGCCACGCCGCCGATTGCCAGCGTGATGTCCGGCCTCGACAGCTTTCGCCCCTTCAGTGCCGCCGAGGCAAAGGTTGTTGCCTATCTGAGCTCCGGGGACTTCGATCGCTTGGGCGACGGGCTCCTGCCGGAGCGCGAAGACGATTCAAGAAACATGCGCGCCGAACTGCTGCGCTTTCTCATCCTCGGCGACAACAGCTACCGTTCTCACGAGAAAGGCGTGCGTGTCAGCGGCGCATGGATTACCGGCATACTCGATCTTGAAGGCTGCCGAATCCCACGCGATATCGGCCTCAAGGATTGCCGGTTCGAGGCGTCTCCCGTGCTGAAGTCCGCCATCATCGACAACCTGTTTCTCGACGGCTCCAATATTCCCGGCCTGCAGGCGGACCGGCTTGAAGCCCGAGGCTGCTTGTCCATTCGCGGTGCAAGCGTGACCGGCGAAATCCGGTTGGCCGGGGCGCGGCTGGGCGGCAGCGTCGAGGCAGACGGCGTCTCGATCACCTCGCCGGAGGGCATCGCGATCGAAGCCAGTGGCCTGGAGGCAAAGGGCGGCGTCCTGATGCGCGGCGCCAAAATCAAGGGGGGTATCATTCTTTCAAATGTGCGCCTCGGCGGCGATATCAATGCGGTAGGCGGAACGATCGCTCGGCCGGGAGAAACCGCCCTCAACGGAGACGGGGTTATCGCCGGCGGCGATCTCGCCCTGCGAGGCGCAAAGATTACCGGTGAGACCCGCCTGCTTGGCACGCGTTTCGGCGGGGATATCGATTGTACGGCAGCCTCGTTGTCGCAGCCGGGTGGCTATGCGCTCAGACTCAACCGCGCCTCGATCGAAGGCGCATTTTTCCTGCGCCAGGGGGCCTCCATCGACGGCATACTCGACCTGACCGCAACGACGATCGGGGCGATCGATGACGAGCAGTCGAGCTGGCCGCAGGCCGGCGATTTGCTGCTGAACCGATGCCAGTACGGCGCGTTCATCGGCGGTCCCGTCGATGCCGCGCGCAGGCTTGACTGGCTTTCGCGGCAGGCACCTGACCGCTGGAAGGCAGATTTCTGGCCGCAACCCTACGAGCAACTGGCCATGGTTCTGGGTGCCATGGGCCATGACGAAGATGCACGTACCGTGCTGATCACCAAGGAAAGGTTGCAGCGGCGGGCGCGGCGGGCGCGGGCGAAAAATCCCGCCTTGCGTGCAGCGCTTGCGATGCGTGACGGCATATTGAGCATTACCGTGCGCTATGGCCGCCAACCTCTCCTCGCCCTGCTTTGGCTCGTGCTGTTCTGGGCGATCGGTGCGGTCGTGTTCGCGATCGCGGAGCGCAATGGCGCGGTCAAGCCAAACAGTCCGGTCGTCCTGCGTTCTTCCGAATGGACGATGTGCGGACTGGAACAAAGCAAAAGCCGCTACATGCCATCAAGCTCGCAGGTACTCTCGGGGCGGGCGACAGCAGGGGAAAACCAGTTGAGCTGTTTCCTCAGGCAACCCGAGGCATCCAGCTATCCCGAATTCAATGCGCCGATGTATTCGCTGGATGTTCTGCTGCCGGTGCTGTCGATCGAGCAGAAGGAATTCTGGCGGCCGGACCCGACCAAGCCGAACGGACCGTTCACACTGAACTTCTTCTTTTTCCAGTCGATCGTCGGCTGGGCGCTTAGCCTGCTTGCCGTCGCCGGTTTTTCCGGCCTGGTCAAATCGAGATAGGTCGCGTCGAGGCTGCCTTTGGACAGAGCCGCATCCAGAAAAATGCGCAGAATACCTCTCCCTCACTGCTTCGACCGCATAGTCCAATCAGCGGGCACTCGGCATGGCTTGAGGCGCCTGCTCCAAAATTGTAACGCCCCACTCGGGAACTGAGCGGGGCGTATCTATGGCGACCAATTGAACAACGGCGCAGCTCAGAACTGCCAGATCAGCGGCACAATGAACACCGAAACGACGAAAAACCAGATCAACAGCGGCAAACCAAGTTTCCAGTAGTCGCTGAAGGCATAGCCACCGGGTCCCATGACCATCAGGTTTGTCGGCGTCGCAATCGGGGTGAGGAATGAGGCGGCAGCGGCGACCGCCGTGCTCATCAGCACCGGACGCGGCGAGACCCCCATAGCCGTCGCTGCCGCCACGCCAATGGGAATGACGATCAGTGCCGTTGCTGTGTTGCTGATCAACTGCCCCATGATTGCGGTCAGAAGGAACAGGCCGGCAAGCAGCGCCAAAGGACCAGCATCGCCGACAAGATTGACCAGATGTTCAGCCATCAATTGTGCGGCGCCGGTTTCCACCATGGCCGTCGACAGCGGCATCATTGCACCGACCAGTATCACTGTCGTCCAGCCGATGGCTCGATAGGACTGTTCGACGCTCATGATACCGGACAGGATGATGGCGCCAGCAGCGAGCAGGCCTGCCACCGCCGGCGGCACGATGCCTGTCGCCAGAAGCAGGACCATGCCAAACAGAATAATGACAGCCTGGCGCGCGCCCGGCCCCATCGGCACCGCCTGACGGCGCACCAGCTCGGGCGAATTGACCACGAGAACGTCTGGGTCATCGAGATGCACGTCAAGCGCCTTCCAGGTTCCCTGGAGCAGCATCGTATCACCTGCTTGCAGCACGACACCGCCTGCGTCGCGAGTCGCATTGGCTGCCTCCACCTGATCGCCCGCGCGTTGTACGGCAAGGATGATCAGGTCACCGCTATCCGTGACCATTCCGGGGAAAACGGTCTCGCCGATCAGGCCGGAGCGCGGCGGAATGACCACTTCGGCAAGGCCGGAGCTGCGGTTGAACAACGTTTCTTCGCCCTGGCCTGTCGCCTTCTCATCTCGAAACGACATATGCATCTTGGCGGCAAACGCTGCGGCCAGCTCGGCGTCACCGCGCACCAGCACATGGTCGCCTTCGGCAATCACGGCGCGACGCAGGGGGCCCGATGTCTCCCCTTCCTGCAGCGCGACAAGTTGCAGCCCGGGATGATCCGCCATGCTGATGTCGGAAGAGGCCATCCCGACAAACGGTGAACTGGAGCGGACCCGCATCTGGTAGATCCCGCTTGCAAGACCGTATTGCTCGACCAGCGTCTTGGCATGACGGCTGAAATCGGACGGCATGGTCGCCCCGTTACGCTCTGGAAGCAGCTTGGCGCCGAACAGGATAATGATCGCCATCGTTCCGGCCAGCAATGGCACGCCGATAAGCGCGAATTCGAAGAACCCGAAACCGCCGACACCCGCATCGATACCGGCTTCCGAAACCAGCACGTTTACCGGGGTGCCCGTCAGTGCCAGCATCGAACCTGCATGCGCGGAAAAGACAAGGGGCATCAACAATTGCGAGGAATTGCGCTTCAGGCGGACGGCGATAACCACCACGACCGGCAAAAGAGCGGCAACAGCACCGTTGACGCTGATCAGTGCGGTCAGCAATGAAACGAGCCCCATGGTCAAAAGCAAAAGCCGTGTCCGGCTTTCCTCGCCGGCACCGCGGATCAACAATTGACCCGCCCACGCGGTGACACCGGTTACTTCAAGCCCGGAGCTGACAACAAAAAGCGAAGCGATGAAAATAACTGCCGGATCACCAAAGCCGCTGAGAGATTGTCCAAGCGTCAGAACACCGCTCGCCCAAAGCGACAGAGCCGTCAACATGGCAATCACAACGACCGGAAGCTTGTTCCAGACGAACAGAACGACCGCAGAGACAATGATTATGGCTATATATGCTATCGGGCTCAATCGCTCTGCTCCTCATATGGACCTGCTCAGGCCGATGACTATCTCCAGCACCCCTCGGGCTGCGTGGTCAACGCGCGGCCACGTCTTGTTGCCGCTCTCGGTGCGGCGCTGTTTCCGTCGCGCGGTCCTGCGGCTGCGCCGCGTTATCCACCCTCACCCCTGGCAAGGGGTGAGGCATTGCCGATCGAAGATATCGCAGAGACCTGACGCATAGCGCCGCCGCACGAAAAGCAGCAGCCAGACGTCTTCAGTCGTCGAGGGTCGCGAGAAGCACACCAAGACGGCAACCCTTTTCGTACTCGGTCAAATTGACATATTCCTTGATGGTATGGATTTCAGCCTGGCCCGCGCCAATGGTGATCGTCGGGACACCGTGCTTGTCGAGCCAGTTGGCATCGAGGCCACCATTCGAGAAGATATAGACCGGCTCGATGCCCAGTATCTGCATCGCCTTTGCCGCACGCTTCACAATCGGCGTATCCTTGCCAAGTTCGAACGGTGGATAGGACGCCTTATGGGTAAAGGTCACCGTGGCAGTGACACCTTCATGATCGGTCACATCCGCCTGTGCCTTGGCAAAGGCCTTCTTGTAGCCTTCGGCGATCTTTGTCGCAAAGCTCGATTCCGGACTGCGCGCCTCGCCCTTGATGAAAGCGTAGTCGGTCACGACATTGGTCGCATCGCCGGCGGGTGTGTTGCCCTTGCCGCCAAAGACGCCGACATTGCTGGTGCCGCGACCGTCGGCTTTGACGATCTTGCCAAACCAGCCTTCCTTGCGCGCCTCGGCAAGTGCGATCGCGCCGACCATCGTTGCAGAGATGCCCTTGTCCGGCGCCACACCAGCGTGCGAAGCGCGGCCGATGATCTCGACTTCCCAGTTCTCCTGCCCCACCGCTCCGATGATAAGATCGGCGGCCGACTGGCCATCGACATTGATGCACATCGCCGCCCCGTTGAGATCAGCAGGGTTCAGTTCGCGCGCTCCGTGCAAACCGCTTTCCTCCCGCACCGTAAACAGAAGCGTGATCGGCGGGTGGGGAAGCTTGTTCTTCAGCAGTGTCTCCGCAACGACGACGAGAACCGCCACGCCAGTGCGGGCATCCCCGCCGAGCGCAGTCGTGCCGTCGGAGACGATCCGGTCGCCTTCCCGCCTCGGCTTCGCCCCGGCGCAAAGCGGCACCGTATCGAGATGTGTGGAAAACAACAGACGTGGCCCCGGACGCGTTCCCGGAAGATCGACAATCAGGTTTCCCGTCTCCGTGGGCAGCGGAATCCGGCTGTTGGCATCGTCAAACCGAATGGCGGATTCCGGCACGCCCACCGCCTTCAAGGCATCGATAACGGCGGCGGCAATATTGGCCTCCTGGCCCGTTACACCCTCGACGGACAGAAAACGCATCAGGTGGTCTTCTGCGGCAGCGACGTTGAGTGGAATTTGGCTACTGCTCATGGTGTCCCTCCAATTTATTGGGTTCTCAGTCTTTTCACATGCGGGCCACTACAGGCCCCATGGCAGTCCAAGCGCTTGCCAGATCGCAAAGAGCGCGGTCCACAGAACGAACATCCACACAACGTAGGGGAGCATGAGAGACACGAGTGTGCCGACGCCAGCGGACTTGTCGTATTTCTGGGCGAAGCCGACGACGAGTGCAAAATAGGCGTTGAGCGGTGTGATGGCGTTCATTGGCGAATCGCCGACGCGATAGGCCGCAAGCACAGCTTCCGGCTCCACACCGAGCTTCATCAAGAGTGGTACGAAAACCGGGGCGAAGATGGCCCATTTTGCAATCGCACCCGTCAGAAGCAGGTCGATAATCGCGACCACCACGATGAAGCCAAGCAACAAGGGCAAGGCCCCGATATTGGCGGCCTGAAGCGTGCCCGCCAGGCTCAGTGCCATGACCGTGCCGATGTTGGTGTAGGTGAAATAGGCAACGAACTGGCTGAGAACGAAGAACAGGAAGATCGTGCCCCCCATGTTCTTGATCGACTTCTCGATCGCCGCAATGACCTCTGCCAGAGTGCGCAGCGTGCCCGCGCCCACGCCGAATGCCCAACCCGTCGTCAGAAAGACCAGCATGATCAGTGCGATCAGGCCGTTCATGAACGGCGAATTTCCGATCAGCTCGCCAGTATCGGGGTTGCGAAGGGGCGCACCGGACGGAAGCGTCAGCAGAAGGAAGACCACGACGAGCGCGATCAGGGCGTAGAGAGCATAACGCAGTCCATGCGTTTCCTGCTCAGTCAGAACCGCACCCTGGCTGACGCCGGCGCCATCGGCCGGCTTGTATTCCCCGAGGCGCGGCGCAATCATCTTGTCGGTGATAAATGCGATCACCACCGTAAGGAACAGAACAGAGGCAATCGAGAACCAGAGATTGGACGCAAGTCCGATCGATGCGTTCGGATCGACAAGCCGGGCGGCGTCATTGGTGAACTCGACGAGAACGGCATCAAGCGGCTTGATCAGCATGTTGACGGTAAACGCACCGGCAACCGCGGCAAAGCCGAGCGCAAGGCCCGCGAGTGGATGGCGGCCAACAGCCAGATAAGCGACACCCGCCAAAGGAATCAGCACCAGATAACCGGCATCCGCAGCAATGCTGGCGAGGATGCCGACGAATGCGAGGATATAGGTCAGCGCCCAACGTGGAGCGACGATCACGAGCTTGCGTATCAGGGCGGTGACGAGGCCGGATTCCTCGGCGACGCCCGCACCGATCATTGCCGCGATCATCAGGCCAACTGCGGTGAAACTCATGAAATTGGGAACGAGCGACGCATACATGAAGCGTATGCCCTCGATACTCAGCAAGCTGCGGATCGCCGTAGATGCCGTCTCCAGTTCATGCGTTTCCGGATTGATCTGTTCGAACGTGACGGCAGCTCCGAAGAGACCGAGAATGGCCGACAGAACAATGACGATGCCGATCAGTATCAGAAAGATGACCACGGGATGAGGAACCATGTTCCCCACCTTTTCGACACCGTCGAGGAATCTCTGCATCGTGGTCTTTGATGCGGCATTGGCGTTGGCCATGTCTTGCCTCCCGTTGAACCCAAGGATAGCGCCCGAAGCGATCGATAGAGTGACGTTCGTGTTGGCGCTCTTTGATAGTCAGTCGTTGCAATCGAAATGAAACAGGACCGGGCAACCCGCCGCCCCCAGCCGATGCGCCTCATGCCCAGCGCAGGGTTGGCCAGGTACGGAGTTCTCAGGCAGAACAAGCCGAACAGACTTCGTTATCGGTTCGCCTTGACTGGGAAAAACCGCAGGCCTACGGGCAAACGGATCCTCTCAAACAACGAAACGTAGCCGGAGACTGCAATGTGCAATGCAAGCCGCCGTCACTGGCGCCGACAATTCCTCTCCTGATGGAGACGGGGCGGATATACCGCCCCGTTTAAACGCTCACCGTGGGCAGGGTGCGGTGTAGCGACGGCCGTTGCGGTCCCGGTAGTAGCACTGGCCAGGCTGGTCCGCGACACTGCCGATCAGGGCGCCCGAAACGCCACCGATGGCAGCACCGACAGCTGCGCCGCGCACGTCGTTGGTAATCGCACCACCGATGACGGCACCTGACGCCGCACCGATGCCCGCGCCCCGCTCCGTTGCCGTACAACTTGCAAGGGATAGACCGACCAGGAAAAACACGAGCAGTTTCTTCATTATACTCTCCTTCGTGATGGTCATCGAGTAGTTGCGATTGCGGTTAAAGTCACAGGCACGATAAAATCGAATATAGTGCCACAGAACCGTCTGTGATCAGCTCAGAATCCCAAAACTAGGCTTCGGGTTCAAAACTTACTGGCGCAACTAAATAGCGAATAGCTTGCGCTGCACCGCGGATCCGCAAGCATGTTTGACAACAAATTCAAGCCGCGACCTGGCCCCGGCAGCCTTTGTCGACCTCGTCGAACGTCGACGCGCGCGACACATAACTACATCGTCTGCTGGGAAGTGATTGATTGCAGATAAGATGGGAGCCAGCGCTGGAACGAGGCTGATCCGCTCCCGTCCTCTGATGTCGGCCATAGTAACGGCTAAACCGAAGGCTACGCGTCGCGCAGACGATGCAACGCCCTGCGTGAAGGATGGGCAGCCATTCGTCATAACCACCTGCCGGAGAGACGGAAAGCACGCCGAGACCGTCGCCTCGCCGCGACTGTTCTGCGCTGCAAAGCCTCATTTCCTGCGTCAAACCACTGTCATGGAAGTCGGCTAGCAGGGGCCGACAGTGCTCAGAGTCACACGAGACGGGCGTTCGACAGCATCACCATACGAGGTCACATGGCGACCCTTGAGGAGATAGCACTAAGGGCTGGCTGCTCGACGGCCACCGTAAGCCGCGTGCTCAGCCGAAGCGGACCAACCAGCGAAGGCATGGTCCGGCGCGTTCGCAAGGCCGCGTCCGACCTTGGCTACCGCATAGAGGGGACCACCGTGGCCAGCCGACGGCGACCCGTGATCGGCGTTCTCATACCCAGCATCACCAATCCGGTCTTCGCCGCCTCCCTTTCCGGCATCCAGAACCGGATGCGGCTTTCCGGACATGGCGTGCTGATTGCCCAATCCGACTACGATCCGGCCCGCGAAGCCGACGCCATTGCATCGCTTCTTGCAGAAAAACCGACCGGACTGGTTGTCACTGCCTGCGACATGGAAAAGAGCCAGAATGACCTGCCTGCCCATCTGCCGCCGATCGTGCTCCTGAACAATCTGCCGACAGCGCGATTTCAAGCGGCAGTGACGACGGACAACCGCTCGGCTGCGATGGAGCTTGCCCAACATCTGATCGAACACGGCCATCAGAAAATCCTGTTTGTCTCGGGAGCATTTGAAAGTTCGGATCGGGCGCGCCGACGTTATGAAGGCTATTGCCACGCGATGGCTCAGGCCGGTCTTGAAGCCGTCAAGGCCCTGCAGATCCCATTCGTGACCGGCAATGACGAACTCGATCTCAGCCGTGCGCTGCTTGAACACCAGCCGACAGCCATCATTGCTTCAAACGATCTTCTGGCGCTCGGCGTCATCGGCGCGCTACGCCGTGAGGGCCTGACCGTTCCTGGTGATATTTCAGTCGCCGGTTTCGATGGCATTGCCATCGGCCGCCTTGTCGATCCGCCGCTATCGACCATCGAAATGGCCGATGCCAGCATGGGAACGACGGCGGCGTCGCTGCTGCTGGACATGGCGGAAAACGGGGCGGAACCGCGCCACCTGAGCATGGGTTACAAGTTGAAGCCGGGCGGCACGGTAAGGCGCATCGACCAGCCATCCTGACAAAAGAATGCGCCGCCTTTCTCGGCGGCGCATCATCGTTCGAGGCTTTACTGATCCATTGCCGATCAGTGTCAGCTGCGCGGCAGCAGGCCCTCGACTTCGGCCGCCGCATCGTCCAGGGCTTCCTTCGGCTCGGCCGACTGCTCGACGACGCGCGACAGGTTCTCGACGATGGTCTGCGTGACCTTGACACCGTTAGAGCCCGGAAACGCATACCACGGCTGCATCAGCGGCATCTGCTCTAGGCCGGCCCGAAATAGCGGGTTCTCCTTGTAGAAATTGCCGAGATAGTCCGCGGACGTCGCCGCCAGTTCATTGTTCGGAACATAACCTGTGCCCGGCACCACGACCGAGGCGCCGTATGGGCCCGACGCGAACTTGATGAACTTCCAGGCGGCCTCCTGCTTTTCGGCGTCGCGCGTCAGCATGACGGCTGCATTGCCGCCGGTCGGCAGCTTTCCATTGACCGGATCGATCAGCGGGATATGGGCTGTGCGCAGGTCGAACTTGTCGCCGACATTCTTGATCGTGTTGCGCAGCGCGCCTGTGGTCTGGAAGGCAAAGCCGACCTTGCCGGCAACGAAGGCCTGTTCACCAGCCTGCTTGGTGAATACCGGAAGGCCACCTTCCTTGACCATGCGGTCGACCAGTTCAAAAGCTTTCAGGCCTTCAGGACCGTTGAAGGCAACGGCGGTCTCCTCGTCATTTAACATCTTGCCGCCGGCGCCGAACAGCAGTGCCGAGAACATCCAGTCGTCACCCTGCCAACGGAAGTCGATGCCTTCATTGCCGTCGCCGAGTGCCTTGATCTTGGCGGAGAGTGCGATCACCTCATCCCAGGTCTTCGGCGCGACGTCCGGATTGCCGCCGACTTTGCGAACCAGATCGGCGTTGTAGTACATGATCGGGTTTGAGGTCGCGAAAGCGAGACCGACCTGCTTACCCTTGACCTGGGCGAGCTTCAGGATGTTGTCGGAAAAACCCTGCTCTGCCATGTTGGCGTCCTTGGCGATGAACGGACCGAGGTCGACCGGGATATCACGCTCGTTGACCATGCGCAGACGATTGAGGCCAATGAAGGTGACATCCGGCATTTCGGCCGTACCGGCCTGGCGCATGATGGTCTGGATACCTTCTTCATAGGTCGCCGACGGGTTCGCGAAGGTGATCTTGATCTCAGGGTTTTCTTCCATGAACTTCTTCGAGATCGTATCCATCACGTCCTTGAAGAAGCCGGGCATCGGATAGTGGATATTGAGCACGGTTTCGGCATGTGCCGGAACAAAGGTCGCCATGGTGACCGCGGCGGCAACCATTGCATTCTTGAAAAGAGTCATTGCAGATCTCCTAGGTTGGACCGATCAGCCTTTCAGACCGGTCATGGTGATACCCTCGACGAAGCGCTTCTGCGCGAGCAGGAAGGCAAGGACGAGAGGAAGGGTGATGATGAGGGTGGCTGCCATCAGCGCGCCGTAGTCGTCACCGGCTTCGGCGGCGCGGAAGTAGAGCAGCCCGAGCGGCGGCGTGGCATAGGACTGGTTGGTGACAACGATCAGCGGCCAGAACAGATCATTCCAATGGGCAACGACCGAGAAGATCGAAAAGGCGGTGATTGCCGGCCAGGCATTCGGCACGATCACTCGGGCAACAATGCCGGTCTCCGACATGCCGTCGAGCCGTGCCGCATGGATCAGGTCGTCCGGAATGCCGCGGAAGAACTGCAGGAACAGAAAGATCGCAAAGACAGAAATCGAGAAAGGGGCGACCAGCGCAAAGTAGCTGTTGAGCACCGACGCCCGGTCGAAAGCGACGTAAAGCGGCAGGGCCGTTGCATGTATCGGGACAAGCAGACCCAGCATCACCAGCGCCATCATCAAGCGCGCGGCCGCAAAGGAAAGCTTGGCCATCGCATAGGCACAAGGGATTGCCACCACGACCTGGACAACAAGGATCAGAGCGCAGACGACAACGCCGTTGAACAGCAGGCCCGCCATCGACACCCGACCCAAGGCCTTGGTAAAATTCTCCACATAGGACCACGACTGCGGGATCAGGGCGAGCGAGGACGAAAATATCTCGCTCTGTGCCTTTCCAGCGGTCGAAATCATGAAAATATAAGGCGCCAAAAACAGGATGGCGCCCAACGACAGGGTGACAAGCCGCAGAATGCGGCCGGCGGAGACAGGAGCCTGTGTCATACGTAGTGCACTTTCCGGTCCATGACGCGGTACTGGAGGAACATCAGCGACACGAGGATCAACAGGAAGACCACGGTCATCGCCGAGGCATAACCGACACGCAGGAAGACGAAGCCTTCCTGGTAGATGGTGAAAAGCAGGACCTCGGACGCCTTGTTGGGGCCGCCTTCGGTCAATGTCTTCACAGTCTCGAATACCTTGACCGCGTTGATGATGCTGATCGTGGTGACAAACAGCGTGGTCGGGCCCAGCATTGGCCAGGTTACCAGACGGAACCTCGAGAGAGCCGAACGAGCACCGTCGACCTCGGCCGCCTGGTAAAGCTCGCGCGGGATGGCCGAAAGGCCGGCGAGGAACAGGACCATATTGAAGCCGGTCGATTGCCAGATGCCGATGATCGACAGGCTGGTCATCACGGTTTTCGACGCGCCGAGCCAGTTGGGGCCTTCGATGCCGATCAGATCGAGCAGCGCGTTGATCGGCCCGATCGTCGGGTGGAAGAGATATTGCCACACGGTCGCCATGGCGACGAGCAGGGACGCAACGGGCAGGAAATAGGCGGTGCGAAACAGGCTCTTGCCCCAGCCCTCCGATTCAATCATCAGCGCGATGCCAAGCCCGAGCGCCATGGACACCGGTGCGACGATCGCCGCATACATCGTCGTGTTCCACAGCGACTTCCTGAACGTGCGATCGTTCAGCAGTTCGGCGTAGTTCTCGAAGCCGACGAAATTGAAGCTGCCGTAGCCAAGCTCGAAATCGGTAAAGCCGAGGGCGATGACAGCAATGGTCGGCAAGATGATGAAGCAGAAGATCAGCAGCAGCGCCGGTGCCGACAGCACCATGGCGATGCGCGCCTCGCGACGCTTTGCCAGCCGTGCGCCCTTTTGGGCCAGCGGGATTTCTGCGCCGTATTCCGGGGCAAGACTAGCCATGAAAAGCCTCCGACCGCAAAGTCGATGTCATTGCGATGCTGACCGGCAGGCGGTCGCCCTGTTCGTCGAAGAGCAGGATCGCGTCGGGATCGAGCCTCAGATCGATCCGCTGGCCAGCATGAATGCCGATCGCATCCGCAGGTGCGACCCTTGCCAAAACGATTGCATCCAAGGCCGCGAGCTTGGTGAAGACCACCACCTCGGAGCCGAGGAACTCCAGCCGCTCGACCCGTGCCGGCAGGCCACCCGCACCAGCGTCGGCAAGCCGGACAAATTCGGGCCGAAATGCCACAGACAGTGCTTTTCCCGGCTTCAGGTCGAGGCGTGTGGCAAGACGGATATCGCCAACCTGGACAAGTCCCTCGCCGTCGATCACGGTCGACAGGACGTTGATACGCGGCTGACCTAGAAATTTGGCGACTTCCAGATGCGAGGGATTATCGTAGATGGTGCGCGGGCTATCGAGCTGTAGCAGCCGACCACCGATCATCACCGCAACCCGGTCGGCCATGGAAAGGGCTTCAGACTGGTCATGCGTGACATACAGCGTCGGCACGCCTGCCTTGCGGTGCAGTTCGACGATCTCACCACGGGCATGTACGCGCAGGTTCGCATCCAGATTGGAAAGCGGCTCGTCCATCAGGAAGACATTCGGCTGCCGGACCATGGCGCGGGCAAGCGCTACGCGCTGACGCTGGCCACCGGACATCTGGCCGGGCTTGCGATCGAGCAAGTGGTCGATCTTGAGCGAACTCGCCATGGCGCGAACGTCACGCTGAATATCGGCTCGTATCCGGCGCTGGTCGGAGAACAAGGCGCCGATCAACGGCAGACGACCGGCCGTGGAGAGACGACGCATGGCGAGCGGCACGGCAATATTCTGGCCCGCAGTCAGATGCGGATAGAGCGCGTATGACTGGAAGACCATCGCCACATTGCGGTCCCCCGCCGCCTTGGCCGAGACGTCTTCGCCGCCGATTACGATCTCGCCATGGTCTGCATGATCGAGGCCGGCGACGATGCGCAGCAACGTGCTCTTGCCGCAGCCGGACGGACCGACAAGGGCGATAAACTCACCGGCTTCAGCCTCCAGGCTGACACCTTTCAGGATACTGTTGCCGCCGAAGGACTTGTTGATATCGTGAAGGCTAAAGGCGGTCATTGGGCCGCCTCCACGACAACCTTCGTCGCATGGCGCGGATAGACCTCATCGATGACATGATCGAGAACGTGTGCCGTGGCGCCATCGACAGCAACAATCTCGCTTTCCACATCATCGCCCAGGTGATGCACGACTGCGCCGACGAGACGCTCTCCGGGCATTTCTCGCTCCAGCGTATCGATGATGAATGAGGTCGGTGGCGCCCAGACGAGCCTGGTTGCGCCCATCTCGCCCTTCCAGGCCCAGTGCAGATGGCCACTGGCATACAGGGCAACATCATGTGCGGCAAAAAGCTCGAACAGCCGCCGGCGATCAGCGGGACCAGCGCCCCAGTAACCGGTCTCGCCTTCTGTTGGATCATCGACGAACAAGGGCTTGTGGCCGAAGATCGCCACGCGCCGGCCATCGCGACCTTCCAGCATGTCGGCAAGCCAGTCGAACTGCAGACGTTCTTCCGGGTGGTCCGAGCCGATCAGCAGACTGTTGAGGCCAATCAGCCGCCAATTACCGAGGTCCTTGGCGAAGCGGTCGGGACCGGCCAGCCGGCGCCAGCGTTGAAGGCGCAGGTCATCGACCGGCTGCGGCGAACCGGGCATATGACCGACATCGTGATTGCCTGGAACCAGAAGAACGGGGACATCCAACTCGTTGAGCAGGGACATGGAAAAGGTGATGTCCTCTTCCTGATCGGCACCGTCTATCGTCAGGTCGCCGGTATGTATGACCAGATCGGGCCTGACCGTTTCGATCCAGCGACGCACAGGTTCCCAGTTGCCGTTGAAATGCGCCTTGGACGGACTGAAATGGGTGTCGCTGATCTGGACGATTTTCATCGGATGTTCCCTTTCAAAACACGAGCTGACATGCTGCGGACGGCCGGTGGTGGAGGCGAGGTCCGGCGCTGCTGGCCTGTCTTTAAGGGTCCAGCATGTCAGTCGCTTGACGGTGCTTTTCAGTGGTCTTCCAATTTCGTCATCAATCCGTCAGAAACGGATCGCGAGCGTTTCCCCGCGAGAATGTTCGGCCCATCACGGATTGAACATGGCGGCATGAATTGCAGAAATACCTGCAACGTAGACAGGCCCAGGCGGTCAATTCGCTGGGGCTAACCGGCATAGTCGATCTCGACAAGGCTCGCATTGCGCTCACAACAGCGCTATTGCTGGTCACTTCTCTTGGCCTGTGGGGACCACATGAAAGTCATCGTTCTCGGCGCCGGCATCATCGGCGTGACGTCTGCCTATCAGCTCGCGAAAGCCGGCCACGACGTCACCGTCATCGACCGCCAGCAGGCGCCGGCTCTGGAGACCAGTTTTGCCAATGCGGGAGAAGTCTCATTCGGCTATTGCTCGCCCTGGGCGGCGCCCGGCATTCCGATGAAGGCAATGAAGTGGCTGCTGATGGAACATGCGCCGCTCATCTTGCGTCCCAAAATCGATGCGGCCATGCTGTCATGGATGCTGAAGATGCTGTCGAACTGCACTTCCAGGCGTTACGCCATCAACAAAAGCCGTATGTTGCGACTGGCTGACTACAGCCGCGTATCGCTTGCTGCGTTGCGCGCCGAGACCGGGATTTCCTATGACGAGCGCATGCAGGGCACGCTGCAGCTGTTTCGGACACAGCAACAGCTGGACGCATCGGGCAAGGACGTCAAGGCACTCGCCGTAGACGGCATCCCGTATGAAGTGCTCGACCGCGACGGCTGCGTTCGGGTGGAACCGGCACTCGCCCACGTGCGCGACAAGATCGTCGGCGGACTTCTGACCCCAAAGGATGAGACCGGCGACTGCTTCAAGTTCGCCAATGCATTGGCCAACAAAGCCGCCGGGCTCGGAGTGCGCTTTGCCTATGGGCATCATATCAAGGGCTTGGACATCGCTGGTGGTCGCGTTGAGGCCGTTGTCACCGACAAGGCGAAGTTTGCCGCCGATGCCGTCGTGGTCGCGCTTGGCAGCTACTCGCCGCTGATGCTGAAACCGCTCGGCATTGGGCTTCCCGTTTATCCGGTCAAGGGTTATTCGCTGACGATCCCGATCACCGACGCGTCACGGGCGCCGGAATCCACGGTGATGGACGAGACCTACAAGATTGCCATAACGCGCCTTGGAGAGCGCATTCGTGTTGGCGGCATGGCTGAAATCTCCGGCTATACCAACGATCTGGGCCAGGCGCGGCGGCGCACACTCGAACATTCGGTGCAAGACCTGTTCCCCGGCGGCGACGTATCGAAGGCGACATTCTGGTCCGGTCTGCGCCCGATGACACCGGACGGAACGCCGGTAATCGGACCGACGAAGATCAAGGGCCTCTTCCTCAATACGGGGCATGGCACGCTGGGATGGACGATGAGTTCAGGCTCGGCAAGGGTGATTTCAGATCTGGTCAGCGGTCGGGCACCGGATATCGACGCGGCCGACCTTGCGATCAGCCGTTACGCCTGATCCCAGGCAGGATAGGCAAGCGAAATTGGTCGAGGAGACTGTTGAAGCGAGCAACGACAACGGTCGCAAGCCACCATATCGGTCTGCAGCAAGTCGCAGAAACGAAAAAACCTGCCGCGGGAGGAGGTGCGGCAGGCTTTTCGAATGGATGAACAGCGACTGGGAGGAGGAGTGCCGCTGTTCCTACAGGCGCCCCTGGGAGGAGGAGTGGGTCGCCTGAAACACGAAGCTCTGCGGGAGGAGGTGCATCGCTTCGTTGAAAACCAACATACAGCATCGCCGTGCTTATAAAATGCGCTTTGTTGCAGTGCAGCCATGCAAAAACGGCGACACTCCTGCCCGCAAGATCCGCCGCCTAGGCCCGCAAGACTGGCGCAACGGGGCGGGCGGGATTGCACCGCGCGACCCAATCCCAAACGCAAGCCCAAATACAAGCCCAAACGCAAAAACGCCCGCGTCATCAGCGGGCGTCGTGCGGCATGCGAGAAAGTCTGCAGTCTTTAGCGAGCGTATGCTCCACGGGCAACGCGGTTGATGTCGGCACGGCTGATACCGATATCGGACAGTTCGCGGCTCGACATGCGGCCCAGTTCTGCAACCGTCTGACGATACTTGCGCCAATTATTAAAAGAGCGTGCTACGTTCATGATGATCCCCTTTCGTGAGGTCTCTTTGACGCCAGCAACCTTGCTTCAGTTCCAACGTCGTTTCGATGATTGGAATATAGGCGATTGCCCGCCCTTGCAAAAGTGACAAGCTCACAGGTCAGCCATGCAAATTATGCATCAGCCGAGTGCGGTCGAAGTAAACAGGGCGTGTCGTCCTAGCCGCGGAATCGATCGTGGGCCGTGAGGTGCTTCCTCGGCGGATCGGCATCACCGTAGCGATAGATTTCGCTTCGGAGATAACGGAGTTCATCCTCAAGCGCCTCTTCGCCGATCTCCACCCACCAGGACTTGGGACGCCCATCGCTGCCATCCGACCAACGATAGCCCCGCGCCTTGAGATGGTCCTTCATGTCGAAGGGACTGCCTTCGGCATAGATGCGAACCCGCGTACGCTGGCTTGATTCATAGAGTTCGGCAAAGGCGGGCAACCGCCCCACCGTGTCGCGCGACAGCACTTCCAGCAGGGCAAAACAATCGTCGACCGCCCGATGGCCATCGTGGAAATATCCGGCCTGATTGACCAGATAACCGAGTTTGGTGCCTTCAAAGCCACGCGACGACCAGTCGACTTCAGAATTGGAGCAAGCCCAGGCCTTGGCTGCAAACATGGGCGAAAACGCTTCGCAGAAGGGACGGTCGAAGGCCGCATTGTGGGCAATGATCAGATCTGCAGGGTCGATCAGGGCATGCAACGCGGCGAGATCAATCGACTGTCCGGCCACCATCTCATCGGTGATGCCGGTCAGCCTGGTGATTTCGGCAGGTATGGCCACCGTTGGCTGGCGCAAACCGCCATACACGCCTGCAACATCTCCAATGTTTCCGCGATGATCGTAGGTGAAAGCGATGACGCCGATCTCGATGATTTCGTCCTTGCGCGCATTGAGACCCGTCGTCTCCGTATCGAGAATGATGCCTCGCAACGGATATTCCGGTCGCGCAACCGCCACCACCCGTCGAGGTTCAAGTCTCTTCAGCAAGCGATACCGGCCAGTCTCGGAAAGATGCCGAACCATGGCCTCCTCGCTCATGGCGATGGATGGAGGAGGCTTTCTCGGACTGGTCGGATGAACCGTGTCCGAAGTGGAGCGGTGACCGGCATCTACCTGCTGGGCGAACATATCAAACTGATTCGTCATGCACTATTCTATGTGCTGAGGCTGTATCGATGTCATCCCTGCCGCAGAGCCGATCCACTGCCGTGTGGCAAAAGTCATGACAAATATGCAGCACCCGGAAAGAGCCGCGCCCCAGCGCATATGCCAGCGTTACCGGCACAATGTCCCGGGACTATTGCGTATTCCTGTCGGCCCAGATTGAAACTTCCCTGCCCAGAATATCCATATGGTCGGCAAGCGAGAGGCCCGAAATGCTTTTGCGAGGTTTCAGATCGTGATCGCCGTCCTCGAGCCAGAGCAACTCGATCGTGCCCGCCAAATCGTAGCTTTCAACCTCGTCACGCGTTCCAAACGGATCCCGCGTTCCCTGGACGATCAAAGTCGGTGTTTTCAAATTGGCAAGATGGGCGGTACGCAACTGCTGCGGCTTGCCGGTCGGGTGAAAGGGATATCCGAGGCACAGCAGCCCTGAAATCCGTTTGGCCACGAAAAGCTCATCTGCAACCATGCTCGCCACGCGGCCGCCCATTGATTTTCCTCCGATAATCAGTGGCCCGCTTGCCTTGAGTTCATCGATTGCGTGGCAGTATTCCGCCATGAGCTTCTCAGCCAGCGGCGGCGGCCGGCGAGCAGCTGAAACCCGCCTCGCCGCCATGTAGTCAAATTCGAAACGGGCAACACGCGATCCCGCGGAGGCCAGCGCCTGAGCGAAGGCACTCATCGACGCCGTATCCATCGCCGCCCCTGCCCCGTGGGCAAGCAGAATTGTAACTTTGGCATCACTCGGCCCATCAAAGAGGAAATTGCTCATCCGTTACCCGACCCGTCCCGACGAAGCGCCGCACCGTGTCGCAGCGCCGGAATGAAGATATCTATTGATCTGAAAGACTCCGGAAACAAATTGTACCGCCGAGTACTTTAATTAGGAATTCGTTAAGGCTTGCGACCTAAAACGAGACTGTTCATCAATGAAGGTTACTCACATGGTCAGCGCAATTTCAAGTTCTGCAACCAGTATTCTGAGTTCAACATCCTCATCTAGTTCCGCGAGTGATCTCGCCTCGCTCGAAGCGCAACTTGCCGAAAAGCAGGCCGCCCTAGCTGAAACGGACGACGAGGAAGAGAAAGCCACGATCGAAAAGGCTATCGCGACCTTGCAGTCCAAGATTGCAAAAATAAGCGCAACTGAGAGCAGCGATACGCAGACCGCCACGTCGGCAAAAACGGAGGAGGAAACTCCCCAGGAACTGTCCGGTGAAAGCGAACGAATCGGCACGAAAAACTTCGACGAAGATAGCGCATTCGGCGACCGCACCGCCTATGTGTAATTGCTGCCGCGTCCTGGAGCGGCCAATGTGGCCGCTTCAGACTGCTTGACGGCAATGTCATTGCTGGTGGTCACGGGGCCGTCGCTACAGCCGAACACAGGGTCGCCGACCTACTGTTTGTTTTAAATGATGTGCCGTGCCCGGACACTCGGAAAACAGACACAAATCAAATTCCGGCCCCACATTTTTTCAGTACCGTATAGTACCATTGCTATCATGGCTGGATGATTGTCAATCAGATGCTATGACAAGCGTATGAGCGACACCGAAACAACAGCCGGTCAACCCGCTGCAAAACGAAAACGCGGCAGGCCAAAAACCCATTCCGATACGGATCGGCGCTCGGACATTATCGACACCGCGCGCAAGACATTTGTCGAACTCGGGTTTTCCGGCACGACGACGGACATCGTCGCCGCGCGATGCCGGATCTCCAAACAGACGCTTTACCGTCTTTTTCCCTCCAAGTCGGATCTGTTTCTCGCTGTGATTGCCGCGCACCGGCAGATGATGCTTGATCTTCCGCGTCCCCCCGATGAAGACGATCCCGTCGATACCGTGCTCGAGAAGATCTTCATGATCGACATCGACGAAGAGGCTGAGAACGAGCGGCAGGCCGTCATCCATATCGTCATGCGCGAAGGCGCACAGTTTCCCGAGATCGCCGAAATCCTGCGGCGCGACGGCATTGACCGCTCACGACAGATTCTTGCAGATTGGCTGTCTCACGAGGCCAAACGCGGAAAGCTGGTGATCGAGGATCCGCTCGGCGGCGCCCGGATGCTGATGGACATGTTGTTTGGAGCGATGGGCCCGCGGCGGGAAGACTTCAACACCAGAGCGGACCGTCGGCGCCATCTTGAACGGTGTATTGCCCTTTTTGTTCGCGGAACACGGCCGACCTGACGGACAACGGCAAAGCATTCGCCGATCAGGATACAGACAGGCTGGCGCCGCCCACCAGCATCGGCTGCAATTTTTTTGCGGTAAATGGCGCATTGCAATATCGCCACGGCATTCCACCGGTCGACCGGGCTGGAAGAAGCCCCCCTTCAACCCAATGCAATGGCCCGATGCAATGGCATGACGCGCCCATCTCCTGTAGAATAGCGAGACGAGCACACGCTCAGGGAGACGGGGCATGGAGCGCCATCTCGCAGCCATTATGATTGCCGACGTCGTTGGTTACAGCCGCCTGAGCCAGGTCGACGAGGAAGGAACGCGTGTCCGCTTCCAAAAGGACATGGAGACCATTTTCGAGCCCGAGATCGCCCGGCACAACGGACGGCTCGTTAAAACCATGGGCGACGGGCTGTTGGTGGAGTTTCACAGCGTGGTCGATGCGGCCCGTTGCGCAGTCGCCGTACAACAACAAAAGGCAAAACAGGAAGTACTGACGTCACCCGAACGCAGGCTCGATTTTCGCATCGGCATCAATCTCGGCGACATCATCGTCGAAGGCACTGACATCCATGGCGACAGCGTCAACATGGCGGCCCGAATCCAGACATTGGCCGAACCGGGGGGCATCGCCCTTTCAGGATCGGCCTACGATCAGATCAAGTCCAGACTGTCGGTCGGCTTCACCTCGCTCGGCGAGCGAAAGGTCAAGAACATCGCCGAGCCCATTCGCATCTACCGCGTCGTGCTTGATCCGACGGCTGCCGGAAAGACCGCCGAGGCCCGCAAACCGCTCCGTCTTCGTCCCCATCTGGCGACAGCCGCGTTTGTGATTGCGATCGCCATCGCGGGCCTATGGTGGCAACCTTGGACATACGTCCAGACGTCGCAACTGAGCGATCGCTTTGCCTATCCCCTGCCGGACAAACCTTCGGTTGCCGTTCTACCCTTCATCAATGTCAGCGGCGACAAGAACCATGACCACCTCGCCTACGGTCTGACGGACGATCTGATCACCGAACTGTCGCGCGTCTCCGGTCTGTTTGTTATCGCACGTCATTCGGTTTTTGCGCTGACGACCACATCGGGCAAGGTCCAGGATGTCGCAGCCGAACTGGGCGTCCAATATGTGCTGGAAGGCACTTTGCAGCAGGCTGGCGCGAGATTGCGGATCAACGCCAAGCTAATCGACGCGGTGACCGGCCTATCGCTCTGGGCTGAACGATATGATCGTGAATATGCCGATATCTTCGCTGTCCAGGATGACGTGATCAGCAAGATCATTTCGGCTCTATCGGTCAAGCTGAGTGAGGGAGAGCGTCATCGGCTCGCACGCATCCCGACAGAGAATCTCGAGGCCTATGATTACTATCTGAGGGCCGAACAGAAGGGCATCACTTATAGCGATGTCGAGACCTATCGCCAGACGCTCTCCTTCTACCAGAAAGCGATCGACCTGGACCCGAAATTTGCCGACGCGCATGCCGGCATCGCTCGGGTGGCTGTCGATGTCTGGCGCAACGACTACAACTATCTCTGGTCCGCGGCGGTTGCGCGAAAAATTGCCTATGACGCCGCGGGCCAGGCATTGAAACTGGACCCCGACAATGCGCGAGCCCTTGCAGTGCTTGCGCTTCTGCAACTGGTCGCCGGTCGTAGCGCCGAGGCGACGGCATCCGCAACGCAGGCGGTGATCGCACAGCCAAGCGACGCCGAGGCATTCGGCAACCTGGCCTTGATTCTCGCGCACACGGAGCGGCATGACGAGGCGATCGACGAAATGGAAAAGGCCTTGCGGCTGGACCCGTCGCCATCACCCAGCTTTCAATTGCTGGCAGGCATCGTCTTCTATACGGCCCACGATCTGGACAGAGCGATCCCCCTGATGGAAGCGGCACGAGATGCCTTGCCGAATGCCGAACCGGCACATGAATATCTGGCTGCGGCATACATGGCCAATCATGACGAGCAACGTGGCACTGAGGCGGCCGCCCGACTGCTCGAGCTATTTCCCGACACCAACCTGACCTATTACAGCTATCTCTATGACTATTGGCACGATGATGACCTTCAATATCACCTGGCGGGCCTTCGTGCGGCCGGCATTCCGGAATGGCCCTTTGGTTTTGAAGGACAGCCGTCAGACAGGCTTGGCGAGGCTGATATTCGCAAGCTGGTCACCGACAAGACCTGGATCGGCAAGCACAAGAACGGTACCGACTTCATTCAGCACTTCGACAAGGACGGCAACACGGCGTATCGCACCGCCAACACGAGCATCACCGGCATTGCCGAGGTTCGCGATGGCAGACTGTGCGAAACCTTCGGTGGCTCGTTCCTTGATCGCATGGTCTGCGGATATGTCTACCGCACCGAACACCCAGACCTGTTACCCGCGAGGTATATTCATGTTACCCCGCAGGCATTGAAGTTCTTTTCAGTCGCCCCTGCGGCCTGAACGAACGTGCTTGAGAAGATCAGTTCGAACCACCCATGCGCCAATCCGTCTGCAACTTTTCTGAAACAAGGGTGTGCTGAACGTCCGCCCAATGCTTCTGCGAATTGGCGAGCTTTGACGGGTTCTTCTCAAAGCCCTCGGCAGCCCCCGGATCATAGCTGATATAGAGCTTGCCCTCGATAATCCGCCAGGCTTTCGGGTCTATGTTGGTTGTCACTGTTCCCAGAGACACGCCGTCTGCGCAATAACCACCGTATTGTGGTGCGTATCTGGCCGGGTCCTTGATAAAAAGGGCCCTATTCTCGGCGCTGGCAAAATGCCAGGTCGCCCCGAGCCAGTGGTGAGAATAGGTCGCGGACCCTTCCACAGCCTGATTTTGGGTAAAATAGGCGACCGGATCGAAACCCTTGATCGCGACATCACCAAAGTAACCCGTATTTACGACGTCTTCGGCGGCAATTGCCGGGGCAGCCAAGAGTAGAACCGCAGCGACCCCGGTCGCCATTGCGAGGCAAACCGAGCGTGTTTTGCGTAACATGCCATCCTCCCTGTTCGCGCCTCCGCTCAAGTCCTCATGCAGCAAGGCGCTATTTTCGCTTGATACACTCACCATAAAGCCATTCACCGACAACGGCCGCATCCTGACATCCAGCGCCCGCGTTCAGCAACAATTTGGCCACATCCCAATGCTCACGCCAGCCCGCCTGACTAAGCGGCGTAATGCCGTTTCGTTCCTTGGCTTCAATGTCTGCATTGTTTGCCAGGAGAAATGCGACAACATCTCCATGGCCCTCTTCGGCCGCGGCGTGGAGCGGCGACATCCGGTAGAAATTGCGCGAATCGTTGATCGCGGCCCCTTTGGACACAAGCAGCATCACTACATCAAGTTTGCCTGCATAGGCCGCCGCATGCAGCGCAGTCAGACCACCCTTGTTGCGTGTTTCGATGTCGGCACCGTTCTCCAGAAGAAAAGCAGTCACATCCGCGTGCCCGGCAATTGCCGCCAATAGCAGCGGCGGTTCTCCGCTACTGTCGGGAGCCGCCAGATCACGATCCTGAGCCAGCATACCCTTTACAGCTTCCAGATCTCCGCTTTTGGCAGCATCGTGCAATGGCCCTGCCAAAGCCGTGGCGACCCAAAAAGTCGCGATATGGACAAAAATGTAAAAAAGCCTCATCGCGCCCTCCGATCTGTCATCAGTTCGACCAGTGCGGACGCGAAAGACCATACTCCATAACAGACGCCTCGACAATGACGAGAGCAACTGGATGGCATTGTGATCCGCACGACCGGACACCCCGCACAAGGTCTCCTGCGCCCGAGAACAGCCAACGACACCGCCCCATCAAACAGGCTGAGACGTCAACACCCTTGTTGTCGGCGATCTGGACGCGGCGTATAGAATGACGTGGACAGTATCTTCAGCCAGGATTTGATCGACGTGACTATGAAACCCTCCGACGCAAGCGCTCCCGGCGAACGCCTGAAGATCGGCTTCGTTCTGGCTAGGTCCTTCACGCTTTCGGCCTTCTCGCTGTTTGTCGATACGCTTCGGCTTGCAAGCGATGAGTTTGACAGGTCTGGGCGGGTGCTCGCCGACTGGGAAGTTCTCGGCAGCACCAGACATTTGATCATGTCGAGTTGCGGCGTCAAAGTCGCGCCAACGTCCGACTTTGTCGACCCAAGCCAGTTCCACTACATCGTCGTGGTTGGCGGCCTGCTGAACAACGAGACGCCCATTGACCAGGAAACCGTGAGCTTCCTGAAGACGGCGGCGGCAAAAAACGTACGGCTGATCGGCGTCTGTACCGGTTCCTTCATTCTCGCCGAAATCGGGCTGATGAAACACCACCAGACATGCGTTAGCTGGCTGCACTATCAGGCATTTCGCGACCGGTTCCCCGACCATCAGGTTCGGTCCGACCGGATATTCAACCTAGACCGCACAAGAGGCTCCTGTGCCGGCGGTAGCAGTGCGGCCGATATGGCAGCATCAATTGTCCAGCGACATATCGGTCACGATGCGGCGCGCAACGCGCTTGAGGTGCTGCAGATCGAAAGAGCCCGGACGGCGCTTGAAATCCAGCCCCGCAGGCCGCTCGAGATTGCTTCGGAAGATGCGCGCATCCGGGCCGTCCTGATCATGATGGACCGGCACATCGAGGGCACGATAACGATACCGGAGCTGGCCCGCTCCGTCGGCCTGTCAAGAAGGCAGCTCGAACGGCTGTTCCTCAGCGAAACCAACAGCACACCGGCACTGGTCTATCGCAGAGTCCGGTTGGAACGGGCAAAGCAGGTGCTTCTGCAATCGAAAGCGCCGCTGATCGAAATCGCGCTCGACACAGGCTTTGAAAACGCCTCGCACTTTTCACGCGCCTTCAAGCAGACCTTCGGCCAAACTCCGACGCAACTGCGCGCGTCGATGCCGGACTGACCGCTGCGCTAAAGCGCAACCAACCGCAGTTGCGCATGGCACTGCGGTATTCACGCTTCAGGACAGTACGGTGGATCGGTTCGATCTAACGTCTTCCCTCTTCGTCCACCGGTTACATCAGATGGATTTCAGCTTCGTACGTTGTTCAAGCTTTTCCGCTGTCTCTTTCCGTTCGCTGTAGCGATCCGTCAGGTAGCCCGATATGTCACGCGTCAGGAGCGTGAACTTCATCAGTTCCTCGCAGACATCCACGACGCGGTCGTAGTAGGACGACGGCTTCATTCGACCAGCTTCGTCGAATTCCTGATAGGCTTTGGCCACGGAGGACTGGTTCGGGATCGTGATCATCCGCATCCAGCGACCAAGAATGCGCATCTGGTTCAACGCATTGAATGACTGCGATCCGCCGGACACCTGCATCAGAGCCAGTGTTTTGCCCTGTGTCGGTCGCACCGCGCCTATACTGAGCGGGATCCAGTCGATCTGCGTCTTCATGACACCCGTCATGGCGCCATGACGCTCCGGGCTGACCCAGACCTGTCCCTCCGACCAGCCCGACAATTGCCTAAGTTCCTCGACCTTGGGATGCGTAACGGGCGCACCGTCCGCCAGCGGCAGGTCATGCGGATCGTAGATCCGAACATCGGCACCGAGATGTTCCAGCAGACGGCGAGCTTCATGCGCGAGAAGACGGCTGTAGGACAGCGATCGCAGCGAGCCGTAGAGGATCAGAATTCGCGGTTTGTGCGTCGAATGTCCGTTCCGAAGGGCATCGCCGTCCGGCCGGTGAAGATGATCCATGGCGGCGGCAGGCAGATCAGACAACACGCTTCCCTTTCTCGTCCAGCAACGGCGCGCCGTCCTCTTTTGAGAAGGGTCCCACGAAGGCATCTTCCGGCAGGATATCCAGGACGATCTCGGACGGTCGGCACAGTCTTGTGCCAAGCGGCGTCACCACGAAAGGGCGGTTGATCAGGACTGGCTGACTGATCATCGCGTCGATCAGTTGGTCGTCGGTCAGCGCAGGATCATCCAGGCCAAGCGCCGCATAAGGCGTTCCCTTCTGACGGATCGCATCGCGGACAGTCAGTGCTGCGTCAGAGGTCAATTTGATCAGTTGCTCCCGCGATGGCGCCGCTTTCAGGTATTCGATCACCTTGGGCTCGATACCGGCATGGCGGATCAGGGCCAGCGTGTTGCGCGAAGTCCCGCAATCGGGATTGTGATAGATGGTCACGTCCATGATCAGGCTTTCCTGGTTGCTGCGGCATTGCGGGAGACGGCCGGCGCGCGTTCGTACCAGTCCTTGGAACGGTTCACGATCCACACGACCGAAAGCATGACCGGAACCTCGATGAGCACGCCGACGACCGTTGCCAGCGCCGCACCGGAATTGAAACCGAACAGGCTGATGGCTGCCGCGACCGCGAGTTCGAAGAAGTTGGATGCACCGATCAGGGCGGAAGGACCAGCCACGCAATGCTCCTCGCCCGACCAACGGTTGAGCAAATAGGCCAGACCCGAGTTGAAATAGACCTGAATGAGGATCGGGACGGCGAGCAGCACAATGATGCCCGGCTGTTCGATAATTTGCTCGCCCTGAAATCCGAACAGCAGAACAAGCGTCGTCAGGAGGGCAATCAGTGAAAGAGGCTGGACGCGGGCCAGAAGGGCATCCAGCCGAACAGTAGATCCGTCAGACAGCATAGCCCTGCGAAGCATTTGGGAAATGATGACCGGGATCACGATGTAGAGTACGACCGACAGGATCAGCGTATCCCAGGGAACCGTGATGGCGGAAAGCCCCAACAGCAGTGCCACGATAGGCGCAAAGGCGACGATCATGATGGCATCATTCAGAGCCACCTGGCTCAACGTGAAATGCGGTTCACCCTTGGTGAGGTTCGACCAGACGAAGACCATGGCGGTGCAGGGAGCCGCGGCAAGTATGATCAGGCCGGCAATGTAGGACTCGATCTGGGTCTCCGGCAGATACGGCCGGAACAGCCAGCCGATGAACAGCCACCCGAGCAACGCCATCGAGAAGGGCTTCACGGCCCAGTTGATGAAAAGCGTGACGCCGATCCCGCGCCAGTATCGCCCGACATGGCCAAGCGCGGCGAAGTCGATCTTCAGCAGCATCGGGATGATCATCAGCCAGATCAGGACGGCGACGGGAAGGTTGACCCTGGCAGCTTCCAAACCGCCTATTGCCTGAAATACGCCAGGAACTGCGTGACCAAGCCCGATGCCCACGACGATGCAGAGAGCGACCCAAAGGCTCAGGTAGCGTTCGAACATGGACATCTCATGCCACCTTTCCATCGGACAAGGTCGAGCCATCCATATCGCCGATCTGCTTGAGCCGGCTTTCCAGTGCGAGCTTGTCGATCGATGCCAGCGGCAGGCTGATGAATGCCATGATGCGGTTCTTCAGGAAGCGGGCAGCCTGGGCAAAAGCCTGCTGCTTGTCGAAATCGGCGCCATCGACCGCCGCTGGATCCTCGACGCCCCAATGAGCCGTCATCGGGTGACCGATCCAGACCGGGCAGGCTTCGCCTGCTGCATTGTCGCAGACGGTGAAAATAAAATCGAACTCCGGCGCATGCGGGCCAGCAAACTCGTCCCAGCTCTTCGAACGGAAACCGTCGTTCTGATAGCCAAGTGCCGCGAGCGTCTTGAGGGCCAGCGGATGCACTTCCCCTTTTGGATGGCTTCCAGCCGAGAACGCCTTGAAGAGGCCCTTGCCTTCCGTGGTAAGGATGGATTCAGCCAGAATGGAGCGTGCAGAATTGCCCGTGCAAAGGAAGAGCACGTTGTAGACCTTGGTCATGGCTTTTTCTCTCGATGTTCAGGTTGTGGAGCGTGCGGTCTCCGGTAGAGAACAGCACGGAGTCAGATCGGCGATGAGCGGCGCACAAAGGCTGGAATTCCCGCCGCAACAGTCTTGCAAAAGGTAGAGGATCAGGGAGCGGAACGTTTCCAGATCGGCGCGGTAGATGATCGACCGGCTTTGCCGCTCGCCGGTGATCAATCCGGAATTCGCCATGATCGAAAGATGCGCCGACATCGTGTTTTGCGGCACATTGGCCAGGCGCGCCAACTCGCCGGCGGCCACTCCGTCTGGCTCGCTGGCCACAAGCATGCGAAAGGTCTGCAGCCGCGTCGGCTGGGCGAGCGCGGACAGCGCCATGATCGTCTTACTCTCATCCATATATCCAGAATATTGGATATTATGGCTTTGTCAATTGCCATTCTGCCCTTGCAGCCCGTGTGAACCCACGGCACTGCCGAGAATAGAAGCTGGAGGAGACACCAGTCGGTATGAAACGACGTATCTCAGAATTTACTTATAGATCCGAGGCGGTGCGAACTTATGGCTGCTCGCCACAGTCACCGGCTTTGCAAAAACTGTTGTAGAGCGTGTTGACGATCTCGCGCGCAGGATCGCTCTCGATCCGATACCAGACCGTCTGCCCGTCCCGGCGTGCGGCAATGATCCTGTCGCGCCGCAGCAATGCCAGATGCTGAGACACGGTCGAATCGCGAATTTCGAGGAATTCCGCCAGTTGCCCGACCGAGTGCTCACCGTCCGCGAGACGGCACAATATCAGCAAACGGTAACGGTTGGACAGTGACTTGAGCAATTCGCTCGCAATCTCCGCCCCGGCTTTCATAGCTTCCGGATCAATCTTCATAGATACGAATATACAGACACGATCGCGGATTGCAAGTGACCCGGGGCCATGCATGCGCATCAAGATGCGGAGACAATCGATTGCGCCTCCAGCGGATAAAATGCCATTGAATTATTTTTCATTTAGCCGTATATACGTATTAACGTATATTTATTGATCGACGAAGTACCCGTCGTGACAGCAGCAAACGCCAACAGATGACTGCGGACTTTGACCACGACCGTGTCATCGTCGCCCAAGGAGAATGAATATGAGCATTCGAACGATCGACCGCAATTTCCACGTCACCGGCCAGATAAAGCCGGCGGCAATGCAGGATATCGCCGCACTCGGCTACAAGACAGTCATCTGCATGCGACCTGACAAGGAAGGTTTTTTTCAGCCGACATTTGCGGACATGGAAGCCGCCGCCGAAGCCGCCGGCATCAAGGCTCACTACATCCCGGTCGTGCCCGGAGCGATTACGCCAGCCAATCTGGCAGCACTCAAGTCCGTCCTCGGCACCACATCCGGCCCGGTGCTCGCCTATTGCGCTTCGGGCAATCGTTGCGCAAGCGCGTTCGAGATGAGCAAGCAAGGCTGAGCCAAAGCCGGCTGGCTGAACGGAAGCATCCGTGAGCCAGTCCAGCGCCAGAGCGCGGCGGACGAATCTTGCCGCACGTAACATGAAGACAGCTAGCGAACGCCCGCCGATCCAACGATTGGCGGGCGGCTGTCTTTACGGATCAAGCCTGATCGCCTTGAGCTTGTCGATACCGAGGGCCTGTAGCGCCAGCCTCTCATAGAAGGGTTCTGACTTGCCCAGGCGCACCTTGTAAAGGAAGTATTTTTCGAAGCCAATCTTGGCCGCATGGACCCATTTTCCCGATGACGACCAGTTTACGTTGCGCGGTGGGATCTGCGGCTGAGCCACGAAGGCAATGCCTCCGTCCCCGAAATCGGCAAGGCAAACAGCGTTCCATGTTCCTTCGGCATTCGGCGCTTCTCCCCTGACCAGTCGCTCGATGTTGTGGGCGGTGGCCGTGACCATGGATTCTATCATGAAGCCGGTCTTCGGAACGCCGATCGGCACGGGCGTCTTGCCCATCGGCGGGATCGCCACGCAAACCCCAACCGAAAATATGTTGGGATACCGGGCGTTCTGTTGATGCCTGTCGACCAAGATGAACCCGCGTGGATTGGCCAGTCCTTCGATATCGCGGACCGCCGACACGCCGCGGAATGCCGGCAGCATCATTGTGAATGCCGCCGGAACATCGTGAACCGTTTTGGTTGACCCGTCCTCGTTCAGCTCCTCGGCCACGACTTTTCCGTCTTCGAACCGCTGGACCTTGGCATTGGTGATCCATTTGATGTGATGGTTGCGCAGTTCGCTCTCGAGCAGCCCCTTAGTATCGCCCACACCATCGAGACCAAGGTGACCGATATAGGGTTCCGATGTGACGAAGGTCATCGGCACCCGATCGCGTACCTTGGCATCGCGCAACGCCTTGTCGAGAATGAAGGCAAACTCATAGGCCGGACCGAAGCAAGAGGCACCCTGAACCGCGCCGATGACCACCGGCCCAGGATTGGCGATCAGCCGGTCCACCGCCTGCTTTGTTTGCAGCGCATGGTCGATATGGCAGACAGAATGGGTGAAGGCCTCAGGGCCGAAGCCCGGGATCTCATCGAAAGCCAGTTCAGGGCCGGTCGATATGACGAGATAGTCGTAGCTCACCGAGGACCCATCCAGAAGCTGGATACGGTTCTCATCAGGGATGAGACGCTCCGCCCCTTGCGGTTTCAGCGTGATGTTACGTCTTGCGCATGCCGGTTCAAGATCAACTTCGATCGCGGCGCGATCGCGCCAGCCGACAGCAACCCAGGGATTGGATGGCACGAACGAATAGGTCGATCCCTTGCTGATCAGGATGACATTGTCATCCTTGCCGACACGATCCCTTATTTCATAAGCCATGATGGAGCCACCGAGCCCGGCCCCCAGTACCACGATATTTGCCATACGCGCCTCCTTCACGTTGAAATCTATACCTATATATATACGATATTTCGTAGCTTAGAAGGAAATAGATTCTGGTCGCGCAGGTATCTATTCGGATTTGCCTCCTCGGATCGCATCACCCGACTATCGTCACGGACAGTGCAGGCTGGAAAAACTGGGGGATCCCCAGGTCATCGCGGTTAGCCGACTGGCCAAGCGATGGGGGGAAGGAGGCATCGCTCTTCAGGAACATTTTCGATGAAGGTTGACAGTCTACCGAGGTCGGCAGAATGGAATGCCCAAGAATGTCCGGGCGGATGGAAACCGCTTGCCTGGCCTTGCCGCCGACCGGCAGGCGCATCTGGACGCCGCGCTTGGACATGCGACACTGACCTGAATATGTCATCCTGAAAAAGATGACGGATCCTGATTGGGGACGAAACGTGCCTTCGACGCTGAAAGCCGCCTTGCGGCGCACCGGCTTGCTTCGCCTGCTGATCGCGCCCGGCCGATTCAGAGCCTTTGTTCGCCAGAGTGAACTCGGAATCGTCCTGCTCGGTGCAGTGGTTGGCGTCCTAGCCGGCCTGGTTGTCGTTGCGATGAGCGCCATCGCGCGCCTGCTGCATCAGGCAATATTCCGTATCGAGATCCGAGAGCGCCTGAGCAGCGCCGCCTCGCTCGACACGACGACGATCCTGATAGCCCCCGTCGTTGGCGGCATTGTGCTCGGGCTCATCCATCTGGTGCTCGCCTATCGGCGAAAGAGGCCGATGGTGGATCCGATCGAAGCCAACGCCCTTCACGGCGGACGCCTGTCTCTGACGGACAGCATCATCGTCTGCGTGCAGAACCTTGTTTCCAACGGATTTGGTGCCTCTGTCGGCCTCGAGGCCGGGTATACGCAGCTGTCGTCCGGCTTCGCATCGAAGATTGGCGTGTCGATGAAACTGCGCCGCGGCGACCTGCGGATACTCGTCGGTTGCGGAGCTGCCGGCGCGATCGCTGCAGCCTTCAATGCGCCTTTGACCGGTGCATTCTACGCATTCGAACTGATCATCGGTTCGTACAGCATCGCCAGCCTGACGCCGGTGATCGCAGCCTCCCTCTTGGCAACCAGTGTTGCGCGACCGTTCGTCCCGAGTAGTTTCCTGGTCAATGCCGGATCATTTGGAGCGGTGATCCCGACCGATTATGTGCCCGCGCTTCTGCTCGGCCTACTCTGTGCCGGCGGCGGCATCCTTCTGATGACGGGAGTATCGATGGTGGAGGAAGTGTCGCGCAAAAGCTCCATTCCTCCCGCCATCCGCCCGGCACTCGGCGGTATCGTCATCGGACTTCTCGCTCTCGTCTCGCCTCAGATCCTGTCGGGCGGTCATGGGGCGCTGCATGTCAACCTCGACCAGGACCTGACAATTCCAGCACTCGGATTTCTCCTGCTGATGAAGTCGCTCGCCTCGGCCGTCTCGATCGGATCCGGCTTTCGCGGCGGGTTGTTTTTCGCCTCCCTGTTCATCGGTGCCCTGCTCGGCAAGATCTTCGCGCTGGCGGGCATGTGGCTGGTTCCCGGATCTGCTTTGACCCCCGCCGTCTATGCGATCATCGGCATGAGTTGTCTTGCCGCTTCCGTAATCGGCGGCCCGTTGACCATGACCTTCCTGGCACTCGAGGTGACGGGGGACTTTTCGATTACCGCCTTGACGCTTGCCGCGGTCATCACAGCCTCTTTGACCGTGCGAAACCTGTTCGGTTATTCGTTTGCGACCTGGCGCTTTCACCTGCGCGGTGAGAGCATCCGCAGTGCGCATGATGTCGGCTGGATCAGAAACCTGACAGTCGGCAAATTGATGCGCCCAGATGTGAAGACTGCGACTGCCGGCATGTCGCTGGCAAAATTCCGCGAGAGCTTTCCGCTCGGATCAACCCAGCGCGTCGTGATCGTTGATGATGACGGAAAATATGTCGGTATCGTCATCGTGCCCGAAGCCCATTCAAGCCTGGTTATCGATACGGACGGCGGGCTCCTGGATCTCATCCGCTACAGGAATTCCTTCTTGCTGCCGACCATGAACGCCAAACAGGCAACCCGGATCTTCGAACACGCCGAGAGCGAAGCCTTGGCAGTCCTCGGCGACAAAATCGAACAACATGTGATCGGCCTGCTGAGCGAAAGCTACACCCTGCGCCGGTACTCGGAAGAACTCGACAAAAGGCGACGCGAAGTCTCGGGCGAGACCTGAAAAGAGAACTTCATGACAAGACATGCGTTGCCCGCCGATCGCGGCAAAGCCGCCTGCCCTGTCATCCGATTTCAGATCATATCCGCCTGACGCCCGCGATCAACAATTCGCTGCTCTCAGACATCCGTGTTTTCTGATCATCGTTCCTTCACGTGCGCAGCACCCGGTAGATTGCCGGGATGACAAGCACGGTCAGCAAAGTCGACGATATAAGCCCGAACAACAGGGAGATGGCCAGACCCTGGAAAATAGGATCCGTCAGGATCACGGCGGCCCCGATGATGGCAGCGAGCGCCGTCAGAAGGATCGGTTTGAACCGGATTGCCCCCGCCTCGATCAGCACCTCGGTGAATGGCCGTCCGGCCTTTTCGGCATGACGGAGGAAGTCCACCAAGAGGATCGAATTGCGGACAATGATGCCGGCAAGTGCAATGAAACCGATCATCGATGTTGCCGAGAACGGCGCACCGAAAAGCCAGTGACCGCCCAGAATGCCGATGAAGGTCAAGGGCACCGGCGTGAGGATGACCAGTGGCAGCTTGAACGAGCCGAACTGCGCGACCACCAGGATATAGATGGCAAGCAGCGCGACCATGAAAGCGGCCCCCATGTCGCGGAACGTGACCCATGTCACCTCCCATTCGCCATCCCACAGCAAGGTCGTCTGCCTGTCGCTGTCGGGCTGTCCATGCAGGACGATGACCGGCTTGACCAGACCTGTCCAGTCCTGGGCGTCGATGGCCTGCTGTACTGCCAGCATTCCATAAAGCGGCGCCTCGAAAGAACCGGCGAGCTCCGCGGTGACCATTTCGGCGGCACGCCCATTGTGGCGGAAGATGGGATAGGATGTCTTTTCGTCGACGACCCGCACGACATCGCCAAGTTCAACCACATCTCGGTCGCCCGGCAAGACATTGCTCGGCAGCGGGGTTGCAAGGAAGCGCTCGTCGAGTGTCTTTTCGCCCTTGGCCCGCTCGATCTTGATTGGGAACGGTTGGCGCCCTTCGCCACGATGCGAATATCCAATCGTCTTGCCACCAGTCAGGATCGCGATCGTGTCGAAGACGTCTCCTTCCTCGACCCGAAAGAACTCTGCGTCGTCTGTCGAGACCACCAGCCGCTTGCGCGGTGCCTGGACGCCATAGGAATTGTCGACATCGACGATGAAGGGAACGCTGCGGAATGCGGCTTCCACCTTTTCCGCAACCTTGCGACGGGTGGCGGCATCAGGACCATAGATCTCGGCGAGCAGCGTCGCCATCACCGGCGGTCCCGGCGGTGGTTCCACGACCTTCAGGCTTGTGCCTTCTGGCACCTCCGCCTCGGCAAGCCGTTTGCGGATCTCGAGTGCAATCTGATGGCTCGTGCGCTGACGATCGGCCTTGCCGGCAAGATTGATAGCGACATCGCCCTGGTAGGACGCCGATCTCAGATAGGCGTGCCGCACCAGCCCGTTGAAATTGAAAGGTGCCGCGGTACCCGCATGGGTCTGCACTGATATCACCTCCGGCATGTCGAGCACGATAGCCGAGACCATCTGCGCCACGGAGTCGGTTGCCTCGACGGAGGAACCTTCCGGCAGATCGATCGTGACGGCCAGTTCCGACTTGTTGTCGAAGGGCAGAAGTTTGACGGTGACATGCTTGGTATAGAACAGCGTCAGTGAGCCCAGTGTCAGCATGCCGACGGCGAGAAGAAAGATCCAGCTGCGCGTCTTGGAGGCAAGGACCGGACGGGCGACCGCCGAATACAGCTTGCCAAGGCGCCCTCCCTGGTGGGTGTCCTGCGCATGAAGCGGCGCATTGCCGGCAATCTTCAGCATCAGCCATGGGGTGACCATGACTGCCACGAAGAACGAAAATATCATGGCAGCGGAGGCATTGGCCGGGATGGGGCTCATATATGGCCCCATCATTCCGGAGACGAACAGCATCGGTAGCAATGCGGCAACAACCGTGAGGGTCGCGACGATTGTCGGATTGCCCACCTCCGCGACCGCATCGATGGCTGCGTGGCGACGCGAGCGTCCGTCATCCATGGCCCAGTGCCGTGCGGTGTTCTCGATGACGACGATCGCATCGTCGACCAGAATTCCGATCGAGAAGATCAATGCAAACAACGACACCCGGTTGAGCGTGTAGCCCATCAGCCATGACGCAAACAATGTCAGGAGGATGGTCACCGGAATGACGATTGCCACCACCATGGCTTCGCGCCGGCCGATAGCCACCCAGACCAGTGCTATGATCGACAGAGTCGCCAGCCCCAGATGAAAGAGCAACTCATTTGCCTTTTCATTGGCCGTTTCGCCATAGTTGCGCGTCACCTCAACAGTCATGTCTGCGGGGATCAAACTGCCATGCAGGCTCTCAACCTGCTTGAGGATGCCCTCCGCCACGACAACGGCATTCGATCCGGCGCGTTTGGCGACTGCCAGCGTCACCGATGGCACACGTTCGATGCCCATATCAGTCCGGCGCACGGTCGAGACCAGCGCTTCCCGGGTGTCGGTGGCAAACTCAATGCGGGCAACATCACGGACATAAACGGGACGACCGTCGCGGGACGTGAGCAGGAGATTGCCGATCGCCACCGGCGACGATAGCGTTTCTCCAGCCATTACGTCGATCTGCCCGCCCTGGTCGCGGACCTCGCCGGCCGGCACTGCACTATTGGCGCCCTCCACCTTGCCAGCCAATTGCTGCAAGGTGATGCCATAGAGTGCCAGCTTTTCCGGCTGCGGTGAGATGCGGATGATTTCTCCGGTCTCGCCCACCAGATAGGTCAGGCCGACATCCTCAATCTTGGCGATTTCGGTCCGCAGTTCGCGCGCCACCCGGGTGAGATCGTTGGACGTGATCCTGCCAGCAGCTTCAGGCCTGGGCTGCAAGGTCAGGGCGACGATCGCCACATGGTCGATGCCGCGACCGACAATCGTCGGCTCCGGTATGCCGACCGGGATGCGATCCATATTGGCGCGCACCTTTTCATGGACGCGCAGTACGGCGGCATCCGAAGACGTGCCGACAACAAAACGGGCCGTCACCATGACGCGATTGTCCATCGACTGCGAATAGACATGATCGACGCCGTCGATGCTCTTGATGATAGTTTCCAGCGGCTCGGTCACCAGTTTGACGGAATCCTCCGCCTTGATACCTGCCGCCTGCACGATGATATCCACCATCGGCACGGAAATCTGCGGCTCCTCCTCGCGCGGAAGCGTCATCAAAGCAACGAGGCCCATGGCAAACGCCGCCGACAAAAAGAGCGGCGTCAGGGGCGATTGGATGAAGAAGCGCGTCAGATTGCCGGCAATGCCGAGTGCGCGCGCGTGGTTCTTTACATCCTGGGTCACGGGATCACCACGACATCGCCTGCGGACAGGCCGGAAAGGACCTCGACCTGCAACTCTCCATCGATGCGTCTGGCCTCGCCTGTCACGACGACGCGTTCGACAGGCTCTTTCGCTTGCATGACCGTGACGAAATCGAGCCCTGACCGTGTTTCCACGGCATTTGACGGCACCAACAGCGCAAGCCGCTCACCGACCGGCAACTCGACCAGAACCCGGGCGTTGACAAATTCCGTGCTGATATTCTTCACCTCGACATCGGCAATCACCCGTCCATTCTCGATCTGGGGATAGACCTTCGCCAGTCGGCCTTCGAGCAGTTCATCGCCGGCATCGATGCGGATGGCCGTCCCCAGCTTTAGAAAAGCCGCGTGGCGTTCAGGAATTGCGAGTTGCAGGAAAAACCCGCCGCCACCAATATTCACGATAACCTCGCCCGGAAGGACGACAGCGTCACGTGTGACCGGAACCTTGAGTACCCTGCCCGCGGTCGGCGCCAGAACATCGCCCTCTTGAGACTGCGCAACCGCTACCAGCCTCTGGGCTTGCGCCGCAGCGATCTGGTTGCGGATGACATCCACCTCGGTCCTCAACTGATCCAGACGTTGCGTCGTGGTTGCACCACTCTTGATCAACCTTTCGGCGCGCTCCACTTCCAGGAGCGCGTTGTTCAGCGACGCGTTCAGCCCGAGAAGTTGCGCCTCCACCGCGCGGATTTGGAAATTCAGCTTGTCGTCCTTGACGACTGCAACCACATCACCGGCCTTGACGAGATCACCTTCCGTCACCTTGAGTTCGGAGACGGTGCCGCCGATCCGGGCGCGCGCCAAGACGCTGTCACGCGCCTCGACCTGACCGTAGACAGCCTTCATCTCCGCGACAGGGGTCGGCCTCAGAAGCAGTTCTTCGGCATGGGCCGCACACGGCAGAAAACACAGGGCAAGAATGCCGGCAGGCAAGAGCCGCATCATGACGATCATCCCGTTGGAAAGCGTTGACTCAGAAAGCCGAACCGGATTTTAGGCCGATTTTCCTGAACAGCATTGCGGCAGGACAAAAGCCGGTGATCGAAGACTGAATTAAATTTGCGCCCACAAAAGCTGTGAGCCAGACAAAGCCGGGATGAACGAAATGACTTAGGGCCAACGAGACCAGCACCATGATGCCGGCAAATGCGAGAACGGCACGATCAACGGACACAACAAGCCTCCATGCTTTATTTATTCGTATCTACGTTTTTATGTATATATTATTTTTTATATGTCAATGCCTTGTCGAACCGCAACAATGGTTGGCGAAGCCCGGAGTACGAATGCCATCGGCGCGACGGATTGAACCGTCAACGTGTCGAAGATCTCACATGGCGCGCCTGAACCTTATTGATGTTTCGTTGCAGGCACATATATCCTCTCGCGCATCTCCGCTCGGGATGATGCGCCTCATCGACCATCAATATGCGAACAGCATTGTAGCGGAAGTCGAATATGCCCAAGAGAAAAAAGCTATCTGTTGTCAGCACGGGAATTGCAGGCTTGGACGAGATCCTGCGCGGCGGCCTGCCCGCATCGAACCTCTACATGCTTCAAGGTGCGCCAGGCTCAGGCAAGACGACGGCCGCGCTGCAGTTTCTGCGCGCAGGCGTAGAGGCCGGGGAAAGCTGCATCTATGTCACGCTGTCTCAAACGGCAGCAGAGCTCGAAGCCATTGCCGTGTCGCATGGCTGGACGCTTGATGGCATTCGCGTCGAGGAGCTGTCCACATCGGGAACCGTGAACGAGGCTGACGATCAGAGCATATTCCTGACCGCCGATCTGCGTCTGGATGAGACCCGAAAAGCAATCGAAGCAGCAATCGAAGAGCACAAGCCTCGCCGGTTGGTCTACGACTCGCTCCTCGAAATTCGCCTGATAACCGGCGATTCTCCCCGGTTTCGTCGCGAACTGATCGGCTTCAAGTCCTTCCTCGCGAAGCAGGACGTCGTTGCCTTGCTTCTGGACACGCAGTCTGCCGGCTATGACGGCAGCGGCGAAGAGGTTGAGGGCCTTGCCCATGGGGTCATCCGGTTCGACAAGTCGCTGGAGGAATATGGCGGCGTGAGACGCCGGATCGAAATCTCCAAGATGCGTGGCGTACCGGTCGCCGACGGCTATCACGACATGGCCATCCGGGAAGGCGAAGGGGTCGTGGTCTTCCCCCGCATCATGCCGAGCACGGCAGCCGAAACGGCCAAGCCGCAGTTGATCAAATCCGGCGTTGCAGCCCTCGACGACATGTTCGGCGGCGGCCAGGAAGCCGGAACGACAACATTGGTGATCGGACAATCCGGAACCGGCAAATCGACCATGTCATCCCTCTACGCGACCGCTGCGCTGGAGCGGGGAGAAAATGTCGCGCTGTTTCTGTTTGAGGAGCGACTGGAAACCTTCTTTAGACGCTCGGAGGGACTGGGCATGGAACTGCGGCAGTTCCACAAGGACGGCAGGCTGATCCTTCGCGACTTCAATCCGAACGAAATTTCGCCCGGCGAATTCGGACAGATCGTTCAAAATGCAGTAAATCAGGACAAGGCACGCGTGGTGGTCATCGACAGCCTCACCGGCTACCTGAACTCGTTGCCGCATCGCGAAAAGGCCGTGCGCGACATCCAGTCCCTCCTCAAGTATCTCGCCCGTTCGGGCGTCCTGACCATGCTGATCGTCGCCCAGCACGGACTGATCGGTCAGAATGTCGGCATAGATGTCGATGTCAGCTTCCTCGGCGACACAGTTCTCTTGCTGCGCATTGTCGAGCACGAGGGACGGCTGCGGCGCAACATTACCGTGGTCAAAAAGCGTCATGGACCCCACGATCTCAATGTCCAGGAACTGCTGATCGAAAGTGGTCTCGTCAGCGTCGTTGCCTACAACCCTCTCCCGGATCCGAAATGAATGCCCGTGCGATAGAAAGCGAACTGGATTGGGTGCTTGTCCTTGCGCCCTTTCGCAAGGACGCCGACTACGTCGCAGCGTTTCTCCGTGAGCAGAAAGTCGGGGTCAAGACGGCCAAGGCAGGCGACGACCTGATCCCACACCTTGCCCTGTCACCGGGCCTCATTGCCATCACCCATGAGGCCCTCAACCCTGAGGTCGTGGCCCGGATTGCCGAACATCTGGCAGTGCAGCCTGACTGGTCCGAAGTGCCGATCATTATCCTGCTGGAGCGTGCCGCGCCCATTGGCAAAATTCGCGATCAACTTGAGCGGGCTTGGCCCGGTTCACGGCTGCTGTTCCACACGCGCCCGATCAGCCCCCTGGAACTGGTGAATGCCGTTCATTCAAATCTGCTGGTGCGGCTGCGCCAGCGCCAGGTTCGTGATTCCATCGAACGGGAAAGAGAGTTGCGACTGGAACTGAACCACCGGGTGAAGAACATCCTCGCCAGCGTGACCTCGATCTTCCAGATGACCCGCCGCGGCGCTGATACGGTCGAGAACCTGGCGAACGACTTCACGGGGCGCCTGCAAGCACTTTCCAACGTCCATTCTGCCGTATTTGAGGCAGGCGGGGAGGATGTCTCGCTTTCGGAGGTCGTTCAGCTGACCATTTCGCCCTACAACCACAATGGCGCCAGCCGTATCAAGGCGAACGGTCCCGAAATCACGGTCAGCAGGGAGGCAGGAACCACGATCGCGCTGTGTCTGCATGAACTCATAACAAACGCGATCAAATATGGCGCCTTGTCCGTCCATGACGGCACCGTGGACGTTTCATGGTCGATCATTCGACAGGATCGGGCCGATTTTACGTTGAACTGGATAGAATCCGGCGGGCCGACGGTGCGTGAGCCTTCACGCCAAGGCTATGGCACCCGTTATGTTCGCGCGGCATTGGGCTCGCTTTTCGGCACCCCTCCAGACATCACCTTTGCACCAGACGGTTTCCGCTGCAGCGCGCAAGCACCGCTCTCGCGGATCACGCCGCAACGACAGCAATAGGGCCATCACCCCGCAGATCTAGCTTCGTCACAACGATGGATCGGGGCATGTCTTTGAAGCGACGTCAAAATAGTGGCTCCGGATGGATCAATGCAGGTGCAAGCGCGTTACCATCGTTACTCCATGTCGCTAATAAAACATGCCTGCAGCGCAAAGGGAAATGTCGTGAAGTTGACGCGTAACGGAACAACGGTTCTGGTTGTTGAAGATGAAGCCCTGCTGCGCATGGATATCGTCATGTCGCTGGAGAGCCAGGGGTTTACTGTGCACGAGGCATCGAATGCTGATGAGGCCATCGAAATCCTGGACAGCCATCCCGATATTGCCGTGATGTTCACCGATATCGACATGCCGGGCAGCATGGACGGCCTGAAGCTTGCAATCGCCGTACGCGACCGTTGGCCGCCGATCAAAATCATCGTCACATCAGGTCACAGCAATCTCAGCGACAACCTTTTGCCTGTCGAGGGGCGATTCTTCAGCAAGCCGTATGATCACGCGCGCGTGGCAAGCACGATGCTGGAGATGGTCGCCGCCGGCTGAGCCAGCATAGAGCCTTTCCGGGTTCGATCGGCTCGCCCTCCGCACTATTCATCAAAAGCGGCCTGCGGGAACCCTCCAACGTGCGTACAGGTCGATGCGGCCGCGTCGCGTCCCGCCTGCAGGCACTGCGACAGCGGCAGGCCGCCGATCCGGGCGGAAAGGAAGCCCGCAATGAAACTGTCCCCGGCGCCGGTGGTGTCGACAACATCGACCGAGCGAATGTCCGTTTCCTCACGCGTCGTACCATCGCTGGCGACAGCCCCTTTGGGACCACGGGTGACGACTGCAAGCGCGGCGCCACCGTCGAGCAGATCCAGCAACATGCGATCAAGCGCCTCGTCGTCGCTTCCGACGGAGCCAAATGCGACCGCGAGGCCTGCAACCGCGAGATTGCTGGCATCCGCATTGACCGAAATGTCCTGCGAAACGCTGACGCCGGCAGTTGTGAGCGCACGGCGCAAGGCACCGCCATCATCCATCCAGCCGATATGCACATGATCCATCGTCATGAGCACATCGAGATCGTCGGCCGTGGGCCGATAACCGGCACAAACACCGAAATCCTCGAATACAAAGATGCGTTCGCCGGAGGCAAGAACCTTGATATCGGTATAGGCGGTGACGCCTGGCCGCTCATGCAGATGATCGACGTTGACGCCATTCTCGCGCACGAGCGCGCGTGTCCGGCGGCCATCAGCATCGGGACCAACCGCGCCGAAGTAATAGGAGACATGCCCCAGCCGTGCCAGTTGCACCGCCACGTTGACGGCATTGCCGCCGACCAGAGACTGGGACAGCGGAGGCTGGAAACGGTCGATGCAATTGTCGCCGACTGCCGCGAAGCGAAGTGTCTTCATGTTCATCTCACATCTCTACGATAAAGCCGCCAAGGTGACAAAGCATCCTGGCGGCTTCTGCAGATGGGATCGGTCTCTGGCTCAGTAGGCCACGCGCTTGTAATAGCGGCGGGTGGTCAGCGGGTGGTTGCGCAAGACCTCCAGGTGGGCGCTGATGCGTTCGAGAACGGTTGCCAGCACGATCGGTGAGACCAGCGCACGAACCTCTTTCGAGATACCCGGAAGTTCGAACGCCGCCGTGTCTAGGACCGTGAGCTTGCTGGTGTAGTTCGGCGCAAAATTCTCGACGCGTTCGGCCAGTGGCCTCAGTGCGTCCTCGCCCTTGAACAGGATGAGGCTCACGTCCTTGTCAATCAGTTCAAGCGTGCCATGAAAAAAGTCCGACGCATGAACGGGACGGGTGCGGATCCACTGCATCTCCTCGAGAATGCACATGCCGTAGTAGAATGCCTCGGGCCAGACATTCCCGGCTCCGGTGACGATGTGATACTCGGTGCTGGCGAAGGTGCGCGCATAGCCTTCGGCCTGCGGCTCGAAGGCGCGCTTCACCTCCAGCAACAATTCAGGCATCCGCGCCAACTCACCGGTGATCTCTTCGTAGTTTGCGATCTCGCCGCGATGGCGCATGACCGAGAGAGCTATGAACAGCGACTGCAGATAAAAGGATTCGCAGGAGGTATCATCCTCCGCAAAGTTGACGAACACGTGGTCGCCGCCCTTGCCAAGTGGGGTGTCGACATGGCCGACCAGCGTGATCACGGTCGCACCGATTTCCTGCAGGCGCTCCAGCAGCGCCACACTTTCCTTTGTCGTTCCCGACAAGGAGGGCATGACGACAATCGACTTCGAGGTCAATTGTGCCGAGCCCGTGAGGACCAATTCCGCCGGCATGTCGATGATCGCCGGGAAACGGGAATTGCGTTGCAGCAGTTGCATGGCCGGCTGCATGAGAATTGCCGCACCGCCTGTGCCGAGAAAGAAAATGTTTTCGGCGCCAGCAGCCAGACAATCCGAAATCACGGCGTCGAGGCGCTCGCGCAACGCCACTGCCCCGCCCTGAATACGAAGGAATCTCTTTTCGTCAAAGTTCAGCATGTTGCGCCTCTCCTGTGAATGACCCATTCGGCGACCTTCCGATCAGCCACAATGTTGTAAGACAACTGACATCTGCAATTTACGGAGTCAAGGCATTGCAGTTGAAAATCGACGACCGTCATCACGCTTGCCTGTCGATGGATCGCGCCGATTGGACCATGACTTGACCTACCCGACTTTGTCAGACAAGAACGGGGACAATTCCGCAAACCAGGAGGTCAGCCTTGGACGAGCCCCTTCGCGACACCCGCACATTGGCGATTCAGTTGCGCGATCGGCTGGCCGAACTCATTCGTGAGCAGGAGTTGCGTCCAGGCGACAAAATGCCAACCGAGGCGCAGTTGACCGAGCGCTTCAGGATTTCCCGTCCGGCATTGCGCGAAGCGTTGAAGCTTCTTGAGCAGGACGACATCATCTACGTTGAACACGGCCGCGGTCGCTTTGTCTCGGCGATGTCGGCCGTCCAGGTCGACCGGCCGATTACCGTGTTCGAAAGCGTCACCGATATGGCGCAGCACTACGGCTACAAGCCGATCAACAAGGTACTCTCGATCGCGGAAGAGCCGGCCCCAGAGATCGTTGCCGAAAAGCTCCTGATAGAACCGGGCGCGCGGGTGATCGGCATCGAGCGTCTGCGCCTGCAGGGGGACGAGCCCATCCTCTACTGCATCGACTACGTGCCGCGCTCCATCATCCCCGCCAAGCTCTATGACATCGACTGGAGCGGATCATTGCTCAACCTGCTTGAACGGTATCGTAACCGGCCCCGCATGTCGGCGGCGAGCGTTTCTGCGGTCATGCTGCCGGAAGACATTGTTCAGCGGCACGACCTGCGCGATTTCGGCCCGGCATTGCTGATTACCGAGACCTGTTTCAACGCCGCCGGCCTGCCGGTCAACTACGCCATCGACTACCATCGCGGCAGCCACTTCACCTTCAGCCTGGTGCGCAAGTAGCTGAGAGCATCCCCGGCCAATGCATCAATTGACTGAGGAACGAAACCCGGCCCGCGACCTGCCTTGCAAACTCATTGTGTGCGTCGCTGGCTCTCTGCGATCGACACCTCAGCGGACATCGAACCTGCCGAACCTCTCCTCGATCCGAGACTGAAGGTATTCCAGGCAGATCGACAGTATCCAGTAGATCATCGAAGCGGTGATCAACATTTCGATATGCCTGAATTCAGTCTGACCCTGGGTGCGTGCGAGATACATGATTTCCCAAACACCGACCACCGAGACGAGGGACGAATCCTTCAACATGGCAATGAACTGGTTGCCTGTAGGCGGCACGATCACCCGCATTGCCTGCGGTAGGATAACCAGCGCCATGGTCTGGTTGGGACTGAGGCCGAGCGCCGTCGCTCCCTCGCTCTGGCCGCGCGAAATACTCTCGATACCGGCACGGAAGATCTCCGTCATATAGGCACCGTAGCATAGCGACAGCGCGAGAATGCCGGCTGGCACGGCACCGATGACATACCCCACCTGCGGCAAACCGAGATAGATGATGTAGATCTGCATCAGCAGCGGAAGGCCACGGAACAGGGAGGTGTAAAACGTGGCAAGCCCATAGATGACGCCGTTGCGCGACAGTTTGGCGATGGCACCCGCAAGAGCAATCGCCGTGGCGAGGAGGATCGACACGGCTGATATGAAGAGCGTGGTGGTGACCCCCTGGGTGACCAGGAAACCGATCTTCTTGGCGATGAAGGCGAAGGAAAGATCGAATGAGTAGAAAAACAGCATCAGGAGGATGAAAAGCTCCACCCACACGCCGATGATCTGCTGGGTTCGGCTGAGCTGGCGCAGCGCCTTCCAGTTCGCCGCGGCGATCAGCGAAAGCAGGATGGCCGACACCAGCCGCCCTGCCGCAGGATTGGCAGCCAGCCAGTCCGCGCTACCCGGCACCGCAAGACTGATCCAGGTCGAACTGATGCCGAGTCCATAGAGCGCGAGCACCACGATGGACAGGATCAACAGCCCTCCCAAGCGGCGGGACAAATCCGGATAGGTGAGTATCAGTCGACCGATCATCTTTTCAGCCTTTCCGCCGTCAGGCTGCGCGCTCGCGCCACCAGTCCTGCGTCTGGAGTTTCCAATAGGTGAGTTGCGCCACGGCAAGGCCCGCAAGCCCGCCTGCCCAGACAAGGCCGAACGGCCGGAACAGCGTGTAGCGGTCGCTTTGGCCGAGAATGCCTTCGGCCACAACCTTGCCACCAATCGCGGTGGTGTTGAGCCCATGCCCGCCAAAGGCGGTGCAATGCCAGACGCCGGGCTCAAGTTTGCCGATCTGTGGCATGAGGTGCCGGGCGTAGGACATCAGGCCCGACCACGCGATTTCAGTCTTCAACCCCTCGAGTTGCGGATAGGTGCCGGTCATCTCGCGCCGCAATTCCTCCACCAGTCCGGCAGTGTTTGCAGCCCGCGTGGTAATGCGGCCACCCCAGAGGAGCCGCCGACCGTCATCGACGAGTCGATAGTAGTCGCCGGCACGGCGATTGTCGCCGATGCCGTCCGTGGTCGCGATGGCGGATGCGATCAGATCGGGTGCCGCCTCGCTGACCATCACATAGGTCGCGATCGGCAGGAATGCCCGCTTCAAACGGGCATCGAGGTTGCCGGTATATCCGCCGGTGGTAAAGACGACATTTTTCGACCGCACCTGGCCTTGCGTTGTCCAGACCAACTTCTCCGGCTGGGCCAGATCGGTCCGGACAGCCGGCGAACCTTCGTAGATTGCCCCGCCAAGTCTCTCGATCTCCAATGCAAGCCCGCGCAGATAGTTCAACGGATGGATATGAAAGGCCCGCGAGTCTCTCAGCGCATGAAAATACCGCTCCGATTTCAGAACATTGCGGACCGCAGCCGTATCGAGATAGTCGAGTTGGTAGCCATAGTCCCTGCTCGCGATCTCGGCATAGGATTGCAGCCCTCGGCCGTCATCGTAGCGCATCACACTGGTGACACCATCGATCGGATTTACGCCGGCGACTTTCAGCTCGGCAATCGTGGACCGAACGAAATCCACTCCTTCGATCGACATTTGATGAAGTTTTTTCGCCGTGCTGGTTCCGGCCACGCGGGCGATATCATCGCCTCCGGTCGAATAGCCCGGACTGACAAAACCGCCATTGCGTCCGGACGCCCCAAATCCCACGGATTTCGCTTCGAGCACCACAACTGACTGGCCGCCGCGCGCCAGCTGCAACGCCGTGGTCAATCCGGCCAGACCGCCTCCGATGATCACAGTGTCGCAGTCGATATGGGCCGAAAGAACTGGACGACTCCGATCTTCAGTCATCGTCCGCGAATAGTAGGTATCGGGATAGGTCATTTTAATCGCCATTTTTTGAGAAGCGTGCGGACCTTCGCCCGCACGCCCGGACATGTCAGTCGGTGCTGTAGTCCTTGCCGTACCACTTGGTGGTCAACGCGCCGAGCGTGCCGTCCTTCTTCATCTCTTCCAGGATTCCACCGATCTTGGCCGTCCATTCCGGATCAACCTTTTCGGCGATGACGACAAGCGGTTCGCGAAAGGCATATTCGCCTTCCAGGATGCGCAACGGATAGCCGTTCTTGATCGCGTTCAAGGCCGTCTGCTCAGGCGCGATCACCGCGTCGAGACGCACGCCTGCGCCTAGTCGCAAATCATCAAACGGCAGCATGGAATCGGCAAATGTACGTACTTCACCCGGCTCCAGCTTGTATTCGATCGGCGGCAGGCCGGGCGCATCGATTTCAAGCTTGCGGTTGACGAAGTCTTCCGAGGTCGTTGCAGTCTCGACGCCGATGACCTTGCCCTTCAGATCCTCCACCGACTTGGCGGTGCTGTCCTTGTGCAGGACATAGACATAGGGGCTGTAGTAATAGATCCCGGCAAAATCGATGACCTGCGAGCGTGCCTTGGTCGGGGTGACCGAGCCGACGCCGACATCGTAGCGCCCCTGCCAGCGGCCACCGGTCAGGGTTGCCCATTCCGGGGTCTCAAAGCTGACTTCGACGCCCAGTCGCTTGGCGATTTCCTTTGACACATCAATGTCGAAACCGACCATTTCATTGCTGTCATCGAGATAGCTCTGCGGCGGCCAGCCACTGTTGGTGGCGACCACCATCGCCTTTTTCTCCATCACGCGATCAAGCGTCGCGCCGGCATGCACCCCTGTCGCGATGGTAAGAGCTGCAACACCGACGGCCAGGCTGGTCATGAGTCTTTTCATTCGTTCCTCCTGTTGAGCAGTCAGACTGCAGTTCCCGTATATGTAAGATGTCTGACAATGGCAGTTGATGCCATGGACAAACCCGTGTCAATTCGTCCCTGACTGAAACTTGCATGAAAAAAACTGATACATCGATGCCAATCCGTAATGGGCCAGACTTCGGCATTTTGGACCGGCTTCGGTGACCGGTTGCCGGAAAACTCGCTGCTGCCTATCCACGACAGAGCCGAATGACTTCCGGCAACGGTCCCGACGCCACACCTGTCCCAGCAGACTGTGACGGTGATGTTGTCAGTCAACTCTCGCGGCCAAACCTCATGCCGCGACCGAAAACCGCCATCGCTCCGCGTCTGCCAGTTGAGGCCGGTCGTCACGGGCACTGTCGGAACCGAGGCCCTCGGCCACAAGTGTGAATGGGAAAGCCACCTATGCCTGGCGCGTCCCCCAGACCTTGCAACACAAAGCCACCCGCTATGGGGAGAGCCCCGCACAGCGCGCCGTATTGCGGATGTGATTTTCCATCTCCAGACGGGCCGACTGGCCGTCATTTGCCCTTAGCGCCGCGATAATCTTGCGATGCTCCGCGATCGACTCGCGCATGCGTTCCGGATCCGTGATCGGAATAGGCTGACGCTGTGTTTCGGTTACCTGGTCCCGCACCGTTTGATAGAGCGCCTTCAACATCGCATTGGAGCAGGCTGAAACGATTGTCCCATGAAAGTCGAGATCGGCTTCGACATTGGCGAGCAGGTCCTGTTTCGCCCAGCATTCCTCCATGGTCTGCGTCGCTCGCTCCATCTTCTCCAACTGCAGTTGCGTCAACCGCCCCGCGGCAAGCCTCGCGATTTCGCCTTCCATCAAAATTCGGGTCTGGAATACATCGAAGACTGAATAGCTATCGGAGTAACGCCAGGGCGCCATGTGTCCACCCAGGCTTCTTGCCCCTTCTGCGGCGGCAGTCACGAAGGTACCGCGACCGGCCTCGGTCTTCAGAAGCCCCAGCGTTTCCAGCGTCAGCAGCGCCTCCCGCAGGGACGCGCGGCTGATGCCGAATTTGAGCGCGAACTCCCGCTGGGACGGAATTTTCTCGCCCGGCTTCAAGGTGCCCGCCTGGATCATGGTCTGGATCTCTCGCGCAACAGATTGCGGAACAAGCGTTTTGTTGAACATGCGACCCCTTCTCCGGCTCAGGCCTTGCGGCGCTGCCAATCTATTTTTTCACAGGCCGTCTTGCCAAGCCGAAAGCGGCATGCTTTTTTGGTCCTACTGGTCTGACCAGTTAGACCAATGTAGATTGAGTTATGTTCAAATAACAAGGGGAACCCTCATGACACGCGTTTCAAACTTCAACGTCTCGTTTCTGTCCGGCCTGTTGGCCGTATTTGGCGTAACGGGTGTTCAGGCCGCAGACCTTACCGTCGGCGCCAACATCGGCAATGTGCCGTGGGAATTCGAAGATGCCAGCGGCAAGGTCACCGGCTTCGAGGTCGATCTCGTCAATGAAATTGCCAAACGTCTTGGAAAATCGGTCGAATTCGTCAACACGCCGTTCAACGGCCTCTTTCCGGCAGTCCAGTCCGGACGCATCAACATGGCGATCTCCTCCATCACCATCACGGACAAGCGTCTCGAATCCGTCACCTTCGCACAGCCCTATTATGACAGCGACCAGTCGCTGACGGTCACGGCAGCCTCCGGTATCGAGGGTCTGAAGGGCATGGCAGACAAGGTCGTCGGCGTTGACACCGGGTCGACCGGCGACATGTGGGCGGAAGCAAACAAGGCCGAGTACAAGCTCGGAGAAATCCGCCGCTTCGAGGGCCTGCAGCCCGCCATGCTTGATCTCGTCGCAGGTCGTGTCGATGGCTACATCTCCGATATCCCGGCCCTTCTTTACTACGTCAAGGACAAGCCGGAGCTGAAAGTCGTCGAACGCATTCCGACCGGCGAGAAGTACTCGATCATGTTCAACAAGGACGATCCGTTGGCGGCCGAAGTCAATGCCGTGATCACAACGCTCAAGGGCGAGGGCTTCATCGCAAAGCTGCACGAAACCTGGTTCGGCGCCAAGGCAGAGGACACGACCTCGACGGTCACGGTTCTCGACATGCCCAAGGGCAAATAAGGCTTGAATTGCACCCGGTGGGACGGAAGAGCCGTTCCACCGGGCTGCCAAAGGAGCCGATGCGGCATGACACTTATCAATACTTTCTTCAATCTGCAGGTGATGATCGACAGCCTGCCGCAGCTTCTCTGGGGGCTGGTCGTGACATTGCAGATCGGTGTGACCAGCATTCTGTGCGGACTGGCCGGCGGCCTGTTCTTGGCCGTCACACGCCTCTACGCCCCAGCTTTCGTCACCGTGCTGATCCGCGCCTATATCGACATCTTCCGCTCGATCCCGTTGCTCGTGCTGCTGATCATCGTTTACTACGCATTGCCGTTCGTCGGGATCCGTCTGTCCCCCTTCCTTTCAGCTGTGACCGCACTCTCGCTGGTATCAGCCGCCTACACCGCAGAGATCTTCCGGGCCGGCATCGAGGCGATCCCGCATGGCCAGTTCGAGGCGTCTGCTGCGCTTGGCCTATCCAATCGCCACACAATGATCGACGTGATCCTGCCGCAGGCGATCCGCATCGTCATCCCGCCGCTGACCAACAATTGCATCAACGTGATGAAGGATACGGCGCTCGCATCCGTAGTCGCCATGCCCGATCTGTTGAAGCAGGCGACACAAGCTCAGGCTCTCGCTGCCAATCCGACGCCGCTGATCGGTGCCGCACTCATCTACATTGCACTTCTGTGGCCGATGGTAGCTGTCGTCGCTCGCCTTGAGAAACACTACAGCCGGGGCAGACGCTGATGAACACCCCAACGACACCCCTCATCTCGATCAAGGGCCTCACCAAGGCCTATGGCACCTTCACCGTCCTGCATGGCATAGATCTCGATATTTCAGAAGGGGAGGTCGTTTGCGTGATCGGACCCTCTGGCTCGGGAAAATCGACGCTGATCCGCTGCATCAACCATCTGGAAGCCTTTGCGCCAGAGAGCCGCATCACGGTAGACGGCATCCGCGTCGAGCCGGGCCCTGCACTCGCCAAGGTGCGCGCCGAGGTTGGCATGGTTTTCCAGTCCTTCAATCTCTTCCCGCACATGACCGTGTTGAAGAACGTCATGCTGGCACCAATGCGGGTGCGAGGCACGCCACCGGCGGAAGCCGAGCGAAAGGCGCGCGAACTGCTCGCCCGCGTCGGCATCTCCGAACAGGCAGAGAAGTTTCCCGGCCAGCTTTCCGGTGGCCAGCAACAACGCGTTGCGATCGCACGGGCGCTCGCGATGGAGCCCCGCGTGCTGCTCTTCGACGAGCCGACGTCCTCGCTCGATCCTGAAATGGTTGGCGAAGTGCTCGACGTCATGCGCAAGCTTGCAGGCTCCGGCGTCACGATGATCGTCGTCACCCATGAAATGGGCTTTGCCCGCCAGGTTGCCGATCGGGTGATCTTCATGGACAGCGGCCGCCTTGTCGAGGCCGGAACGCCAGAAGCGATCTTTGACAATCCCAAAGAGGAACGGACGCGCAGCTTCCTGCGCGCGGTCCTCAACCACTGAACAAAAATACAGCATTGGAGGACAACAAGGATGGCCACCACTTCGCCGCTCAATCTTGAATTCGTACGCAGCCAGTTTCCTGGCCTCGATCGCGGCTGGACCTTTTTCGACAATGCCGGCGGATCGCAAATTCTCAAGGGCGCCGTCGAACGCATCAATACCTTTCTGATCGAAAAGAATGTCCAGATCGGCGGCACCTACGAGGTGTCTCAGGCAGCCGCCGATGCCCTTTACGAGGCCCGCACCGCTGCCATGCATCTCGTCAATGCCGGCCGGCCCGAGGAGATTGTCTTTGGCAATTCGACCACCGCGCTGTTGCAGAACCTGGCCCGCGCCATGCGCAGCCAGCTGGCGCCAGGCGACGAGATCATCGTCACCGTTGCCGATCACGAATCCAATATCGGCCCCTGGGACCGGCTGCAGGAGCGCGGCGTCATTTTCAAGGTCTGGCCGCTGAACAGGGAAACGCTGACGCTCGATCTGGCAGACCTCGCACCCCTGATGAGCGAGCGCACCAAACTGGTCTGCGTTACCCATTGCTCGAACCTGCTCGGCTCGATCAATCCGATCCGTGAAATCGCGGATTTCGTTCACGCTCGCGGCGCAAGGATCTGCGTCGATGCCGTGGCCTATGCCCCGCACCGCGCTGTCGACGTTCAGGCCTTCGACGTCGACTACTATGTCTTCAGCCTCTACAAGACTTATGGTCCGCACTATGCGCTGATGTACGGGAAATACGACCTGCTTCTGGAGCTCGATCCGCTCTACCACTACTTCTATGGAAGGGAAAAAGTTCCGGGCAAGCTGGAGCCGGGCAATCCGAATTACGAACTGGCTTACTCGACCTGCGGCATCGTCGACTATCTCGTGGCCTTAGGCGAACAGGCGGGTGAAAAGGGAACGATCCGGCAAAAGATCGAGGCGGCATTTGTCGCGATTGCCGAGCAGGAAAATGCGTTGACGGAGCGGTTGCTCGACTATCTGCGGTCGCGCAACGACTGCCAGATCATCGGCCAGTCGATCAACCGGGACGGCAACCGCGTACCGACAATCGCGTTCCGCTTCGACGGCCGCGAGGCCGCAGACCTCTGCAAGGCAATGGATGCCGACAGGATCGCCATGCGCTTCGGCGATTTCCATTCCCGCCGGCTGGCGGAATATCTCGGCTTGACCGACCAGGGCGGCATGCTGCGCGTATCGATGGTGCACTACAACACGATCGAGGAAGTGGATCGCTTCATTGCGGCGCTCGACCGTATCCTGGCCGGAGAGGCCGGGCTTGCCAGGGCGAGCTGAACAACAGCAGGAAAGGAGACGGGCGATGCGCTTCGATACGGTGATCCGGCATGGAACGGTGGTAACGGCAAGCGACACATTCCTCGCCGATGTCGGCATAAAGGATGGAAGGATCGCGGCACTCGCGCTGGGCCTGACGGACGCGGACGAAGTCATCGACGCCACGGGTCTGTTCGTGATGCCGGGTGGCATTGACAGCCACGTGCATCTCGACCAGCCCTCGGGAGACGGGATCGTCATGGCCGACGATTTCGACAGCGGCACGCGCTCGGCGGCGATCGGAGGCAACAGCACGGTTCTCGCCTTCTGCATGCAGGAGAAGGGACAGTCGCTACGTGAGGCCCTGAAAGTCTATCACGCCAAGGCGGACGGCAAATGCCATGTCGACGTGTCGTTCCATCTTGTCATCACCGATCCGACAGCCGAAGTGCTCGGACAGGAACTGCCCGCTTTGGTCGAGGACGGCTACACCTCGCTGAAGATCTTCATGACCTATGAGGGGCTCCGCCTGCGTGATGACGAGATCCTCTCAACCCTCGACGCAGCAAGACGCACCGGCGCGCTGGTGATGGTCCATTGCGAGAACGAGGATGCGATCCGCTACCTGATCGGACGTCATGAGGAGAACGGAAAGTTCGCGCCGAAATTCCATGCCACGACGCGTCCCGTTGCTGCCGAACGGGAAGCGACGCACCGGGCGCTGTCTCTCGCGGAGATCGTCGATGTGCCGATCGTCATCGTGCATGTCTCCAACCGCGAAGCGATGGAGGAAATCCGGCGCGCTCGTGAACGCGGACAGAAGATCGCCGGCGAAACGTGTCCACAATACCTGATGCTGACTGCCGACGATCTCGACCAGGATGCGCTGGAAGGCGCAAAATATGTCTGCTCGCCTCCCCCACGCGACAAGGCAAGCCAGGACGCCTGTTGGCAAGGCCTTGAACAGGGTGTCTTCGACCTGTTCTCGTCCGACCATTGCCCCTTTCGCTTCGACGATCCGCAGGGAAAGCTGAACGAGAAGGGCAAGCGCCATTTCCGCTGGATACCAAACGGCATTCCGGGTGTTGCCACCCGCCTGCCGATCCTGTTTTCCGAAGGTGTCATGAAGGGGCGTCTCGACATCAATCGGTTTGTCGCCCTGACATCGACCAATCATGCCAAACTTTACGGCCTTTATCCCAGGAAAGGCACGATTGTGATCGGGGCTGACGCCGACATTGCACTCTGGGACCCGAACATAAGCGTCACATTGACAAACGAGATGCTCAAACACGGCGCAGACTACACGCCCTATGAGGGTCTCGACATCCGTGGCTGGCCTGTTCGCCTCCTCTTGCGCGGGAAAACCATCGTCAATGACGGAAGAACAGTAGGGGACGCCGATCGGCGAGGATCATACCTAGCACGACAGCGCTCATCGATGGTTCAATGATCTTATGTCAACGCTGTGCTGCACGCCTCGGCATCGATCAGACGCCGGGACTATCGAGACCTTGTATTTGTTGAGGAGCGTGGCCGCTATTTCGCCACGGCTCGTATGGCCGCATTCAATCAGATCGACCGCTCAGCTCACGAGGCGCTTACGTCTGCCGCGCTATCGCACCCAGAGCTTCGCCACCGCCTTGAAGCACGAGCGCTTCCGGCGCCGCCCGTTTATCAACATAGTGCATGTTGAATAGCAGTTCGAAATTCATAAGATACTTGGAGACACAGTAGAAATATAGCCAACTCATTCAGAAAAATTGTTCCTGGGGGATTTCAGATGGACCATTTGAGCCTGAGCAACCCTGTATTTTCAGCCTATTCTATCGCGGCTACATTGATGATCCTGAAAGGGGTTGCAATGTCTTGGCTTACGGTAATCCGCATGACGGCTGAAAATGGCGGCTTTCGAAATCCGGAGGACTTGAAAAAGACTCTGGTCAACCCGAGACCGAACGATGCGCAACTGGCTCCCAATGATCGGGTTGAACGCATCCGCCGCATTCAGCTCAATGATCTCGAAAATTTGCCTTACTTCCTGGTGTCCGGCCTACTTTACGTAACGACAGCGCCGTCAACGTTCCTCGCACAGTTCCTTTTCTACGCTTATGTCGTCACCCGCATGCTGCACTTCCTTGCCTACTACACCGCCCAGATTCATGACATCCGCGCGGCACTGTGGACGCCTGGCTCTCTGATTATCATCTATATGGCGGCAAGCACGTTCTGGAGCGCCGTCTGGTAGGCAAGCAGTTCGGCATGGCGTGTGCGGCACAACAAAGCGGGCGAAGCATATTTCTTGCCCCTGGGCGCGACGCATATTCAGCATCAACCGCGTTCCATGTTCGAATTTCAGCCCAATGAGACGCTGCTCGTTGCTGCGCACGGTAACTGCCACAAGGTTGCGCCTCCGCTGGCTTGTGGCCGCAGCAATCGCCGGACATGGCCACCTTCGGGTGAACAGTTTCAACGCGTGTTTCCATCCGCCGAAGAACCGGCCGATTGTGCCCATCCCCGCTGCGCTCGCCAGAGGACCGTAGAATCGGCATAGCCGAGCACTTCGGCGATCCGGGATTTCTGGATATGAGCCGCGAGCTGTGTGGAGGCGATGGTCTGGCGGTAGCTCCGCACGAGGTCACGCAAGGACGTGTCTTCGTCCGCAAGCCGCCGCTGCAAGGTCCGCACCGAGACGTTCAGCTCAGCAGCGATGGCCGGTAGCGTGATCGGCTTGTGGCCAAGATAAATGCCGATCAGCGAGCGCACCTTTTCCGTCACCGTATCCGGTGTAACGGCCTTGCCGGCAAGTTCGGAGACATGGCGCTGCAGCACCGATGCAAGAGCGGCATCCTCATGGCGATAGACCCGGGCAGCATCGGCACCTGAAACGATAATGCGGTTGGCTGATTCCCCGAATTTGAGCGGCGCGCGCAAAAGGCGTTCAAGCATCGTGCGGTCGCGCGGTGCGACATGCTCGAAATGTACCTCGATCGGCCGCCACCCCTTGGCAAAGCAACTGCGCACCAGCTGACAGGATGCGGCGATGGTGAACTCGCTGTCTTGCCGGCGCGGCCACATGCCGGCGTCCTCAAGTCGGTAGCTCCAGACAAGATTGCCGTCTTCCTCGAACACGCCCGAACTGGTCGCGCTCTGCACCGTATTGACGTATTTCGCCAGCCGCTCGAAGCCCGCGCGGATGGTCGGCGAGATCGAAAACAGGATGCCGATCGGCCCGATGTCGCTCGGCTTGAACAATGTACCCATGCGTGCGCCGAGCGTCGGCTCGTTTGCAATCAGGGCGGCATCCTCGAAGATCGCCACATAGCGCGCCATCGGCACCATCGCATACGGATCATCGAGCTGGGACCTCACAATGCCGTGCGCGGCAAGCAGGAGATCGGTTTTTCCCGAACGTTTGTCGATTTGTTGCACCAATGGCGCAAGCACTGAGGCGCGAATGGATGCAATTGCAGGCATGGTGCTGATCATTTGCGGTGCAGATGCCATGTTTAGCGCCCTTAACCATCGCCCTGGCGTGAATTATCGATTCATTGGCATGAATTGCAATTTCGGGGCCAAAGTGTCGCGCCTACCCTCTTGATGAAAATCAAAACATAAGAGGGGTTCCCATGACACTGGATACAAGTATGGCCGGTCCGACGGACAGGCTGGCGAAGAATTCCGTCGGCCTTGCCCATATCGTCTTTTTTGTCGTCGCCGCCGCGGCACCGCTGACTGCCGTGGTCGGCGCTTCACCTGCAGCCTTCGCCTTCGGCAATGGCGCAGGCGTTCCTGGCGCATTTGTGCTCGCGGGTCTGCTCTATCTGCTGTTTTCCGTCGGCTTTACCGCCATGAGCCGTCACGTCGGCGGTGCCGGCGCCTTTTACACCTACATCACCCACGGTATCGGAAAGCCAGCAGGCGTGGGTGGTGCATTGATGGCGCTTGTCACCTACTCGGCCGTGCAGATCGCCGTCTACGGCCTATTCGGCGTGTTCATGGCCGGCGCAATTGCGCCACTCGGCCTTGACCTGCCATGGTGGGCCTGGGCCTTTGCCGCCCTGATCGTGGTGCTGGTTTGCGGCCAGCGCAACATCGCCTTTTCCGGCGCCATTCTCGGCATCTGCATGATTGCCGAAATCGCGATCCTTTTGTTGCTCGATCTCGGCATCCTCTTTGCCGGCGGAGGACCGGAAGGCTTCAGCTTGTCGTCATTTTCGCCTGCTGCAGTATTTGCTCCGGGTCTCGGCGTGGCGCTGGTCTTCGTCGTCGGTTCGTTCATCGGCTTCGAGGCCACGGCCATTTTCGGCGAAGAAGCGGAAAATCCGGAAAAGACCATCCCGCGTGCAACCTATGTCGCCGTGCTGCTGATCACGCTGTTTTATGCCTTCTCCACCTGGGCGATCACCCAGTTCTATGGCCCAGGCAAAGTCCAGGAAACGGCCGCTGCGGGTCTGGAAAGCTTCTATTTCGTTGCTTCCGACGCAGTGCTGGGCGCCTGGGCGAGCCAGGTCATGAACATCCTGCTGATCACGAGCCTGTTTGCCTGCATTCTTTCCTTCCACAATACCCTGAACCGCTATTTCTTTGCATTGGGCCGCGAGGGCCTCGCCTTCAAGGCCTTGGGCAAGGTTCATCCGCTGCATGGCTCGCCCTATGTCGCCGGTCTCGTCCAGAGCGCTATTGCAACCGTTGTGCTGGTTCTTTTCATCCTCGCCGGTGCCGACCCCTATACGGTCGTCTTCTCCTGGATGTCGGCGCTCGCCGTCATTGGCATCCTCGCCGTACAGGCACTGGTCTCGGTCGCCATCATCATGTTCTTCCGCAAGACACCGACCGGCCATGGTGTCTGGACCACTACGATTGCACCCAGTCTCGGCCTTGCTGGCCTTGTCGGCTCGCTGTTCCTGGTGATTTCCAACCTGTCGCTGCTTTCCGGCAGCGAGAGCCTGATCGTCAAATCCTTTCCTTATCTGATCGCGCTCACCGGTCTCGTCGGCGCGGCTTTCGCGATGCAGATCAAGAAGGCCAGGCCCGCCCTTTATGCCTCGCTCGGAAAGGTGTTCGAATGACCGCGTTCGTCAGCCTCAATCCGGGTGATCGCCTGCTGGTGCTCTCCCTGACCATGCTCACCGCAATGACCCTGGTGCTTGCCACAGACGCCCATGTCTTCTGCCAACTCTTCTGCATCCATGGCGAGACCATGGTGAGCGAGATCTGCATCCGCGCCACCGGCCAGTAGACCTCTTGCCAAAACAGGCACCGCCTTCTCGGCGGTGCCACCCAACTCTCCCAGAATGAGGTCAAAACCATGGACGCCGTTGTCGTCAAAACCCATCCGCTCGACCCATTGAGCCTCACGGAAATCGGCACTGCCGTTGCCATCCTCAAGCGGGATAAGGCACTTGCCGCAACAATCCGCTTTCCGATCATTCGGCTCGAGGAGCCCACCAAGGCGGACATGGCGGCCTTCCGCAAAGGCCTGCCTCTTGCCCGTCTCGCCTTCCTATTGGCGCTCGACATCAGCAATGGTGAAACCTTCGAGGCCATCGTCGATCTCACCAGCGCATCCGTGACGGCCTTCACCCGCCTGCCGCTCGACCAGATGCCTTATGGCCAGCCGCCGGTGATGTTGTGCGAGTTCGAAACCGTCGAGGCGACCGTCAAGTCTGACCCGCGCTGGATCGCCGCCGTCAAGAAACGCGGCATCACTGACGAGGACATTCCTCTCGTCCAGATCGATCCGTTTTCGTCGGGTTACTTCGGTCTTGAGTTCGAAAAGGGGCAGCGCATCGTCCGCGCCGTGTCCTATTGGCGCGAAGACGTGCGCGACAATGCCTATGCCCATCCGATCGAGGGCGTGGTCGCGGTCGTCGATCTGGTCAAGAACGAGGTTGTCGATCTCGTCGATGACGAAAAGATCATCCCCGTGCCGAAGAAGAAGCGCAATTACGGCCAGGAGACCTTTCCACAGACGCGTGAGGGTGTGAAGCCGCTGGACATCGTCCAGCCGGAGGGTCCGAGCTTCACCGTCGACGGCTGGAAGGTCGAATGGCAGAACTGGTCGTTCCGAGTTGGCTTCACGCCGCGCGAAGGCCTGGTGCTGCATGAGTTGGGAATAAAGGACAACGGCAAGCACCGCCCTGTCATCTTCCGCGCTTCGGTCACCGAAATGGTGGTGCCCTATGCAGATCCGACCGCCAACCACTTCTGGAAAAGCGCTTTCGACGCTGGCGAATATGGTCTCGGACGTCTGGCCAATTGCCTGGAACTCGGCTGCGACTGCCTCGGCCATATCCACTATTTCGATGTGCCTTCCGCCGACGATTTCGGTCAGCCGACTGTGATGAAGAACGCCATCTGCATGCACGAGGAGGACTACGGCATCCTCTGGAAGCACTATGAATTCCGCAACGGTATCTTCGAGGTGCGCCGCTCGCGCCGGCTGGTCATTTCCTTCTTCGCCACCGTCGGCAACTACGACTACGGCTTCTACTGGTATCTCTACCAGGACGGCACGATCCAGCTCGAGGCCAAGCTCACCGGCATCATCCAGACGGCCGCCGTCGCTCCGGGCGAGACCTATCCGTGGGGTGGCATGGTTGATGACAATCTCGGCGGACCGACCCACCAGCATTTCTTCAATGCCCGCCTGCACATGGATGTCGATGGCGGCGGCAATACCGTGACCGAGCACGAATTCGTGCCGCGCCCCTGGGGTGACGACAACCCCTATGGCAATGTCTTTGACACCAGGACCAGGGTGCTGAAGCGCGAACTGGATTCACCCGCAATCGCCAGCGGCGAAACGGGCCGTTACTGGAAGGTGCAGAACACCAACGTCCAGAATTCGGTCGGCAAGGCGCCGGGTTACAAGATGGTGGTCATGCCGAGCCCGCTGATGCTGGCGCAGGATGGCTCCACCGTTGCTCAGCGTGGCGGTTTCGCCAAGAAGCATATCTGGGTCACGGCTTTTGATCCCGCGGAGAAATATGCAAGCGGAGACTACCCGAATGTGCATGCCGGCGGTGACGGCCTGCCGAAATATGTCCAGCAGAACCGTGAGATCGAGAATGCAGACGTGGTGCTCTGGCATTCCTTTGGCCATACCCATGTCTGCAAGCCAGAGGATTTCCCGATCATGCCGGTCGAATATGCAGGCTTTACCCTGAAGCCAAACGGCTTTTTTGCCGCCAACATCGCCATGGATCTGCCACCGGGCAAGAATGCCGGGAGCAAGGACAATCGCGAGGCGGATTGCTTCGGCACAAAAGACGAGAAAAGAAGCAGCTGTTGCCATTGAAGGGGCGAAGCCGGATCAGTCAATCGGCCATATAGGGAAAATGCGTGCCGCGGCGATGGTGCCGCGGCAGCTCCCGCAGGCCGTTCTTTCTGATCGCGTTACAGACGCCTGACATCAATAAGCATCTCGCGAGGATGTGCTCCCTTGCCTTACTGCCTGCGCCACATCGAGGCCGAGCCGGGAAACCACCGACCGCCTTCCCTTTGACGAATATCCATCCCGGCTACTATTTCCAGGATCAAAAATCCCAGTCTTCGTCCTCGGTCGCCACCGCCTTGCCGATGACATAGGATGAACCGGAACCTGAGAAGAAATCGTGGTTCTCGTCTGCGTTTGGAGAGAGCGCAGAGAGGATTGCCGGATTGACCTTGCAGGCTTCCGGCGGGAATAGCGCCTCATAGCCGAGATTCATCAATGCCTTGTTGGCATTGTAGTGTAGGAATTTCTTCACATCCTCGGTCAGGCCGACTCCGTCATAGAGATCTTCTGTGTAGCGCGCCTCGTTGTCGTAGAGTTCGAGCATCAGGTCGAAGGCGAAGTCCTTGATCTCCTGGCGACGCGCTTCCGGCTCGCGCTCGAGTGCGCGCTGGAACTTGTAGCCGATATAGTAGCCATGCACCGCCTCGTCGCGGATGATAAGCCGGATCAGGTCGGCGGTGTTGGTAAGCTTGGCGCGGCTCGACCAGTACATCGGCAGGTAGAAGCCGGAATAGAACAGGAAGCTTTCGAGGAAGACGGACGCTACCTTTTTCTTCAGGGGGTCTGCGCCGTCATACTGCTCCATGATCAATGCCGACTTCTTTTGCAGGAACTCGTTTTCCTCCGACCAGCGATAGGCATCGTCGACATCCGGCGTCGAGCAGAGCGTCGAGAAGATCGAGGAATAGGAGCGCGCATGAACCGCTTCCATGAAGGAGATGTTGGAGAGCACGGCCTCCTCATGGCTGGTCTGGGTGTCGGCCATCAATCGCACCGCGCCGACCCCGTTCTGGATCGTGTCGAGCAATGTCAGCCCGGTGAAGACACGGATCGTCAGCGTCTGCTCTTCAGGCCTCAGCATAGCCCATGAGGGGATGTCGTTTGATAGCGGCACCTTTTCCGGGAGCCAGAAATTCGAGGTGAGCCGGTTCCAGACCTCGAGATCCTTGTCGTCCTCTATGCGGTTCCAGTTGACCGCGCGGATGGTACTGGCCGGTCGAGTTGACTTGCTCTTAACTTGGATGTTCATGCGATTGATCCTTGCTGTCATAGCGCACAGGAAACGCAGCCCTGCACTTCCGTGCCGGTCAGCGCCATCTGGCGAAGGCGGATGTAGTAGATGGTCTTGATGCCTTTTTTCCACGCGTAGATCTGGGCACGATTGATGTCGAGGGTGGTCGCAGTGTCACGGAAGAACAGCGTCAGCGACAGGCCCTGGTCGACATGCTGCGTGGCCGCCGCATAGGTGTCGATAATCTTCTCCGGCCCGATCTCATAGGCATCCTGGTAATACTCGACATTCTCATTGGTGAGATATGCGGCCGGATAGTAGACGCGGCCGATCTTGCCTTCCTTGCGGATTTCGATCTTCGAGACGATCGGATGGATCGAGGAGGTCGAGTGGTTGATGTAGGAGATCGAGCCCGTCGGGGGGACTGCCTGGAGGTTCTGATTGTAGAGACCGCTCGTGATGACGGCGGCTTTCAATTCCATCCAGTCGTCCTGCGTCGGAACGTGGATGCCGGCCTTTTCGAAGAGTTCGGCAACTTTCTCCGTCGCCGGCTTCCATTCCCGCGCGGTATATTTGTCGAAATACTCGCCCGAGGCATATTTGGAGTTTGCGAAGCCCTTGAAGCTTCGTCCCTTCTCCACCGCGAGACGGTTTGAAGCCCTCAGCGCGTGATAGGTCACCGTGTAAAAGTAGATATTGGTGAAATCGATGCCTTCTTCCGAGCCGTAGAAGATGTGCTCGCGGGCGAGATAGCCGTGCAGGTTCATCTGTCCGAGGCCGATAGCATGACTATCGTCATTGCCCTTGGCGACGGAGGGAACCGAGGTGATGTTGCTCATTTCGGAGACGGCGGTCAGCGCCCGGATCGAGGTCTCGATCGTCTTGCCGAAGTCGGATGAATCCATCGCGGACGCAATGTTCAAGGATCCGAGATTGCAGGAAATGTCCTTGCCCATCTCTGCATAAGAGAGATCCTCGTTGAAGCGGCTTGCCTCACTCACCTGCAGGATTTCCGAGCAGAGATTGCTCATGGATATGCGGCCGGTGATCGGGTTTTCCCGGTTCACCGTGTCCTCGAACATGATGTAGGGATAGCCGCTTTCGAACTGGATCTCGGCGATCACCTGGAAGAAGTCCCGCGCCTTGATCTTCTTCTTGGCGATACGCGCATCCTCGACCATCTCGCGATATTTCTCCGTCACCGAGATTTCGGTGAAGGCCACGCCATAGACCCGCTCCACGTCATGCGGCGAAAACAGATACATGTCCTCGTTGTTCTTCGCGAGTTCGAAGGTGATGTCGGGAATGACGACGCCGAGCGACAGCGTCTTGATGCGGATCTTCTCGTCGGCATTCTCGCGCTTGGTATCGAGGAAGCGCATGATATCGGGGTGGTGGGCATGCAGATAGACGGCGCCCGCACCTTGGCGCGCGCCAAGCTGGTTGGCGTAGGAAAAGGAATCCTCCAGCAGCTTCATCACCGGAATGACGCCGGAAGACTGGTTCTCGATCTGCTTGATCGGCGCGCCCATCTCTCTGATATTGGTGAGCGACAGCGCCACGCCACCGCCGCGTTTGGAGAGCTGCAGGGCCGAATTGATCGAGCGGCCGATGCTCTCCATGTTGTCTTCGACCCGCAGCAGAAAGCAGGAAACAAGCTCGCCGCGCTGCTTCTTGCCGGCATTGAGGAAGGTCGGCGTCGCCGGCTGGAAACGGCCGGAGATGATCTCGTCGACCAGATCGCGGGCAAGCTGTTCATTGCCGCGCGCCAGCGTTAGCGCCACCATGCAGACGCGGTCCTCATAGCGCTCCAGGTAGCGCTTTCCATCGAAGGTCTTCAACGTATAGGAGGTGTAGTATTTGAATGCGCCGAGAAAGGTGGGAAAGCGGAACTTGCGGCCATAGGCGTCATCGAAGAGGTCGCGGACGAAATTGAACGCATACTGGTCTAGCACTTCGCGCTCGTAGTATTCCTCCGCCACCAGGTAATCGAGCTTCTCCCGGAGGTTATGGAAGAAGACTGTGTTCTGGTTGACGTGCTCAAGGAAATACTGCTTGGCCGCCTGCCGGTCCTTGTCGAACTGGATTTTGCCCTCCTCGTCATAGAGGTTCAGCATGGCGTTCAGCGCATGATAATCATGCGTGCCTTCGGTGGGGGTGCCCGTCTTAGTATGGGTCAGCGTGTCCAAAATCGTTCCAGTCCCTGTCTGACGGCGGCAACGTCTTCTTGCGTTCCGAGAAGCTCGAACCGGTAGAGGAGTGGCACGCCGCATTTGTCGGCGATGATCTTGCCGGCGCGCCCATAGGCCTCGCCGAAGTTCGTGTTGCCCGCCGCGATCACGCCGCGGAGGAGATGTCGGGTCTGTGGATTGTTGAGAAACCGGATGACGGGCTTCGGTACCGCACCCTTATCCCCACCGCCGCCATAGGTCGGCGTAATCAGCACAAAGGGCTCACTGGGCATCGGCGGCTCGTCCGTTCCATCGATCGGCAGACGCAAGGCGTCGCCCCCGATCTTCTCAACGAAGCGGCGGGTGTTTTCCGATCGGCTAGAGAAGTAGACGAGACCGCCCATCATCGTGGGCCTTAAGCCAACGCGCTGATCATGTCGGGGCGGAAGCCCGCCCAATGCTGCTCACCGGCGATGACAACCGGCACCTGACGATAACCAAGTTCGGACACGAGTGCGAAGGCCTGCGCATCCTCGGAGACATCGACCACAGTATAGTCGATGCCCTGACGATCAAGGGCGCGAGTGGTGGCGGTGCATTGAACGCAGGCGGGCTTGGAATAGACGGTGATCGACATGAGTTCCTCGTGGAGAATGGACGCAGAAGGGAGCGGCCGGACTGGCGTCAGCCGGAGCGAAATGGTCAATGTGGAAATGGCGGTACGAAAAGCCGCAGTCGGAAGGACTACGGGTCAGTGATGGTCTGGAATGACATGTTCATGGCCTTCACCCCGAAGCAGACGATTTGACGGGGGAGCGAGAACGGCGCACACCCGGTTTCATCCGGACACGATCAACCGCACCCTGCCGAGCACCCCGCCGGCGGACGTATCTTTCAAGGCAGGTCTCCTGGCTCACGGGTCACAGCACTTGTTCCGCCTTCCCGGGAAAACCCAGTGGCATGATGGAGCAGGCACTCGCCGTTCACAGTTGCGGGGGCAGCCTCGGCTTATCGGACCTCATGTCCGCTACCGAATTCCCGTCTTAGCCCTTGATCCGCTGACGAATCGATGGGAACCTCGAACACTACATATAGTAGACGAGACAATACTTCCGTCAACAGATACGATTCACCTAGCCCGAATTTGACGGGGATAACCGGAACTCGCCTCTGCTACCCGTCGGCACTAGCCCTGATAACCGGGGCTTTCTCGGCCTTGCGCAGTGGCGAATGCATATGGTGGATGCGCAACCCATGTCATTGGAACACCGCATAACAGCGAAGGCACCGATCGGTGCCACCTTCGAGCGCACCGTGTCGAAGGTAGTCACCACGCCTTCTGGTCGATTGCACGCGGCTCACGAAGAGGCCGATCATTCGGCAGTCTGGCGCACTCTCTTCTCGCATGGATCGGCTCAGCCGTTTTGCAGAAAATCGGAAAGCACGGCATTGAACGCTGCTGACGATTCGATGTTGACGATATGACGTCCTGCCAGCGCAACATGCCGCCCACGCTGCACATTCGCGGCAATCGCCTTGAGGTCTGAAGGTGGGCAGACCGCATCGTCTTCGCCGGAAACTGTCAGCAAAGAATGGTATATCCGGTCAAGCTCGCCGCGAAGATCAGCATCTGCTAGCGCCGAGCAGCAACCGACGTAACCCTCTGGGCTTGTTGCGGCGAAACGGTCGAGAATGCCACCCACCAGCTCCGGCTCTGCTAGGGTGAAATCAGGTGTGAACCACCGATCTGAGGTGGCTACGACCAGCCCGCCGAGACCGCTCTTCCGCACGGCTTGCATGCGGTCTTCCCAGCCGTCGCTTGTCCCGATCCGGGCGGCGGTGGCGCAGAGGACGACCTTGCCCAGGCGATCGCCGGCATGGATGGCAAGCCATTGTCCGGTCAGGCCGCCGATAGAGAGGCCGCAAAAATGCACCCGGTCGATGTTCAACGCATCGAGCAGCGCCAGAACGTCGCCGCCGAGATCGGAAAGCGCATAACGAGCCGGTGGAGCGGAAGACCGGCCGTGGCCGCGCCTGTCGTAGCGCAGCACCCGGTAAGTCTGCGTCAGTGCGGCCACCTGCCTGTCCCACATGCCGAGGTCGGTACCGAGCGAATTGCAGAACAGCAACCACGGTCTGCCGGCGACATCGCCGTCGATTCGATAGTGAAGACGATGGCCGGCAAGATCGAGATAGGGCATGGCGGGCGGCTTTCGGCGTGACACGGAGGGATGGGACGACCGGCGGGCAGCGCCACGCCGGTCGACGATTTTTCATGCCACGGCGAGTTGCGCCGCTTCGGTGCGACGGGCATTGCTGACGGCGAAGATCAGCATGGCGAGCGCCGAGACCATGGCAGGGATGGCGAAAATTAGAAAGTTCTGCTGCAACGGCAGTTCCCTGGCCAGCAGCACGCCGCCGAGCGTCGGCCCCACGATTGCACCGATGCGGCCGACACCCGAAGCCCAACCCAGCCCCGTAGAGCGAACGGAAAGGTTGTAGAGCTGCGCGACACTGGCATAAAGCAGGATCTGCGTGCCGATGGTGGTGGCGCCGGCGACGAAAACCAGCAGGAACAGGAGACCCGCCGACGGGGTGTAGCCGATCAGTGCGATCGAAGCGGCGGCAGCGAGAAAGTAGCCGACCACCACTTTCGGCAGACCAAAACGATCCCCCAGCCAGCCGCCGGCGATGGCCCCTGCCATACCGCCGAAGTTCAGCGAAAAAAGACTGAGCAAGCTTGCCTTCTCGGCATAGCCGGCCTCCTGAAGAACCTTCGGCAACCACGACGACAGAAGATAGACCAGCAGAAGGCAGCAGAAGAACGCGACCCAGAGCATGACCGTGCGTAGCGCACGCTGGTGGCGGAAGAGCTCAGCAATTGAGGCGGATGCGCCCCTCTTCTCCGTGAAGACCAGCGTATCGCCGCTTTCGAGCCGGGCGGATGGTGCGATCCGTGCGTAAATGCGACGGGCCTTTTCCTGCTCCCCCTGGCGGATGAGAAAACCGAGCGATTCCGGGAGCTTCCAGAGGACGAATGGCAGGAGCAGCAGCGGCACCGCCGCGACGAAGAACATCGGCTTCCAGCCATAGTGCGGAATGAGGCCGATACCAAGGCCAGCCGCCACCATGCCGCCGACCGAGTATCCGGAAAACATCAGTGCGACCATGGTACCGCGAAGACGCTTGGGCGCATATTCGTTCATCAGCGCCACAGCATTCGGCATCAGGCCTCCGCAGCCGAGACCGGCAAAAAAGCGGAAGAGCTTGAACTGATCCGGCGTATTGGCAAAACCGGTCAGAAGCGTGGCGACGGTGAACAGCAGGAAGCTGATCGCAATGCCCTTCTTGCGGCCGATCCTGTCGGCCAACGGACCGAAAATCAGCGCTCCGAACATCATGCCGAACAGCGCCCATGCCTGAAGCGTACCGGCCTGCGGTTTGGTCAGGCCCCATTCGGCGATCAGCGTGGGCAAGACCGTGCCGGCGACGAACACGTCGTAGCCATCGACGACCAACAGCAGCGCGCAGAGCGCGACCACCGTCCATTGGAACCTCCCAAAGGGCCCGCTGTCTATGATCTCATTTACATCGATATTGCGCATGGTCACTCCTCCCCGAGTCGTTACGCATTCAGTTGCAAGGCTTCAGCCGAGATCTCCCCCGGCAACCGGCAGCACGCTGCCGGTAATGTAGGATGCCTCTTCCGAGGCAAGGAAAAGGATCGGCGCTGCCTGCTCCTCGATGGTGCCGTAGCGACGCATGAAGCTCGATTGCTTCACCTGGCTCACGACCTCGCCCATCCAGGCCTTCTCCTTCTCCGTATCACCGGCCGCATTGCGCGGAATACGACGCGGCGGTGCTTCCGTTCCGCCGGGCGCAGTTGCGACCACGCGAATGTTTTGGTCCGCCAGTTCCATGGCCAACGATTGGGTAATTGCGTTCACGCCGCCTTTTGCCGCCGAATAGGGGCCGCGATATATGCCGCGTGTCGCATTGGACGAAACATTGATGATTGTGCCGCGACCGCGCGCAAGAAAATGCGACAATACGGCATGACAGCAATAGAGCGTGGGCATGAGCGAGCGACGGATTTCCGCATCGATCTGTTGTGGCTCGAACTCGGCGAAGGGCCGCATTCGGATCGCCCCACCGACATTGTTGATCAGGATATCGACGCCGCCGAATGTTTCGGAGGCAAAGCCCATGGCTGCGGCGGCTCCCTCATAGGTCTCGAGGTCAGCGCTGAAGGCGGCCGCTTCGCCCTCCGCTTCCGCTGCCACCGCGGCAACAAAATCGGCGCGGTCAACGAACAGAATCCGGCCACCCTCTTTTGCCGCGCGAAGCGCAACCGCGCGACCAATGCCCTGTGCCGCGCCGGTCACCACCAGCACCTTGCCGGCAAACCGGCCCGGAAAATACCTCGGGCTCATGCCGCTTCCCTCGCAGGAGCATTTGGCGTGAACTTTTCGTAGTGGAAGTTTGCAGGTAACACGCCGGTCACGTCAAAATGCCGGCGGACCGCATCGACCATCGGCGGCGGACCACAGAGGTAAACATCGACGTCACCCCCGTGCAGGACTTCGGCCGGCATATGCTGCGTCACCCAGCCCTTGTGCGGGTGGTTTGAAACCTCATCTGCCACAACAGTTATGAAGGAAAAGTTCAGCAGGCGGGCGGCATAGGCCGCGATCTCTTCGACAAGCACCAGGTCAAGGTCACGGGTCACCCCGTAGATCATGTGGATCACTTGCTCTGAGCCTGCACGCGCCAGAACCTCCAGCATGGAGAGAAACGGCGCGAGCCCCGTGCCACCGGCAAGAAAAAGCAGCGGGCGTTTCACCTCGCGCAGATAGAAGCTCCCAAGCGGCCCGGTAATGTCGAGCCGATCGCCGGGTTTCGCGTCGGCAAGCCAGTTGCTCATCACGCCGCCTGGGATCTTTTTGATCAGGAATCCCAGGCGCTTGTCGCCGGGAGCCGAGGAGAAGGAATAGGACCGGCTCTGTCCGCTACCGGGCACATCGATATTGACATACTGACCAGGCAGGAAGGCGGGTGCGGCAGTTGCGTCCACATCCAGTTCCAGAACAATCGCCGCATCGTGGTGCGGCGTCACGGCCGCAACGGTCGCAGAGAATTTCTGGTGTCCGGTCTTGCAGGCGAGCGAGGTCGTCGGGATCGTCAGAACGCAGTCGGACGTCGGCCTCATCTGGCAGGTCAGCACCATCCCGCTTCCGGCTTCGTCGGCGGTCAAGGCATCCTCGATGTAGTCGTCGCCAAGGTCGTAGCTGCCGCTTTCGGCGCGACATTTGCAGGTGCCGCATACGCCATCGGAACAATCCATCGGCAGGTTGATCTTGGCGCGATAGGCGGCGTCTAGAAGCTTCTCGCCGCTGTTGCATCCGATGAAACGCGTTACGCCATCCTCAAAATTCAATGCGATCTGGTAGCACATGGTTTCTCCTCCCAGTCGTGACTGCACAAAGCCGGTATCAGATGTGATAAACGTCGATTACCTGGCGGATGTAATCGTTCTTCAGAACGATTTTCTTGTTCGATATCAGCAGCTTGTCGCCATCTTTCCGCAACGTGACGAACATCGTGCCAAAGAATTGGTCGGTGACCTTGTAGCGATGATTGAGCGTGTGGAAGTTGTAGCGCACGTCCACCTCCCCGCCCCTTTCAGCCATCACCTCGACATTGGTCACGTTGTGGCTGGTGCGCGGCTCCGGCGTCGAGGCGCCGGAGCGCTCGGTCTTGATGCGGAAGACCCGGTCTTCCAGCCCATCACGGTTGGGATAGAAGATCAGCGAAATCTGCGAGTGAGGATCCTCGGTGATCGCATCGTCATCGTCCCAGGCTGGCATCCAGTAGGTAACGTCGGGCGCATAACAGGTGAGCCATTCGTCCCATTGCCGATCGTCGAGGAAGCGCGCTTCGCGGAAGAGGAAAGCACAGATGCTGTCATAGGGAATGCTCATGCGACCACTCCCTGTCTTTCCGCCGCCAGTGCCTCACGCATGACGGTCACCCAGTATTCGTGCTGTCGCACGAACAGTCCCTCGTCCTCGCTGCGCTCGCCCGAGAGCAGCGGCTTAAGTCCCATCCGCTTGGCATTGTCATCGGGACCATCAATCCATAGTGGCGCGCCACGCGACAGGTCGTTCCACAAGGCCGCCGTGCCGGCATAGCCGGACTGGCAGGCACGGAATTCCTCCAGATCGTCTGCCGTGCCCATGCCGGAGACGTTGAAGAAATCCTCGTACTGCCGGATCCGCACGGCTCGGTCCTCGGCGCTTTCACCCTTCGGCGCGAAACAGAAGATGCTGATCTCCGTCTTGTCGACGCTGATCGGGCGCGTCACGCGAATCTGCGTCGAGAACTGGTCCATCAGGAAGACGTTCGGATAGATGCAGAGGTTGCGCGTCTGGTTGATGATAAAGTCGGCCTTTTCCTCACCGACACGCGCCTTGATTTCCTCGCGCTGACCGTAGACCGGGCGCACCTCCGGGTTCATCGTATTTGTCCAGAGCAGGATATGGCCGTTCTCGAAACCATAAACGCCGGCGACCGACTTGCTCCACGAATTGGCGTCGACCGCCTTGGTACCCTCTTCCTTGCGGCGTCCCATAGTGGCCGCATAGTTCCAGTGCACGGACGAGACGTGATAACCATCGCAGCCGTTTTCCATCTGGAGCTTCCAGTTGCCGTCATAGATGTAGGAAGAATTTCCGCGCAGCACTTCCAGACCCTGGGGCGCCTGATCGACGATCTGGTCGATGATGACCCGTGCCTCGCCGAGATAGTCGACGAGCGGTGCGACATCTTCCTTGAGGCTGCCGAACAGGAAACCGCGATAGTTCTCGAAGCGCGCGACACGCGTCAGATCGTGCGAACCGTTCTTGGCGAATTGCTCCGGATACTGGGTCGACTTCTCGTCCTTCACCTTCAGGAGTTTGCCCGTGTTGGAAAAAGTCCAACCGTGGAACGGGCAGGTGAAGCTGCCCTTGTTGCCATGCTTGCGCCTACAGAGCATTGCACCACGGTGGGCGCAGGCGTTGATGACGGCATTCAACGCACCGGTCTTGTCGCGCGTGATGACGACAGGCTGCCGGCCGATATAGGTGGTATAATAATCGTTGTTCTCCGGGACCTGGCTTTCATGCGCCAGATAGACCCAGTTGCTTTCGAAGATGTGTTTCATTTCAAGTGCGAACAGGTCTTCGTCGGTGAAGATGTCGCGGCGGCAACGGAATGTGCCGGCTTCATGATCGTCCTCAACGGCAGTGGCAAGCAGATGATCGAGGTCACGTGCCTTATCGATAATCGCGGACATGGCTTCTCTCCCGCAAGAGGCGGCTTTCCGGGCGCGCGCTTGCAACGATGTCAATGATCGGGGTGGTATGGGCGGCCCTGGCAAAGCCGCCGTATGATCAGGCCGCGGCGCGCTTGCGCTGCTCGTTGATCTGGTTGTCGACACCATCGACCAGCGCCGTCAGGTGGATATCGAACACGATCTCGGCAAAAGGCCCCTGGAGGCTATTGGCCGCGATGCTCGCCGCGTCGGTGCGTTCGATCACCGGCGGAACCAGGCCGTCGCGCGTCGCATAGGCAAAATCGTCATGAACCAGCGGGTCGCCTTCGATGTTGATCTGCGTTGTCAGTTTGCGGTGGCCTTCGGCGCTGATGAAGAAATGGATATGCGCGGGGCGCTGGCCGTGGCGACCGAGAGCAGAGAGAAGCCGCTCCGTCGGGCTGCCCGGTGGCACACCGTAACCGTTCGGCACGATGCTGCGAAATTTGTAACAGCCCTTGTCGTCGGCAACGATGGTGCGGCGCATGTTGAATGGCGCCTGCTTACCCGTCGGGTCGAAATGCGAATAGAAACCGCGAGTATCACAGTGCCAGACCTCCACGGTCGCACCCGGCAACGGCTTGCCGCCGGCATCATAGACAGTCCCATGCATGACCAGCGTATGGCCATTCGTGTCCGCGCCGTCGTCGAGACGGGCAAACCCCTTCGAGACCGGCGCACCGGCCACATAGAGCGGCCCTTCGATGGTCCGCGGGGTCGGGTTGTCAATGCCGAGTTCCGCGTCGATTGCATCGAGGCGCTCGTCAAGGAAGTGGTCGAGACCAAGGCCGGGCGAGATCAGGCCCGCTTGTCCCGTCGCGCCGATCTCGTTGAGCCAGGCGATGGCTGTCCAGTATTCGTCCGGGGTAATATCGAGATCATCGATTGTTCTGAATAGGTCCGACATGATCCTGTGCACGACCTGTTTGACGCGCGGATTGCCGCCGTCTTTATCGAGCCCGCTCAGGACCTTCAGGAAATCCTGGACATCGGGTCTGCCAAAAATCTTCACACTCATTTCATCCTCCACTCGGGTTTGCTTCAAAAAAGGTGGCGGATCCATCCTCCAGGACCCCGCCTACGAAACTGTCAGGTGTCATCGTCCCGGACCGACGAAGGATGGCGCACGAGGGGCGCCACCTGGATCTGCATGAACTTGAACAGCGGCAGGCCGGACAGGATCTCGTGCAACTCGGCATTGTCCTTCACGTCGAAGACGCTGTAGTTCGCGTAGGCCCCGGCGATGCGCCAGATATGCCGCCATTTGCCGCTCGCCTGCAGCGCCTGCGAATAGGCCTTTTCCCGCGCAATGATCTCGGCGGCCTCCGCCTGCGGCAAATCGCCGGGAATATTCACATCCATCCGTACGTGAAAAAGCATTGTCCTCTCCTCACCCTGCGCTGATCGTCTTGCGCAGACCATCGCGGGCGAAGAACGCGACCCGCTCCTCATCCAGTTCGATGCCGAGCCCCGGTCCGTCCGGCACGGCAAGCTCGAAGTCGCTGTAGTCCAGCGGTCTCGCGAGAATTTCTTCCGTCAGAAGCAGCGGACCAAACAGTTCCGTGCCCCATTGCAGGTTGGCAAACGTCGAGAAGACCTGCGCCGAGGCGATCGTGCCAACCGCACCCTCAAGCATGGTCCCGCCGTAGAGCCCGATCCCGGCCGCGTCCGCGATAGCCGCAACGCGCTGTGCGCCGTAGAGGCCACCACTCTGCGCGATCTTGACGGCGAAGACGTCTGCGCCGGCAATTATTGCAATTTCGAAGGCGGATTCCGGCCCCGTCAGCGCCTCGTCGGCCATCAGTGCCACGGGGAAACGGCGCACCAACCGGGCAAGGGTCGCAGTTGAGGCGACGGGTTGCTCGACCAAGTCGCAACCGGCATCGGCCAGCGCCGCCATGCCATAAGCCGCTTCGGTCTCGCTCCATGCCATGTTGACATCGACCCGGACCGCGCCTCGTTCCCCAAGCGCCTGCTTGATCGCGGAGACATGGGCGATGTCCTCCTTCAACCCCTTCGCTCCGATCTTCAGCTTGAAGATGCGGTGACGGCGCAGTCCGAGCATTCGCTCCGCCTCTGCGATATCCTTGGCCGTGTCGCCGGAGGCAAGGGTCCAGGCAACCGGCAGACGGTCGCGACGGCGACCGCCCAAAAGCTCGCTGACCGGCAGGCCGAGCCGCTTGCCATGCGCATCGAGCAGCGCCGTTTCCACTGCACTCTTGGCGAAGCGATTCTCCTTCACCATCTTGCCAATGCGCGCCATCAGTACCTGCACGCGGGCGGCATCCTGTCCGACCAAAACCGGCGCGAAATAGGTATCGATTGCGAGCTTCATGCCCTCGGGACTCTCCCCGCCATAGGCGAGCCCGCCGATGGTCGTACCTTCGCCAATGCCGACGATCCCGTCGCTGCAATGGATCTTCACGAGCATCAAGGTCTGCCCGTCCATCGTGGCGACCGATAATTTATGCGGTCGGATGGTTGGCAGGTCGACGAGCAGAGTCTCGATCCGCTCGACGGTGGGAGCGGTGCTTGCAGTCGGTGCAATGGGTGAAAATAGCTTGTTCATGCCGCGATCCTGCGGCAGCGGGGACCAGTTCGTCCAACACCATTTGCGTTGGACACTATACCTCTTGGGTATAGTATTGGGAAAATCGCCGCAGGGCGAGACTTACCGCAGCGCAACATACCCAAACAAGGAGAGAAAATGGATCTTCGTCAGCTCCGTTATTTCGTTGCGGTCGCGCGCGAACGCAATTTCACCCGCGCAGCGGAAATCCTGCATATCGCGCAGCCTCCACTTAGCCGGCAGATCCAGTTGCTGGAGGAAGAACTGGGCGTCCCGCTGATCATCCGAAAAAGCCGGCCGGTGCGACTGACGGAGGCGGGACGGCTCTTCTATGAGCAATCCCTGCAGGTTCTCGGCCGGGTCGAACAGATGCGCACGGCGACACGCCGGGTGGGGCTGAACCAGAACAGCATCTTTTCCATCGGCTTTGTCGCCTCCACCCTCTATGGCGGCTTGCCATCGCTGGTCCGCAAGCTCCGTCAGCACGCGCCGGAACTCGATATCCAGCTTCTCGAAATGGTCTCGGTACAACAGATCCCGGCCTTGAAGGAAGGGCGCATCGACATCGGCTTCGGCCGCCTGCGCCACAGCGATCCCAACGTCACCGGCATCGTACTGCGCGAGGAACGATTGGTGGTTGCCATTCCGAAGGGCACGCCGCTCGCCGAAAGCAACAGCCCCCTTCCCGTCGCCGCGCTCGCCGACCGGAAGATCATCGTCTACCCGAAGGAGCCACGACCGAGCTATGCCGATCAGGTGCTCAGTCTGCTGCAGGGCCACGACGCCCGCCCTTCCGAGGTCCACGAGGTCCGAGAGATCCAGACTGCGCTCGGTCTCGTTGCCGCAGATGCAGGCCTGTGCATCATTCCCGCCTCAGCCCGCCAGATGCGCTCAGACGTGCACTACCGGCTGATTGAGGAGAAAGACTTTACCTCTCCAGTCATCCTCAACCAGCGAGCCGGCGACACTTCTCCCTCCATCGGCCTGGTCAAGATGCTCATCCAGGAAATGTATGCCGAAAAGCCGCCTTGGCTGGACACCGACAACAATTACATCCCCTGAGCGCGCTAAGCTTGTCGGGTTTGCGCTCGATGGTATGTGGACCAGCGGTTACGCGCCTGGAGCAACCGGCTCGATATTCGGCGAGAACTCCAGCGGGAAGATGACCGCCTGCCCTGTCTCGGCGGATTTCTGCGCCGCAAGCCCCATGGCCACGGCCCACCAGCCGTCATCGATCGCAACCTCAACCTCCTGTTCGCCCTGCGCCGCCTTCTGGAAACGCCGATGCTGGTAGAAGGTCGAGCCATTGTGGTCTCCCGCCTCCAGCAATTGCGGATCAACTGGGATTTCCACCATGCGCGGCCCCTTGGGGTCACGCGGCGAGACGATCACCTGGGCAATCGGCGGCTCGCCCAGATGTTCCGGCCAGAACCGGCCCGGACCCGGCACCAGGCATTCGATCTTGCCCTTCGGCCCGACGGCGGAGATTTCCTCCTGATAGCGGGCGCCTTCGGCGAACATGCAGAGTTCCAGCATGGCGCGGGCACCGGAGGCGAAATCGACGATCACATAGGCATTGTCCCATATGTCGGATTTCTCGCCGCCATAGACCTCGTCGAGATGGTTCACCGCCTGACCGCCCGAAGCCATGACGCGCACCGGATCCGACTTCAGGATATGGCGCATCAGGTCGAAGAAGTGGCAGCACTTCTCCACCAGCGTGCCGCCGGTATTGCGGTTGAAGCGGTTCCAGTCGCCGACCTTTTCGAGGAAGGGAAACCGATGCTCGCGGATGGTCAGCATGCGGATGCCGCCGGTCGCCTCTGCAGCCTCCTCGATCATGCGCGCCACCGGCGGCATGTAGCGATATTCCATCGCCACCCAGATCGGGGCGGGATAGGCGGCGCGCAAGGCTGCAAGGCGGGGGGCATCGGCGGGATCGGTGAAGAGCGGCTTTTCAACGAGTACGGGCAGCGGCCGGATCGCGGCGATCTTTTCCAGCTGCTCCAGATGCAGATAGTTGGGGCTGGCGATCAAAAGGCAATTCACCGCCTCGACGGCCAGCACATCCTCGATCGAATCCACCAGTCTGGCGGTCGGCACGGCCTCGGCAGACAGTGCGCGCATGCCGGCATCCGGCTCGAAGATGGCGACCACCGCCGCATCGGGGAGAAGGGCGATATTGCGCAGGTGCTCCTGCCCCATCATGCCGCAACCGATGATCCCGTAATTCAGTCGTGCCACTCTTTCCTCCTCGGGCATGGATATCCGGGCATTGTCTGCCCGCTCATTTCAGGCGCGACACGTAGCGCGCCACCTCATGGTCGAGCCAGGTGCGGGAGACTTCGGCGCGGGCGCCCTCCTGGTCCTGGCTGATACGCTGGATATGGACGATCGGCGCACCGGCTGGTTGGCCGAAGACAGCAGGCGTCCACTCAGGCACGCGGTCGAGGCCGATCTGGTCCTCGGCGCGGGTGATCCAGAGCGACAGCCGGGTGCGATAGAAAAGATAGAGCGATTCAGACACGGCCTCCGGATCGATGCGCTCGACATAGGCGCCGTCGAGCCAGATCTCCTCCAGCGCGGCCGGGCGGCCAGACAGCCGGCGCAGGCGGCGGATCCGGTGGCCTTCATCGCTCACGCCAAATGCCGGCAGTTCCGCCGGCTTGGGCAGGCGCTCGATCGACAGGATCTCGGCTGTCGGCAGCCCGCCGCCGCCCAGAAGCTCCAGCCGGAACATCGAATAGACGCTCTTCGGATCGGCCAGCGCCCGGATGTAGTTGCCGGACCCCTGAACCCGCTCCAGAAGCCCGCGGCTCTGCAGTTCGGCCAGCGCCTTGCGCAAGGTGCCGACCGCAATGCCAAGCTCCTCCGCCAGGTCCCTTTCCGGCTTCAGTTTTTCCCCGTCGATCAGCCGGCCGGCAGCGATGTCGCGCACCAGAAGTTCGGCAATCTGCACATAGATGGGAAGGCTTCCGGGGGCGGCCGTCATGGGCGTGAAAGAGGGTCCAAGTTACGTTTTCGTCACGGCGAGAAAAAATTGATACACTATTGATCTACATCAAATCGGGTGTTAGGCAAGAGGAAAGTTTTCCGCGTGGAGGAGCCTCGCATGACCGTCGTACCCGTCACATCGGCCGATCTGGATGGCGCGGAAGTGTCGTGGTTTGCCGCGCTCTGCTCTGACGATTATCAATTCCTCGGCGTGCCGGATGGTGCCCTTCGGTCGAGCTTCGAGCACTGCTCCGACATCGTGCAGAAGGCCGAGCAGCTGGGCTTTCGCAACATCCTGTGCCCCTCGTCCTATCAGGTTGGCCAGGACACGCTGAGCTTCGTTGCCGGCTGTGCGCCGATCACGTCCAAGATCAACATGCTGGCCGCCATCCGTTGCGGCGAGATGCAGCCGATCATGCTGGCCCGCACGGTCGCGACACTCGACCACATGCTGAAGGGCCGTCTGACGCTCAACGTCATCAGCTCGGATTTCCCCGGCGAAGTCGCCGACAGCGCCTTTCGCTACAAGCGCAGCCACGAGGTGGTCGAGATCCTGCGGCAGGCCTGGACGCGCGAGACGATCGATCACGACGGCGAGGTCTACCAGTTCAAGGGCGTCTCCACCGAGCCTGCCCGCCCCTATCAGCAGAATGGCGGCCCACTCCTCTATTTCGGCGGCTATTCACCGGATGCCCTCGAACTCTGCGGCGCGCAATGCGACGTCTATCTGATGTGGCCGGAAAAGAAGGACCAGCTGGCCGAGCGCATGAAGGCCGTTCATGCCCGCGCCGAAGCCCATGGCCGCACGCTGGACTATGGCCTGCGTGTACACATGATCGTGCGCGATACCGAGAAGGAAGCCCGTGAATATGCCGATTACATCGTCTCGAAGCTCGATGACGAATACGGCAAGCTGATCCGCGAGCGGGCGCATGATTCCATTTCGCTCGGCGTTGCCCACCAGGCCCGCGCCCGCGAACTGGCCGATCAGTTTGGATATATCGAACCGCATCTGTGGACCGGCATAGGCCGGGCCCGTTCCGGCTGTGGTGCTGCCCTTGTCGGTTCGACGGACCAGATCCTGTCGGAACTCGAATCCTATCGGAAAATGGGCATTCGCGCCTTTATCCTATCCGGTTATCCGCATATCGACGAGGCGGTTCATTTCGGCACCAAGGTGTTGCCGCAGCTGACCACCGCCTCCCTCCCCCATGTCTATGGCCGCGTGCCCTCGGACACGCCTGATACCCCTCTCGGAAATGGAGTTCGCCGCTGATGCAGCGCGTCAATCTCACCCCAGACCTGACCTTCAGCCGCCTTGTCTATGGCATGTGGCGCATCGGCGACGATGCCGACACCTCGCCGAAACACGTGCAGGCGAAGATCGAGGCCTGCCTTGCCCAGGGCATCACCACGATGGACCAGGCCGATATCTATGGCGGCTACACGGCCGAAGCGGTGCTCGGCGGCGCGTTGAAGGCCGCGCCCGGCCTGCGCGACAAGCTCGAAATCGTCACCAAATGCGATATCGTGGCACCCGTCGGCCGCCACGCGGCTGCCCGCGTCAAGTATTACGACACGTCGGCTGCCCACATCACCGCGTCCGTCGAAGCCTCGCTCACCGACATGGGCACGGATCATATCGACCTTCTTCTGATCCACCGCCCCGATCCGCTGATCGATCCCGATGAGACCGGCCCGGCGCTGGATGCGCTCGTCGCTTCGGGCAAAGTGCGCGCCGTCGGTGTGTCCAACTTCCGCCCCTGGGATTTCTCGCTGCTGCAGTCGTCGATGGAAAACAATCTGGTCACCAACCAGATCGAACTCAGCCTTCTGGCCACGGACGCCTTCGTCAATGGCGACCTCGCCTATCTGCAGGAACGCATGGTGCCGCCAATGGCCTGGTCGCCGCTGGGTGGCGGGCGCCTGTTCGACGGGTCGAAGCCTGAACTTCTCGCGGCGCTGAAGCGCATCGCCTCGGAGCAGGGCGTGGATGAAACCGCCGTCGCCGTTGCCTGGTTGCTGCGCCATCCCTCCGCCATCCTGCCGGTCATGGGCACCAATTCGCTCGACCGCATCGCCAGGATCGCCGAGGCCGAAACGGTCGAGATCGACCGGCAGACCTGGTTCGAACTCTATACGCTGGCGATCGGGCGGGAGGTCGCCTGATGATGGCCGCCAATGACAGTCAGCGATCCGGCGAAGCCGTCTTTCTGCCCGAGGCGGAGAACCATCGCGCCTATCGCAATGCGCTCGGCAGCTTCACCACCGGGGTCACGGTGGTGACCGCGATGAGCCCGTCGGGCCCGATCGGCATGACGGTGAACAGCTTTGCCTCGGTGTCGCTCGATCCGCCACTGGTGCTCTGGTCGCCGGCCAAGAACTCGTCGAAGCACGATGCCTTTGCCAATGCCAGCCATTTCGCCATTCACGTGCTCGGTGCCGGACAGGACCATCTGAGCGCCGCCTTCACGCGGGGCGGGGCCGCCTTTGACGGGCTCGAGGTGGAGATCAATCCGCAGGGCGTCCCGGTTCTGCCGGGCACGCTGGCGCGGTTCGAATGCCTGCAGCAGGCGCTGCATGATGCCGGTGATCACACGATCATCATCGGCAGGGTGACACGGGTTGCACATCGGCAGGGAGATCCGCTGTGCTTCTCGCAAGGACGGTTCGGCCGCTTCGCGGTCTGATCGAAATGTTGGGAGGAGGTCGTCGGGGCGTTTTCACAATGCACCGGGAGGACGATCGAAGCATTTCCGCAAAAAGGGTCGCGGTGGAGAGATTTGCTCCATCGAGGCCCGAAACGGGAACAGTCGTCTTTGCGCCGCAAGGACTTGTCTTCGATAGTCGCCCGGAATTGACCGATGACAAGTGACGGGTGGAGACATGAATTCAATCGCATCCCTGACCAGGCAGCTTGGCCGGCTCAACGCCGCCGTGCTCGCGGTCGGACTCTGGCTTGGCGCCGGCGCGCTCGGCATCATGCTCTTCTTCATGCTGATGCAGGTCTTCTTCCGCTATTTCCTCGGCAATGCCCTGCCCTGGAGCGAGGAAGCCTCGCGCTTTCTGATGCTCTGGATGACCGGCCTCATGGTTCCCACCGCCTTTCGCCAGGGCGGCTTCGTCGCCATCAGCATGATCACCGACCACCTGCCGCGCCTGCTTGCGGACGTGATCGCGCTTGCCTTCCTGCTGCTCAGCATCACCGTGCTCTATGTCGGCATGCGGATCGGCTGGAACGAGGTCACCGGCATTGGCGGCAAATTCGCCATGTCGGCCATCGCCGTTCCCACATCCTTCGACCTCTCCACCTGGATGAAGGTGCCGCGCGGCTGGATGATGGCCTCGCTCGCCACCGGCATCACGCTGATGTTCGTCGTCAATATCGAACTCATCCTGCGCGCCCTTCTCAACCTTTTCGGAGAGCGGCTCGCGCCGATCCCGATCGCCGGACAGTTGGGAGCCGAATGATGCTGAGCCTTTTCCTGCCCCTCTTCATCGCCTTCCTGCTGTTCGGCCTGCCGATCGTCTTCGGCCTGATCGCGGCCCCCGCCATCCTGCTGTGGATGAACGGCCAGGAGCGCGACATCGTGCTGCTCTACCGCAACATCTATGCCGGCATGGACAGCTTTCCGCTGATGGCCATCCCGTTCTTCATGCTGACGGGCGAATTGATGAACCGCGCCGGCATTACCGTGCGCATCATCCACTTCGCCCAGGCCATGGTCGGCCACATGCGCGGCGGCCTTGCCCAGGTGAATGTCGTGGATTCCATGATGTTTGCCGGCATATCCGGCTCGGCCGTCGCCGACGTCTCCGCGCTGGGCGCCATGCTGATCCCGGCCATGGAGAAGGAAGGCTATACCCGCCGCTTCGCCGCCGGCATCACGGCGGCGTCGGCCATTATCGGGCCGATCATCCCGCCGTCCGGCATCATGATCATCTATGCCTATGTCATGGGTGAAAGCGTCGCTGCCCTCTTCCTCGCCGGCATCGTGCCGGGCATCCTGATCGGCATCAGCCTGATGGTGATGATCCGGCTGATGGCCAATCACTATGACCTGCCGGCAGCCACCCAGCGTGCCTCCTGGCGCCAGCGCGGCGAAGCGATGGTCGGTGCCTTCTGGCCGCTACTCACCCCCGTCATCATCATGGGCGGCATTCTCGGCGGCGTCTTTACGCCCACGGAAGCCGCTGCAATCGCCGCAGGCTATGCCTTCTTCCTCGGTCTCTTCGTCATCCGCACGCTCGAATACCGCGACATTCCCGGCATCCTGATGCGGGCTGCCATGACGTCTGCAGTCGTGCTGCTTCTGATTGGTGCTGCAATGGCCTTCAAGACCGTCGCCTCGCTTGCCCATACGCCGGAGCTCCTGGCCGATATCTTCCTCAGCCTCAGCGACAATCCGCTGGTTCTGCTCTTCCTCGTCAACATCCTGTTGTTTGTCGTCGGCATGTTCCTCGATGCGGGGCCGGCGATCATCGTGCTCGGACCGATCCTCGGGCCGATCTTCACCCAACTCGGCGTCGATCCGGTGCATTTTGCCATCATCATGGTGGTGAACCTGACGGTCGGCCTTCTGACGCCGCCAATGGGCCTCGTGCTTTTCGTCACGTCCACGGTCTCCGGGCTGAAGGTCGAGACGGTAGCCAAGGCCGTCATGCCTTTCCTTCTGGCGGAAATCGCCGTGATCTTCCTGATCACCTATTTCCCTGCCTTGACCCTGACAGTCCCGCGTCTTGCGGGCTTCGTCGACTAACTTGAAAAAACGGGAGGTACCGAAATGCTCAAGTCCATGCTGAAGACCCTGTTGCTTGCCAGCGCGCTCACCGTCACCGGTGTCGCCCAGGCAGCCGATATCACACTGCGGGCCACGGCCAATTCCAACGAGAATGACGAGGATTATGATGGCCTCGTCGTGTTCAAGAACTATGTCGAAAATGCCTCGAACGGTGCGATTGCCGTCGAGATCTTCATGGGCACCCAGCTTTGCGCCACCGGCGAGGAATGCCTGCAGGGCATCGCCGACGGCTCGCTCGACGTCTATATCTCGACCTCGGGCGGTGCTGCGGGCCTCTTCCCCTATATCCAGGTTCTCGACCTGCCCTACCTGATGAATGACGACCGCGTCGCGGAAGCGGTTCTCACCGGCGACTTTCCGCGCAAGCTGCGTGACCGCGCGCTTACCGACAGCGACAACAAGATCCGCCTGATGACGATCGGCAATACCGGTGGCTGGCGCAACTATGCCAATACCAAGCAGACCGTGAAATCGCCTGCGGACCTCAAGGGCCTGAAGATGCGTACCGTGCCGGCCGACCTGCCGCAGCAGGCCGCGACCGCCGTGGGTGCGGCCCCGACGCCGATCCCGTGGCCGGAACTCTTCACCTCACTGCAGACAGGCGTTGTCGAAGGCACCGCCAACGGCATTACCGACATCATGTCGATGAAGTTCCCGGATGCCGGCCTGAAATACCTGACGCTCGACGGCCACAGCTATATGGGCGCCTTCTGGTGGATGTCGAATGACCGCTTCACCGGCCTGACACCGGAGCAGAAGCAGATCGTCGTCGACGGCTTCGCAGCGCTCCAGCAGGCAACCTTCGCCTCGCCGAAGCGCAAGGAAATCGCCGCCTATCAGGACTTCGCCAAGGCCGGCGGCGAGATCTACGTGCCGACGGCTGCCGAAAAAGAAGCCTTCAAGGCCGCCGTCTCGCCGGTCTTCGACTGGTTCAAGGGCAATGTGACCGGTGGTGCTGAAGTCTTCGACCAGTTCACCGCCGCTGTCGCCGAGGCACAGAAGAAGGTCGACGCAGAGCGCGCCGCCGAACTGAACTGAACTGAACCCATGATAGGGATGCGCGGGCAACCGCGCATCCCTAACCAACCGCCCGAGACCGGCGCGTGACAATGCACGACGCCGGGCGGCTCTTTCACAGGTGCTAAATGTCCGTGCCGTCCCCCACTCCGCCCGACCACCGGCGGGAACAATCCCTCTCGTCGTTCGCGGATGACTGCCGTCGGCGTTTCCCCGGCCTCTCAGTGACGATCCTGATCGCACTCGCTTCGGCTTTCCTGTCGGAGCACTACGGTGCGCCGGCGATGCTGCTGGCGATCCTGATCGGGCTAGCGCTGCATTTCCTCGCGGAAGACCCTAAGACTGAGCATGGACTGGACTTTGCCTCCCGCACGGTGCTCAGGCTCGGCATTGCCCTTCTTGGTCTCAGGGTCAGCGTCGGCATGTTCGCCGAACTGGGGACCACCGTGATTGTCATGATTGTTGCCTCCGTGGTCATGACCATCCTCTTCGGCCTGTTGGCATCGCGACTTTCAGGACAAGGCAGCCGCTTTGGTTTCCTCACTGGCGGCGCGGTGGCGATCTGCGGCGCATCCGCAGCGATGGCGATTTCGGCCGCCCTGGGCGGCGCACGCGACAAGGAAGCAGACCAACAGATGGTTTTCACCGTGATCGGCGTGACGATGCTCTCGACGCTCGCGATGATCTTCTATCCGATCCTCGCCAGCCAGGCGGGGCTCGACGAGCATGCCACCGGCATCTTTCTCGGCGCCACCATCCATGACGTCGCCCAGGTCGCCGGTGCAGGCTTTTCCGTTTCCGTGCCGGCCGGCGAAACCGCCGTGTTCGTAAAGCTGATCCGCGTGACCATGCTGGCCCCTGTCGTGCTCGTCGCAGCCTTGGTTTTCCGCCGCAACCTCCGCGACACAGAAGCTGTCCGTCGGCCACCATTGCTCCCGGCTTTCGTTATCGTATTCCTGGCGCTGGCGAGCCTCAATTCCCTTGTCGCAATACCGCCGGCAATCGCAGACTGGGCTGGCACGGTTTCACGCTGGTCTCTGCTCGTCGCCATAGCGGCTGTTGGCGTAAAGACATCATTGCCGGAAGTTTTCCGCATTGGCGGTCGCGCAATCGGATTGCTGATAGGAGAAACCGTATTCCTGGCACTCTTCGTGCTTGTGGCACTGACGATTGCCGCGACCTAGAAGGGCCAGGGGCTGGACTTACTCGTCGAATGGAAATGGGTCACTGCGTCCAGCATTGGTGCTGCACTCGTGGTCATCACTACCCATTTGGCCGCTCAATGACACCGCAGGTTTCATGAGCCGCAGGTTGGTACATAGTGAAGACAGCGCCCTTGCCGTACACGACAGTTTATTCCTTCAACCGGCTTCAGAACGGCCGGACCTGAGCTGCCCTCTGTCAAGGCAGGTTAAATCGTGCCATCTTTCCTACGCGTGATATAACTTTGGATTGAAAATTCGCTGGAGCATTTTGCGGCCGGTATGCGTGCCGACAGATCAAATTGCCTTTCCCGATAACAAGGAGCCAGTCATGTCGGAGAACCCCAAAGAAGGCCTGGATCGTCGCGACTTCATGATTGCATCCATTGTCACACTCGGCGCGGCGGCGGCTGTCACCGGCGATGCCGGGCCGGCGAAAGCCCAGGACACGCAGGCACCCTCGGGCGATACGACATCGGATGGGGCGCTGGGAACTGTCTATACGGGCGAAGTGATTCAGGGGAAGAAGGTTGTCAGCGCACTCGACGTCAACGACCTGGAGCCTGGAAAAAGGCACCTCTTGTATTTCCAGGGTGTGCAGATGCCGACCGGACAGCACTGGTATGTATCGGTCACGGTCGCCAAAGGCATAAAGCCGGGCAAGCGCGTCGTCTTGACCAGTGGCGTGCATGGCGACGAAATGAGTTCCATCCATACGATCCTGACGGTGATGAACCAGCTCGATCCCGCAGCGATGTCAGGTACCGTGATGGCCGTGACGGACATATCTCGGCCGGCCATCGAAGGCATGCAGCGGCGATGGCCCGACTTTGGCAGGGGCAGCGACCTGATTGACATGAATCGGGAATGGCCTGGCAACGAGAATGGTGCCACCGCGCCCAGCCGTCATGCGGGGCTCCTGTTCAACCGCCTGCTGCGGCCGAACGCCGACGCTGCCATCGACTTCCACACCGGAACTACCGGTTTCGACGTTACCGCATTCAATATCGGCGCCATGGATGTGCCAGAGGTCAAGGCGATGCTGGAACTCTATCCCGTCGGCCAGATTTTCGACAGTCATGTGTATCCGGGTGTGCTTCACAACGCATTTGTCGACGCAGGCATTCCCGCCTTCTGCCCTGAGATCGGCGCCGCAAGGGTTCTGGACATCGAGATGATCTCGCTATTCGTCGAAGGCACGATGAACGTTCTCAAGCATCACGGCATCATTGCCGGACCCATGGGACGCACCGGCAAGGACGTCAGCGTCTTTCTCGGCAACAGCGCGTTTCCGATACTGGCAACAGAGGGCGGCATCGTCGAGCATCTGGTCAAGCTCGATGACAAGGTCAAGGCGGGCCAAAAGGTGGCAATCCAACGAAACAGCTTCGGGGAATTGGTTGCCGAATACACGAGTGGCGTAGACGGCGTGATTACCGGACTGCGCAGCGACGCAATGTCCGAACCTGGAAATCCCCTGGCCTTTATTCTCTTCAACCAGGCCGCGCCGGAAGATGCCGTGACTTATCCAGAGTAGATCAAGGAAGGCAATGCCATCGACTTCGCCATCTTCGCCGCCAAACTACACGTCCATAGCAACGTCGGTCGCGCCCACCTCACCGCCGCCTGCTCTTGGTCACACGAACGCGAGCTTGACCCTGCTTCGCGATGGTATGGCATTGCTCAATTTTGTCCGGCTGGCTTCAGGCGCGTTTCAGGCGCGTTTCAGGCGCTTGATCAGCGTACCTGCGCGGCGAAGAGCCGTGAATGCAGCCCCAACAGCAACCACGGACAACCCGATCACCAGCAATTGATTGTGTCCACCCCAAAGCGGCTCGACAATAGTCGCCAATGTCGCTGCCGTCACCGTTGCCATTCGATGCTGCTTGGCCATCGGGCCGGAGAAGTCGCTGGGGTGGCCATTGGCCCGGCCCAGTTCACGAACATAAGCAGTCAACACGGCGAAGGCACCAGCTGCCCATCCGAGATCCGGCATGCCGATGCCATAGCCGAGGCCCACAAAGATCAACAGATCGGCAACGCGGTCGGGAAACTCATTCCAGAATGGACCGTCAGGCTCTCCCTTTCCGCCCTCGATGGCGACCATGCCGTCGAAGAGGTTGCAAAGCAGCCGGGCCTGACAACCAAGCGCCGCGAGCAGAAGCAGGCTCACACGCGGCCAACCGCTTGCAGCACCGGCCCAATAGAAAGCCGCGCCGGCAATTGCGGCCGCCAACATGCTCGCCCGAGATATCTGGTTAGGCGTGATAGCGCGCACTGCCAGCCAGCGGGCAATTGCGCCGGCCCAGCGCGTATTGCGACTGTCCAGCGGTCGTCGGTCGCCTGTATCGGTCATGGTCCTGTCCTTGAAGAGATCGAATAGTTGTAGAGCGCGGCGTAGCTGCTCGATACCAGAAGCGGAACAGCAATCGTCCTCCATATCTCAGGCGTGCCGCTTGCCGCATGGATAGCAAGGAGAAGACAAGCCGACCCGACGCAGGCAATAACCGGAGGAGCCCACAGTTGCGTCGGGTAGGCAATTCGCCGCGAAAGCCAGTCAATGACCGATTTTAGAAAGAGGGTCAGGCAAGCCGACATCGCACCCTGTACAAGACCGGCATAAGCCGGTCGCGGCATGTCATGGGCCCGATTGACGAAGACCGCCCAGCCACCCATGGCAATGAAGGCGAACAGCACATGCACCCGTCCATCGCGGGCAAACCGTCGCAAGAGGCCCAAAGTCAAAGCGACCACCAATAGCGAACGATATGAAAGAAGATCGGCGCGGAGAAGACAACGGAATCGAGCCGGTCAATCAGGCCACCGTGACCTTCGATCAAATGGCCCCAGTCCTTCACCCCGCGGTCGCGTTTGATCGCCGACATGACCAGACCACCGAAGAAGCCCATCAGTGTTATGATGAAGGCCAGGAGGCCCGCCTGGAATGGCGTGAATGGCGTGATCCACCACAGGGCAGAGCCAATCAGCGTGGCACTGATGACGCCGCCGACAAAGCCCTCCACAGTTTTGGAGGGCGACAGTTTTGGAGCGATCCTGGTCCGGCCGAACATCTTGCCCCAGACATATTGCAGGACGTCACTGAGTTGCACAACGATAACCAGAAAGGCGATCAGAAGGACATTCCGGCCCTCGTAGCCGGGAATGTGCAGGGTCAGCAATGCCGGCACATGTGAAGCGCAAAAGACGCAGATCATCAACGCCCACTGCACTTCAGCGATGCGAACCAGAAAGCGTTCCGTGTCGCCTCTGAGCACGGAAACGATCGGCATCAGCAGGAAGGCGTAAACCGGGATGAAGATCGAGAAGATGCCGTATTCTTCCGCCCAGAGCAGATAGTATTGGATCGGCACGACAAGGAAAAATGCCGCGGCAAGGGCCCAATGATCGGCCCGGCGCGTGTTGATCAGCGTTACGAATTCGCGCAATGCGGCGAAAGAGCAGAATGCGAACAAGACCAGCACACCGATGCGGCCCGCGACGAAGGCAAGGCCGATCAGCACCACCATCACCCACCAGGCCTTGATGCGCGCATTGAGGTTTTCGATCGAGGCGTTCGAACCGGTCGGTGAAAAGCGCTGCTCGAGCGCGTAGCCGACGATCGATGCAAAGATCAGCACACCGAAGATACCGGTCACGAGCATCAGGAGATCAGAATTCGCGGGACTCATTCGCCACTCCCTGCCGGTCGAGGAGACAGGGCCAAAAGGGCGGTCTGCATCCGTTCGAGAAACACGTCCTTGCCTTCGTCAGGCTCGACGCGCAATGGGTTTCCGAAGGTCACGGTACATATCAGCGGGATCGGCACAATCTCTCCCTTCGGCATCACCCGGTTCAAATTATTGATCCAGACCGGAACGAGGTCTGTGTCAGGGCGAGTTGCGACCAGATGGAAGATGCCGCTTTTGAACGGCAGGAGCGGCGCATCGGTCTGGTTTCGCGTGCCTTCGGGGAAAAGAATGAGAGACGATCCGGCGTCAATGGCTTCGGCCATCTGCTGGATCGGATCATGGACGCGGTTCTCACGCTCCCTTGCAATCAGGACCGCGTTGAACACGTCACTGCCAATGAACCGCGTGAGCCTGGATTTCAGCCAGTATTCGGCCCCCGCGACAGGGCGGGTTCGCTGCCGCAGGCGTGGAGGCAGAACTGCCCAAACGAGCACGAAATCGCCGTGGCTGGAGTGGTTGGCGAAATATATGCACGGACGGGCTGGCAGCCCCCCTTCCGGCCAGATTGTGCGAACCGCCGTGACTGCGCGGGCAAACAGCACGATCACTGCCGCTGCAGCCTGTGCCAGCAAAGCCTTCATCCATCCCCCCCTACGACCTGACCGTGCAATATCGCCAAGCGAACTCTATCATCTGCACGGGTGGAAGAAAGATCCGTTGCCAAATCTCGAACGACGCAAACAAGCGCAAGATTCTGCTAGGTGTGGCTGCCGGTGTGAAGGGAATCGTTCCCGACGGGTTTCGGCACACCTGGATGCACTTATTGCCCAGAACTTCCGAAAGGGCAGTCTTGATGCATGCCTGTGCGGATCTAGTAGCCCATTTCGTCGAAAGTGCATGCACCACGCAAGACTACTTAACCGCAGAATGAAAACGGGGGCGACGAGAAAGGCTGTCCAAGCCTCTCGGTTCACACGGTTATGTTCCGACGTTCAGCGGCCGCATTCGACGAACTCAGATGTTCGCCGGGCGCAGCGACCTATTGGAGGAAGCTAATGTTTCATTCAGAATCCAGCATTGCCTCGGCTTCGATCTCCACCTCATAGTCACCGACCAAGGCACCTGCTTCGATCAGCGTGTTAGCGGGGAGAACGTTTAAAAAGAACCGGCCATGCGCGCGCGATACAGGCTCCCATTGCGAGGCATCCTTGAGATAGACCCGTGTGCGCACGACGTCCTCCATGCGCCCGCCCAGGGCCGTAATGGACGCTGCAATCTTGTCGAGGATGTAAGTTGCCTGCGCGCCGGCATTGCCAGGTGCCACGCAGCGGTCGGCGCCGTGGGTCGCCGTTGTACCCGACACAAGAATGCGATCGCCTATTCTGACTGCCCGGCTGTAGCCTGCCAGCGGCTCCCAGATACTGCCGGACGAAACACGAAACCGGTTCTTGCGGCCCGGCACCGGCACAGATTTGTAAACGGATGGAATTGCCTCGAGGTGATGACTGAGATCGCCCGAGGCCGTGAGGAAGGGAGGCTTGCGGTACTCGTCGCCGCAATCTCCCGGAATGGGGGTGCTGGCCGCAAAGGCGGCATCGAGCCGGCTCCGGTCTTCTTCGTCGAGCGTGAAGGTGAAGACCTTCAGGTTGTCGTCGCGGTGCTGGCTTTCACCAAGCCGCGCACCGATGATGGTCGCTGCAACGGCCGGATGTTCAAGAACCCAGCGACTGGCGACATTGGACACCGAGACACCATGCTTGCTTGCGATCTCGGATGCCGCGTTGAGGATGCCCTGGTAGACGCTCCAGCCGCCAGCGGCATCGATGAAACGCTTGTATTTCGACCGGCTCCAATCGGGAATCGATGTCGGCTCCGGCTGCCCCAGCCACTTCTCCGATAGAAAGCCACCGCAAAGGGTGCCATAGGCGAGAAGCTTTACGCCCGTCTTCCGGCACAGGGCTGACAGATCACCGGCCGCGCGCCGGTCGATCAATGAGAAGGACACCTGGTTGCTGGCGATCTCGATGCCGTCGGCCAGCGCCAGGTCGAGATGAGCTGCATCGAAGTTGGTCAGGCCGAGCGCGCCGATCAGCCCTTCTGCCTTCATCGCCTGCATCTCGTGGAGGGCATCGAGCCATGCAGGATGTTCGAAGGTCCACCAATGGAATTGCAGCAGGTCCACCTTGTCGACACCAAGCCGCGCCAACCGCTCCTCCACACCGCGCCGCACCACATGGCGGCTCATCGGACCTGGTTCCGGGCACCATTTGGTGAAGGCAACCGGCCGTCCGGTTCGGTCCGGATAGCGCTTCAGCAAGTTGCCTGTAATAAGCTCCGCCGACCCGTAGTGGTCGGCCATGTCGAAGGTGTCGAAACCGGCCTTTGCATAGGCCTGCAGTGCGTCGCCCCCCTGCTGCGGGTCGATGGTTGCGCCCCCCTTCTCGATGTCGGCGACCTGCCAAAGGCCGCAGACGAGGCGGCTGATCGACAGTCCCGGCGCAAGGCTTGTACGTTCTGGATTCATGGTAGTCATTCCTTGGCGGATAAGGGTGGCTTGGTGCTGGACCGGGCAAGCGGGCTCACCTCGCCGAAAAGGCCGCGCGGACGCAGCAGGAGCATGAGGCAGAGGCCAACGCCAATGGCAACAATCTGCAAGGCGGCCGCGCGGGCCTGATCTTCCGGCGGCACGAAGGCGGAGACGGCAGCTGCCGTGACCGCCCAGAGTCCCCAGACCAGAACAGCACCGGCAATGGCACCGCGATTGTTGCCAGAACCACCGACGATTAGCATGGCCCAGACCTGGAAGGTAAGGACCGGCATATAGTTGTCTGGCGCGATGAAGCCGATGAAATGCGCCTGGGCCGCGCCCGCCAGCCCCATGATCGCTCCCCCGACGGTAAACGCCTGCAGGCGGAAACGGACGGGCTGCTTGCCCAGCGCCTGTGCCGCTGCCTCGTCCTCCCGGATAGCGCGCAACACGCGGCCCCAGGGACTGCGCGACAGATGCTGCAGGGCGAGATAAAGCGAAAGCACGACGACTGCCATCAGGCCGCAATTGGCCAGGCTGAACAACAACGCGTCACCCTGCAGACCGGCGAAAGGCCGCGGAATAAAGCCGATGCCGAAGGCGCCGCCGGTCAGGGGTTGCAGGTTGAGCATGCAAAGCTGGACAGTGACGGCGACACCGAAAGTGGCGATCGCGAGATAATCGGCCCTGAGCCTTATGGTGAGGGCGCCGACACCCCAGGACAATGCGCCAGCGACGAGCGCCGCGCCCAACCAGCCAACCACGATCGGCATGTCAAAGCCGCCGAAGCGGTCCGCGGTTTCCGGCGTTGTGAGGATGGCCGATGTATAGGCACCGACCGCCACAAAGGCGGCAATTCCGACATTGAACAGCCCCGTCATTCCCCACTGCACGTTAAGACCCAGGGAGATGATCGCATAGGTCAGCGCTATGGTCAGAAAGAAGGCGCCATAAGCGACGAGATCGAGCATCATGAGGCTTTTCCAAACAGGCCCCGCGGGCGCACGACGAGAACCGCAATGAGAATGGCGAAGGACACCGCTGCCCGCCATTCCGCTCCGATGATTTGCACCGTGAAAGCCTCACATAGACCAATGACAAGCCCGGCAATCATGGCACCCGGCACCGAGCCTATGCCGCCAAGAATGGCGGCTGCGAACAGCGGCAACAGCAGGTCGTGACCGAGATAGGGGCGGATCTGGATGATAAGGCCACTCATCATGCCGGCGATGCAGGCAAGCGCGGCGCCGAGGAACCAGACGGTACGGATCACGCGGCGCACATCAATCCCGGCGATGCCGGCAAGACCCGGGTTTTCGCTGACGGCGCGCATGGCCCGGCCGATATCTGTCCGCGTCATGACAAGGTGGACCGCGATGACCGAGAGCAAGGCGACGACCAGCATGGCCAACTGGTCCGGCGTGGCCCGCAGGCCACCGCCCAGTTTCATGGCGATCTGCAGCGCCTGGCTGAAATAGGCCGGCTTCGACGTGAACAGGAATTCCAGCAGGCTGCGCAACGCAAGCGATGCGCCAAAGCTTGCCATGACCATGATGATGATCGCGCTGCCGCGTCGGCGGAAGCTGGAAAACAGCAGGGCATCGACTGCCAGCGCAAGAAGTCCGGTCAGAATGATTGCCAGCACCGCAGCAACAGGCAACGACCAGCCGAAGGAAAAGGGCCCAAGCGGCTTGGTAGACCCCGCCCCCAATACACCAAGCGCGCTGCTGATGCCGAGCGCCAGATAGGCGCCCCAGGACAAAAGTTCGCCATGGGCGAAGTTAGAAAAACGCAGGATCGAATAAGTGAGCGTGACACCGATGGCGCCGAGCCCGATGATCGCGCCGGCGATCAGACCGTCCATGAGAAACTGCGGGTTCATCTGGCAACCTCGCCAAAGGCATGCCGCGCGGTGCCGAGATAAATCTGGCCGATCAGCGGATCGTCCGCCAGGTCGGCGGGTCTTCCTTCGTGCCGGATGCGCCCCTCTGCAAGGATAACGGCGCGATCGGCAATCGCCATCGCCGCCTTCACATTCTGCTCGACCAGCACGATCGTCACGCCCTCGCCATTGATGCGTTTCAGCAGGGCAAACACTTCGCCGACGATCTTTGGGGACAGACCGGCCGAGGGTTCATCGAGGATCAGGACCGGTGGATCGAGCGCCAGTGCGCGCGCCACCGCCAACATCTGCCGCTGGCCGCCCGAGAGCGCTCCGGCCAACCGCTTCGGCTTGACCGCGAGATCAGGAAAACGGGCAAGGAGCGTTTCGATCCTGGCGGACCGCTCCGCCTTGGGCAAGAGCGCAACGGCTATCTGCAGGTTCTCCAGAATGCTCATGCTGGCAAAGACATTGTCCGTCTGGGGCACGAAGGCGAGCCCCTCGGCCAGCTTGCGATGCGGCGCAACCCTGGTGATGTCACGGCCGCCCAGATGGATCGCGCCGGAATGAACTGGCACCATACCCGCAATCGCCTTGACGAAGGTGGATTTTCCCGCGCCGTTTGGTCCCAGAAGAATGACGAGTTCGCCCGTCGCCACGGCAAAATCGACGCCCCGGACGATCGGCAGGTCGGGTTCATAGCCCGCCACGAGTTCAGAGGTCGAGAGTACGGCGCCGGTCACGCGCCACCTCCAAGATAGGCCTCTATCACGGCGGGATTGGCGGCAACGTCTGCCGGCGAGCCTTCGGCCAGAGACTTGCCGAGCGCCATTGCTACGACACGCGAGCAGAGCCTGGAAACCATGTCCATGTTGTGCTCGATCAGAAGGATTGACTTGCCCTTTGCATTCAGCGCGACGACGCGTTCGATGATCACCTCCAGCAGGGCCGGGTTCACACCGGCCGCCGGTTCGTCGAGCAGGATCACCTGCGGATCGGCCATCAGCACGCGCGCCAGTTCCAGAAGCTTACGCTGGCCGCCGGACAGCACGCGTGCCGGCTCGTCCGCGAGCCGCGAGAGGGTGACGAATTCGAGAAGATCCCGGGCTTTTTCCAGCGCGACCTTTTCCTCGCGCCGGACGAGACCGGGGGCGAGGAAATTGGCGAAGAACCGCTCGCCGTGCTGCTTCTGGGCTCCGACGAGCAGGTTCTCCAGCACGCTCATTTCGGCAAAGGGCCGCGGAATCTGGAAAGTGCGGCCGACACCATGGGCAATGCGCCGCTCCGGCGGCTCGCCAGAGACTTCTCTCCCGCCGATCCAGATTTCGCCGGCACTGGGCTTCAGGCTACCCGCGAGCAGGTTGAACATCGTCGTCTTGCCCGCGCCGTTCGGGCCGATCAGCCCGACCATCTCGCCCGCCCCCACAGCAAGCGACATATCGGAGACGACGGTCAGGCCATCGAAACGCTTGGTCAGATGCCGCGCCTCGATCGATGGCGGCGCGGCGGCTTGCGAAGCCGGCGCGGGTCGTTGGAGAGTTTCGGCAGTCATATGCAAAAAGAGGCCTTGATCTGGTCGTTGATGTTTGATCAAACTTTACGACAGCTCCAAAATCAACCAATATTTCCTGAAAGGCGCATTGGTGGCGGGAATTGCGGAACAGTTCGACCAGACGGAAGACCGTCTCACCCCAAGCCTGACCCCGGTCGAGCGCGAAACGGTGCAGGACCGCGTCTATGGGCAGTTGCGTCGCACCCTGATCAATGGCGGCTTTGCCGCAGGCGACATGCTGCGCATCGTCGATCTGGCCGACCGGCTGAAGACGAGCACGATGCCGGTACGCGAAGTGCTTGGACGGCTGGTTGCCGAACAGGCGCTCGAAGCCCTGCCCAACCGCTCCGTCCGGGTGCCGTTGATCACGCGGGACAGGCTCGACGACCTGGAGCGTGCCCGCATCCTCATCGAAGGCAGGCTTGTCGCCATGGCCTGCCCGCGCCTGACGGCAAAGGACCTCGAGAGTCTGAAGCAGATCAACCGGGATTGCGAGGCAGCCTTTGCCAATCACGGCAAGGATATCGGGCCGGTCACATCAGAGCTCAACCAGCGTTTTCATTTCGAGATCTACAGGGCCGCGGGTTCCCAGGTATTGATCCCGATGGTGGAAAGCCTGTGGCTGCAATCCGGGCCGGTTGTCCGGGAAGCCGCTCACATCCATGACGAACAGGGCGGGCTGGCCGCGACCAACCATCACTGGACATTGATTGCCGCGCTGGAAGCAGGCGACGTGGATAAAGCCGTGGAGGCGCTTGCCAATGACATCGGCCGGTCCTTCGATCTGGTGCGCGGACGCCTCAAGGCGGGCGAAGAGACGACATGAGGAAAGTGGGATGAGCAGACCCGACGACACATTCGAGCTTTTCGATCTGAGGGTCGACGTGGTGATACCGGAAGGTGGCGCTGTGTATTGCGGCGCAAAGCCCGGGGACTATTTCGAGCTGCGGGGCGAGATGTTGCATCTGCCATCGGACCAGGGGATATCGATCTACTCACTCGCTTCGGTCCTGCCGCTGCTCGCAGCCAAGCAACGGGCAACCCACGCCCATGACTGGATGACGACCGACACCGACATAGCCTGTCCCGACCCCAATTGCTCGACCCGGCTCAGGATCAAACGCACCGGCCTTCGCCGCTTCAGCCATGCCGACACAACGGCTGTCCCCCTCGAAGAAAAGCAGTAAGCATGCAGCGCATCACCATCTCCCCCGGTTATGAAATCTCCCGCGTCATCCGCGGCGGCTGGCAATTGGCTGGCGGCCACGGCGTGGTCGATCACGAGATGGCGATCGAAGACATGGTGGCCTTTGCCGATGCCGGTATTACCACCTTCGACTGCGCCGATATCTATACCGGTGTCGAAGATCTGATCGGTCGCTTTCGGCTGCGTTACCGCGATACGCGCGGACAGGCTGCGCTGGGCCGCATCCGTGTCCACACGAAGTTCGTTCCTGACCTCGGCGTTCTGCCAACCATCACCAAGGCCTATGTGGAAAGCGTGATCGACACATCGCGCCAGCGTCTCAATCTGGAGTGCCTCGATCTCGTGCAGTTCCATTGGTGGGACTACGAAATGCCATTGTGGCTGGATACGCTCGGCTGGCTGAAGGAATTGCAGGACGACGGCCGGATCAACAAGATCAGCGGTACCAACTTCGACAGTGATCACGTTCGTTCCATCCTCGATGCCGGGATCCCCTTCACCTCACTGCAGCTGCAATATTCCCTGCTCGACCGGCGCCCAGAAAAGCGCATGGTGGCTCTCGCAAAACGCCATGACATAGCGCTGTTTTGCTACGGCACTGTCGCTGGCGGCTTTCTCTCCGATCGCTGGCTCGGCAAGACCGAGCCCGAGCATCCGTTGGAGAACCGCTCGCTCACCAAGTACAAGCTGATCATCGACGATCTCGGCGGATGGGATCTCTTCCAGGCGCTGTTGCAATCCCTGCGCAAGATCGCCGACCGACATGCCACCGATATTGCCACGATTGCAAGTGCCGCCATGCTGCGCCGGCCTGGAGTGTCTGCGGTCATCGTCGGCGCGCGCAACCGTGACCATCTCTCATCCAATCTCGCCATCGCAGGCGTCACCCTGTCGGATGTCGATCTTGCAGAGATCGAGGCCGCCCTGATCGGGGCTCGCGAGCTCGACGGTGACGTCTACACGCTCGAGCGCGACCGAACGGGGCGCCACGGCAGCATCATGAAATACAATCTCAACAAAGGGGAATGACATGAACAAGGGGAACAGAATGAACCGGTTGATACGCGCCTCCACCATGCTCGCGGGCCTCACGCTCAGCGCCGCGCCGGCACTGTCGCAGGACTGCGACATCACCGTCGGCGTCGTGATGGAATTGACCGGTCCAGCGGGCGAATATGGCAAGGCAGGCGCTAAGTCAGTCGAAATGGCATTCCGCGACTTCAACGATGCGGGCGGCGTTGGCGGCTGCAAGCTGGTGATGGACACGCGTGACAGCCAGAGCCAAGGCAATGTCGCCGTCGATCAGGCAACCCAGCTGGTCAACATCAAAAAGGTTCCGGTGATCATCGGCGGTATCATTTCATCGGTCTCGATCCCGATCCTTACCTCCGTCACGGCGCCTGCCGGCGTCGTGCAGGTTTCGCCCGCATCGTCTTCGCCGACGCTGACGGCACTTGGTCGCGATGGCAAGACAAAGGGCGTGTTCTTCCGCACCATCACCTCGGATGCCCTGCAAGGTACGGCGGCTGCGAAATACGCGCTTGACCAGGGCATGAAGAAAATTGCCATCATTCACGTCAACAATGACTTCGGCAACAATCTGATGAACGAGTTCACCGCAGCTTATACCAAGCTCGGCGGCACGATCACCTCGACCACGCCCTACAATGAGAAGCAGGCCAGCTATTCGTCAGAAGCCTCCGTTGCCATGGATGGCGAACCGGATGCGCTCTATCTCGTGTCAACGCCGGTCGACGGCGCCACAATCGCCCGAGCATGGATATCCGGCGGCGGGGCGCAGAAATTCCTGTTTAACGACGGCATGAACTCCAAGGACTTCATTGCGAGCGTGGGGGCCCAGTATCTCAATGATGCCTACGGCACGTCGTCCGGCACGACACCGACGGCCTCGACCGAGTATTTCAACGCCAACTACGAACAGTTCTCCGGCGGCATTGCTCCGTCCGCTCCGGCTGCCGACCGCTCCTATGATGCCGGCGCCATCGTGGCCCTTGCAATCGCCAAGTCTGGCAAGCCGGACAAGGATGCCATCAAGGCCGCAATTTCCGAGGTCACCGCGCCAGGTGGCACGCCGATCCATGCCGGCAAGGCGGAATTCGAAAAGGCGCTGGCTCTCCTGAAGGAAGGCAAGCCGATCAAATATGAAGGTGTCATCGGCCCCGTCAGCTTCGACCAGTATGGCGACATCACGGGTCCTTTCCGCCTTTGGAAGATGACTGATGGCGAAGTGACGACCGTCGGCGAGATGCCGTCCGATGAAGTCGCCAACATCAAGGCTTCGCTCGGCAAGTAATCGGCCCAGCCAAACGGTCCAACGGGCAGCCCAGCATGGCTGCCCGTTTTCGTTCGGTTCGGAATCCCGGCTGACGACCGGGGCCGCTTGAAAAGCCAATTCAACGCCCCCGAGCCAGATCAGCTCCAGTTGCTGTCGTGGTCCGCATGGGTCTGCAGATAAGCCTCAGGCCCGAAATGTGTGTCGTAGAACCCGGTGTCGAGCCGATGCGCCTGCAGGTAGGTGTTGATGAAAACCGCAGGGGCAGTCGCCGGAAACCGCCCGAACGTGGAGAAAACGTATTCTGCCATGATCACGGCGATCTCAATCGCCTCGGCGTCGATCCTTGCGCCGGAACCGCGGACCGCCGCATTTTCGCGGTATGGCCCGCCCTGATCCGTATCAAACGGCCCACCCTTGCCGAACTTGCGCTCAACAACCGCCTCCACCGCCGCGCGCATGCTGGCATGGTGCGGCGGCACATGTGCCTCGAACACGCCCGGCAAGCCTGTAAAATAGGGCAACGGATTGCCATCAAGCATGCGATACTGGAATCCCAGCCCCGGAACTGCAGGATTGTCGCTTGCACCCAGAACGACGAAGGGATTGATGCCGGTATACATCCAGCCGCCCAGGCCCAGGGCCTGCAGCATCAGGGCCCCTGCATAACACGCCGTCCCCGTCTCTGTCGCCACATCGGTCATCGCCACCTGTTCGAGGAAGGTCATCGGATAGGCAACCTCCATGTTCAGCCGTTGGGCGAACCGTTCCAGTCCCGGAATCTGACGGCCGTTCACGTCATCGTAGATGCCGGTACCGTTTTGCACGAGGTACAAGAGCAGCAGGATCACATGCTGTGCAACATCGGCGACCGGCCAGATCAGCGTCGAGCCCGGCACGTTGGCGCACCACGTGTTGTGGCCCTCCATATACGGCATGGCGGCTGGAATATTCATCCGCCCGTCAGCCAGCTTGACGATCCGCGACCGGTGCGCCTCGGCCCATCCCTTGAGGTCGACGGAGCCATCGGTTGAAGCCGGCGTCATGTCACGGGTCGGCAGGAAATAGACGCCCGTGTCATCGGTGAAGAAGAACTCCGTCGTATTGAACCCCGCCGACGACGGAAAGCTTCGTCCGCCAGCAGCTGTGGTGTAGTTCGGCAGCTTGCCCTTGTAGCCGGGATGATGGGCAAACAGGTTTGCCCAGCCGGTATTGCCGGCGACGGTCGAAATCAGCAGCATCTGCTCGGTCTCATCCAGCGCCTGCGGCGCCTCGCTGGAGACATAGGCCAGTGGCCCGTCTGGGATGCTTGCCCCCTTGGCAAAGCGGCGCGACCGGCGACCGTGAATGGCCTCGATCAGAGGAAATGCTGCCGCTTCGACAAGGCCGCGGGAAATGGGCGAATAGGAATTGAGCATGATCTTGCCTTTCGTTGAAAGTGTCTGGCCGCGGGCAAAGCCAAGACCAGTCAGAATGGCGCCTGTGGCGACGAAGGTGCTGCCAAGCAGCAGGCGCCTGGTGAACCGGAATGTCATTGTTTCCGCCCCCGAGCAGCCCGAACCGCGCTTGCATCCTGCAAGAACCGGATTGCCATCCGGTCGATCGGGTCGCGCGTCATGGCGATGTCGCGCAGCAAATGGTCGGAGAAGGTATCGAGGTCGACCAATGGCTTGCGTCGGCGGGCGAACGGCAGCGTGAGCCAGATGCGCCACAGAATTCGGCGTTGTGGACGTGCGGTCATTGTGATGTCAGTCATGAGGGCCATCCTTGCAAACGGTCGCCCTATGCGGCCGCTGGGTGACCTGATCGCATGGGGCATGCCGTCGGCGTGAGACATGGATTCGACAAAAACGGTCCAAATGTGCCAAATAGAGGCATGACCGTTCCCGTCGTGCCCAAGAAGATTTCCGTTTGCCTCGTCGCGGTGCCTGAAACGGCGACCGGTGTGCTCCATGGTCTCTACGAAGTTTTCTCCTATGTAGGCTCCGGCTGGGAAATGTTGACCGGCTGGCCACCGGGGCCTCGCCGGTTCTCGCCCCGCATCGTCGCCAGCGGCCCGGAGCCGTTTCACAACAGTGTCGGCTTGCCGATTGCACCCCACATGTCCTTGGAGGAGGCGAAACGCGCCGATATCGTCATTGTGGCGGACCTGGCAATCGGCCGCGAGGATGAGACACGCGGCCGTTGGCCTGAAGTGGCGCGCTGGCTGCGCCACCAGCATGCGCAAGGCGCTCTGGTCTGTTCGGTATGCACGGGGTCGCTGATGTTGGCCGAGGCAGGCCTTCTGGACGGCGTGGAAGCGACCTGCCATTGGGCCGCGACCGATCAGATCCGCTTCCGCTATCCGGCGGTTCAACTGCGGCCTGAACGGGTTCTGGTGTCCTCCGGCGTCGAGCATCGGATTGTCACATCCGGCGGCAACGCGTCTTGGACAGATTTGGCGCTCTATATCGTTGCGCGCTTTTGCGGCGAGGACGAGGCGCGGCGTACGGCGAAGCTGTTCCTGTTTGGTGATCGCAGCAACGGGCAGGCTCCGTTTGCCGCGCGCGTCCGCCCGCCCCAACATGACGACGCGGCCGTGACTGCAGCTCAGGTCTGGATCGCGGAGAACTATGGTTCGCCAAATCCGGTGGCCGGAATGACCGCAGTTTCCGGTCTGGCGCCTCGGACCTTCAAGCGACGCTTCGAGGCGGCCGCGGGCTATTCACCGCTTGAATATGTGCAATCCCTGCGCGTGGAAGAGGCAAAACAGATGCTGGAGGCGTCCGACTCCGGGATTGACGCCATTGCCGAAGAGGTCGGCTATGGCGAACCCGCCGCATTCAGACGGCTGTTCAAGCGAACGACGGGGATTTCGCCGCTCCAGTACCGGCAGCGGTTCCGGCAAGTGGTGACCTTGAACGAATAGACCTGCCAATCCCTCGCTCTCGGACAGATGATAGACCAGCGCACGCTTGTGCCTGTCTCAGTTCGTCGAGCCCGACATCTCCCTTTCCATTGGCAGATCAGACCATCCTTGGCTGGTTGATGGCTGTGGTTTTTCGAATTGCAAACACCGCGATGGCGGCAGCCAGGCAAATCACGCCCGCAATGTAGAAAGCGGGGAGATAGGTGGCGTAGACGCTGCGGGTCAGCCCTGCACCCCAAGCAGCCACCGCCGCTCCGATCTGATGGCCGAGAAACACCCACCCAAAGACGATGGTGGCATCGGCACCGAATTTTTCGGAAGTGAGCTTGACGGTCGGCGGAACGGTCGCCAGCCAATCAAGGCCGTAAAACAAGGTGAAAATGCTCAGCTCATAGAATCCGAAATCCGTGTAAGGCAGATACAGAAGCGAGAGACCGCGCAGGCCATAGTACCAGAACAGCAACCAGCGGCTATCAAAGCGATCGGACAGCCAACCGGAAGCGATGGTACCGATGAAATTGAAGGCTCCGATCGCGGCGAGCATTCCGGCCGCCATGACCGGAGCGATGCCGAAATCCCCGCAGATTGCCACCAGATGGGTCTGGACAAGCCCGGTCGTGGTTGCGCCGCAAATGAAGAAAGTGCCGAACAATATCCAGAACGCAGCGGATCGGATGGCGACAACGAGCACACGGATGGGTGCCAGGAGCGTGTTGAGGAGCGATACCTGCTGTGGTTCCGGCCTGGGAGCATCGGATGCGCCAAAGGGCAACAAACCGACATCAGCGGGCCGCTCGCGCATCAGGAACAGCACAACCATGGCGCTGAAGCCCAGCATAGCAAGCAGAAGGCTGAGCGCGATCCGCCAACCCCAGGTTTCAGAGAGAGCGGCGAATGCAGGCAGAAAGAGCACTTGTCCGGTGGCGACGCTGGCGCTGAGCAGACCGATGACCAGGCCACGCTTTGCAACAAACCAGCGCGTAGCGACAGTCGCGCCCAGCACCATCGCAGTGAAGCCCGTGCCGACCCCCACAATGACGCCCCAGAGGAGGAAGAGCTCGATCAGAGATGTCATCGTGAACGATCCGACAACACCTGCCGCGATCAGACCGAGAGCAAAAACCGATACGCGCTTCACGCCGAAGCGGGTGAGGAATGCGGCCGCGAAGGGACCGACTGCACCGAAGAGCAGGAAACGAATGGCAAAGGCCGCAGAGATGTCGGCGATGTTCCAGCCAAACTCCTTCTGCAAGGGGCCGATCAGAACACCCGGTGCACCGACCGCACTCGCCCCGACCATCATCGTCAGGAAGGTGACCGCAACGACGACCCAGCCATAGTGAATACCCCTCTTCAAGGAGAATTGTGCTGGCGCAGAGGCATCGCCGGAAACGAGAGGTTCAGTCGTCATACTACGTCCCTATTGCGGGTATATACCCCAGCTTGAACAAACAAATCATATCGATCGAAGGATATCCTGCAGCGCCGTGATCTTCACGGGTCCGAGCCGATCCTCCATTTCTCGTTGGCATCCGTCCCAGACCGGACCTGCCACGCGAAGCAATTCCACACCCGCCCCGGTCAACCGGATCATCGCCTCGCGCTGATCGAGATCACCACGCCGCGTTTCCAAGAGCCCCATACGCTCGATCACCCGGACGTTTCGGCCAATTGTCGAACGATCAAGCTGCACACTGCGCGCCAAGTCGCTCAGGCTGACCGGTTGCAGCCGCTCGATACGCCTCAGAAGCGAAAACTGTGCGACATTTACGCCGAGCGGAGACAGCGCGTCGTCGTAAATCGTCGAAACCTTGCGGGTCGCCTCACGCAACAATGTGGAATAGCATCGGGTCATATTTGATGTATATACCCGTAATGTCGATTTGTCGACATCTACAGAACCACCGGCTTCGGCTTCCAAGGCCACTTCGGCCGGAATCGTTTCCGAAGTACTGGCCTTGAGTAAGATGCTATTCATCATATATATGTGAGCAACACATCCACCAAGGCAAGAGCCATGAAAGTCACGAGAGAAAAAGCCGAAGAAAACCGGCAGCAGGTCATTGAGACCTCCAGTCGGTTGTTTCGAGAAAAAGGCTTCGACGGTGTCGGGGTCAGCACCCTGATGCAAGCTGCCGGTTTGACGCATGGCGGCTTTTACAAGCAGTTTGAATCCAAGGACGACCTGATCGCCAAAGCGACCCAGGCCGCGCTGAACCAGTCAAGAGAGCAGCTCTCCTCGTTGGTCGGCAAGGACAAAGGTGCATCATTCGAGACGGCCGTGCGCCACTATCTGTCTGATGGACATCGCAATGCCATCGCAAACGGCTGCGCTTTGGCATCGCTCGGCCCAGATGCGGCCCGTCATGGTCCGCAGGTGCGCCGAGTGATGCAACGCGGCGTGGAGGACCATATTGGAATGCTCGAATCCATCGTCGAGCCACAAGGAGACACCTCCCGGCGAGATGCGGCCATCGCGACCCTGGCGACCATGGTCGGCGCATTGATGCTGGCGCGCACGGTGGAGGATTCGAGCCTATCGAGCGAAATTCTCGAGGCCGCAACGAAGGCAATCCTATCGGAATAAGTGCGCACCAACAGCGGCGTGGTGACGGCGGCTGTGGTGTCGGAAATGCGGCTGGCCTGTCGAGGGCTCGGTGGACAGTCGCGAGCAGACTTACGTCATCGCGGATAAGATGAAGCGACGCGTCTCCTCCAGTATCTCGTCAGAGAGTTTGCGATCGTCGACAGCCCGGGCGATAATGATCGCACCGACCATAGCTGCCCAGCTTCCGATTGCTGCCTGACGTCCTTCCGCTGCAACGGGAGCCGATACCGCATCTGCAATCGTGTCTAAGACCAGATGGGCACCTGACGACATCACCGCTCGTGCCTGGGGGTTCTGGCGACGCATCTCCGAAGCAAGCGCTGCCGTTGGGCATCCCAGCCCGGGATTGTCCCGATGATGCGAGGACAAGTAGCTATCTATATAGCCAGGCAAATCGAACGGTCGGTCGATGTCAGCCTTCATGCTATGGCCCAATGCCTGCGCAACCAGATCGTTCTTGGACGCGAAATGCCGATAGAAGCCACCATGGGTCAAGCCGGCGCATTGCATCACCTCAGCCACGGTGACGGAATCGATACCTCTGCTCCGGAAAAGCTGGCTGGCTGAATCGAGTATGCGCCGCCTGTTCTCAACAACCTGTTCGCGCGTGACTTTCATGTCGTCTCCCGTTCTGCTTCAGCTTTTTCGTGACCGATGGTCCCGCTCTGCACCTCATCTCTCAGAATTTTCTTAGCAAGCCCGCGTATGCAATTGTCGGCAAGCTCTGCGTGATCGACAAAGCACCTGTCAGTGCCATGCTCTATCCTTGAAGCTGACCGTGGAATGCTCCACGGTCGCTGGTACTTCACCCGGCATAAGGTCCTTGTCGTCAAAATCCGTAACGCTCTCGAAAAGAGCGTTCCCGGCGTTTGTGGCAACAAAGTTCCGAAGGTCATTTCATTGATCCTTCAACCAGGAAAATGACGACTGCCGGCTGCTTTAATTCGCGGCGAGATAACGGCTTGCGGCGCTGGTATGGCCAGTATCCTGCATGAGCGCCTTGCGAGCGGCTTCCATGGCAACCCAATGAGCCTCTTCATGCAGATGCGGAATGGTGACGCCTTCGCGTCGATCGAAACCGACAAGTGCAGCATCGACCATTTCGGCAACTTCCATCATCGGAGGACGCTTATCTTCCGCGACGAAGTTCCATATGTCGGTGCGTGTTGCTGCGGGAAGCACAGCCTGAACATAGACGCCGCTCTGCCCCAGTTCGGCCTGCAGCGCCTGCGAGATCGACAAGACAAATGCCTTGGTTGCGGAATAGACGCTTGTGCCCCATTCCGGAGCAAGGCCCAGCACGGAACTGATATTGATGATGGAGCCTTCGCCCTTTTCTGCGAAACGGGGGGCAACGGCATGGCTGAGACGCAGGATGCTCGTGGCGTTGAGCGTCACCAGTTTCGTCAGGTCGCCAACACTCTGCGTGACAAACGTCCCACCGACATTGCCGCCAGCATTGTTGACTAGAATGCCGATCGACGCGTCATCGCGCAATCGCGTTTCGACGGCCTGTAGTTGGGTTTCATCCGTCAGATCGGCGGGCAGAAGATCGACGTTAATGCCTGCCTGCTGTCTCAGCTTCGCAGCATTTGCCTCAAGCTTCTCGATATTGCGCGCAACGAGCACGAGGTCGTGTCCACGCTCTGCAAACCGTTGAGCATAGGTCGCTCCGATACCGGTTGAAGCGCCAGTGATCAGGACTGTGGATTTGGAAGACATTTTGAAACTCTTTCTTTCTGGTTTTGCCACAATGATGATGTTCGTAATCTATATTTATAGATGACGATCAACATGTAAATTGTCAAGGGTGCGTCCCGGATTTTTCGTGCCTGAGGCTTCCCCTTTCCGGGACCCAGTGGGTTTGTGCACTCAGGCAATCTCGCGCCAGCAGGTCGCGGATTGCTCACGATCGAGCAATCCTGCCGCGCGCTCATTGGAGATGATCGAGGTTTCTGAAGATCACCAGGCCAGTTGCCGCAGCAGCACCAGCACGGTCGTTGTTCCTTGCAGACGATAGGCACATCGGTCCGGAGCATGCCAGCATCTGCCTTGAAAGAAGCTCGTCATCACCCTCCTCGACCATCCGCAACGACATGCTTCTGGCAATGTCGACTACGGGGCCCGCAGGAGCGCCTATCGGCCTTTATCGCACCTCGATGACGACTTTGCCCTTGGCCCGTCCCGTCTCGACATAGGCCAATGCTTCACCGGTCTTTTCGAACGGGAAGACCTTGTCAACGACGGGCTTGATCACACCGTTTTCGACGAGGGCAGTGATATTTGCCAATTGCCGTCCGTCAGCCCGCATGAACAGAAAGTCGTAACGGAGCCCGTGTTTTTTGGCCGTTCTGCGCACGCGCATGCTGAGCAAGCCGAACACCAGCTTCAGGACAAAATTGAGCCCGAGCGATTTTGCAAATGCCGGATCCGGCGGCCCCGAAATTGACACGAGGTGACCACCGCGCTTGAGCACTCGAAGCGACTTTTCCAACGTCTTCTGGTCCTGGCTATGCAGGACGAAGTCATAGTCGGACAGCACAGTCTCGAAATCCTGTGCCCTGTAGTCGATGATGACATCGGCACCCAGGCTCCTGACGAGCTCGGCGTTTTTAGAACTCGTGGTCGTGGCAACGAATGCTCCCAGATGTTTGGCGAGCTGAATGGCGAAGGTCCCGACACCGCCTGAACCGGCCTGAATGAAGACCTTCTGCCCTTTGCGAAGCTTGCCAAGTTCGACCAGCGCCTGCCAGGCCGTCAGACCGACCAGAGGTATGGACGCCGCGTCCGTCCACCCAAGGTTTTTGGGCTTCAGCGCGACGTCGCCTGCGTGGATCGCGATGCGCTCTGCAAATGTTCCGACACGATGATCGCGGGGACGAGCATATACCTCGTCGCCGACTCTGAAGTGGCGGACATTCGCCCCAACGGCGAGGACCGTACCCGCAACATCATGCCCAAGAATGAAAGGTGGCTTGTAGGGCAGGAGCAGCTTGAATTCGCCGTCGCGCACCTTGGAATCGAGCAGGTTGACCCCGGTCGCCTTGATCTCGACCAGGACATCATCGGCCTGCATCACCGGTTCCGCGGTATCGACCATGCGCAACTCGCCGTTCTTCTTGTATTTCTCAACGATGAAAGCCTTCATGGGCTTTTCTCCAATCTTGATTGTCTGGCATTCAGGCCGCCAGGAAGGTAAGCGCTTTGGTGGTGAACTCGGCGTGATACTGGAAGATTCCGCCATGCCCTGCGTCCGGGTAGATCACCAGTTCCGACCCCTTGATGCGCCGCGCCATGTCGAGGCTGTTTGCGGTTGGGACCATGATGTCATTGTCGCCATTGGCGATCAGTACAGGCAAATCAAGTGTACTGAGGCCCTGCGGTGCCTGCCGTCCCCAGGCCTTGATCGCCTTGAGCTGCCTGAGGAAGGCCTTCGGCGTCGGCGCCTTGTCCCGATCCGTCTTGCGCTCCTTCAAGCGGTCGAGAAAAGCTTTTGCGGCTTGGCGGCCGTTCGCAGTCGACGTGAAGAAGAGATAGAACTTTGGATCGCGCATCGTCAGCAGGCCTTTGATCATCAGCGGCCACGAGACGGCCCCTACCCGGTCGATACCCTGCCCGCCGGCCGGCCCGGTCCCGGTGAGGATCAACTTGCGCGCCAGCCCCGGTTGCTTGAGCGCCACATCCTGCGCAACGAAACCGCCCAGTGAGAAGCCAAGCAGATCGACCTTCTCCAAGCCCAGAGCACGGATAAGGTCGACCACATCTTGCGCCATCTCGCCGACGGTGAGCGGTGCTGTCCCACCTGAGCCGCCAATGCCGCGATAGTCCGTCGCTATCACCCAATGGGTGGCCGACAGCGCATCGACAATGCGCGGATCGAAATTGTCGAGCACCGCGCCCCAATGATTGAGGAGGATGATCGGCACACCAGTTCGCGGACCAAGCTCCCGATAGGCAAAATGCACCCCGCCGATTGTGATCGAACTGTTCGGGGCATCTTGATACCGCTTGTTGAAATCTGAGTTTTTGACGAAATTGACCATCTTTGCGTTCCTGATCTGCCCGGATTCGCAGGCAGGCAATTGTTTGTGACCAATGAACGGCGAACCGCCACACCCCGGCCCGGCTAGTTGACGCCCAACGGTTTGTGCCACGCCATGGCAATCCCGGTGGAAGCACCCGTGAGGAATGCCATCATCTGTTCTTCCCTCACGTTGGACACATCGTCGCTTGCAAAACCGTCACACAGCGCGCGTCCGTTACGGACGCACTGTGGACTTTTCGATGACGACCATCATTTATTTTATATGATGTCCATCATCATTAATGTCAAGCTGATTATCCGCGAGAGTGGCTCAATTGCCCGGTGGTAAATCATGCACCGTTCCATGGCTTCGTTTTGCTATAGATCGGCGCAGCGCTGAACTTGCGATGATGAGCACGGGAAAATGCGGCGGCGCTGCCGAAGCCGACCTTGGCGGAGACCGCCTCGACACTCAGTCCGGCACGTCCGAACGCAAGACGTCTTGCGGCGACCGTATGATTGCCAGTGTTGGCATTGCCGCGTGGCTCACCATACACATCGAGAACGACCGACATGGGATCACGCACTCGACATGATACTCCAAGGCCCGCGAACGGCGCGAGAAGATCGAAGCGTCTGTTGCCAATTCAATCGGCAAACGTCATGGGTCGCAAAGGGCCTCGTCATCAATCCATCGCACCCTGACTTGGATTGCAAGCAACAGCACCACCAAACAGCATGACGTCCGACGGGATTGCGACGTCCTGATCGACTGATCCGCAAGATGCAATCAAGCCACCAACCGACGGCAGGCCAGCCGGCCCCATACTCCATGGCTGCCTTGCCGACATACCGGCTTCTATGCCCGCCGCTCGGGAATATGGTACAGGCCTGCAAGAGCAAACTGACAACGAGTTTGCCCACAGCGCAAGGTCATCAGTCACGGTGTCGTTGCGGGGCCAGCGCCATCGTCTGTGCATAAGCGAGTGGCGACCGGTTTCCGGGCATATTTTCGTCCAAAACCAACGTCTTCAGATCATCGGATCGGACATCGAGCGCGACGACGCGTTCAAGCTTGTCGATTTGCCACACGACATAGCCAAGTTCGGGCACATAGCCGCAGTCACAACCGCAATCGCCCCCTTTGATCGCATGTGCCTCTTCGGGCAGATACATGATCTGGGGTTTCGGCAACGTGTAGCAATGCCCCTCATAGGCATAGCCGTAAATCACACCAATGCTCTTTATATAGCGCCCGTCATCACCCTTAAAATTTTTCGACGGAACACCGATATCGACGGGAAGCTGCTGGAGCTTGAGATTGTGATCGACAATGGCCAACACGATCTGCTGATTGACTATGCCGAATATTTCGTCGCTGGTAATCTTTAGGACAGCGACTTCCTTGACGGCTTCAACAATTTTCCGCATCTCCGCGGAATCGACCGTAAGCCCTTGCAGTTTTTCAGAGATTTGCCTGGTTATAGTCTCGTCCGAAAGCTTGAAAATTGGCCGATGGATGGCGGGCCTGCCGTAGAGGCGCACTTCGCTCGGATTGTAAGATCGATAATCCGGCTCGGACAAACCTTCCAGAAACGGCCCCACACCGGGATGACTGCTGCAGTCGCTCATCGCACTCTCCTTTGATATTTACCTCGATCCAATGATTTCACGCCACACAAAATTCTCTTCCAGCAGCTCGGCCGCCCGCCCGTCCGAGGCGGCAATGACGGCGCCTGCCGCTTGATCCAGTCGCAGCGTGCCCGGATCAAGCGCTTTCAGTGAAGCCGCCAAAGCCGAGCCAACCGCGTCCCGTGCGCCGATCAACGCCTGTTTGAAAAACAACGGCCTGGCACTGAATGCCTGCGCCGTCGCTTGACGAAACATGTCGAACTCGTCCCATGCCAGATCCCGCAGATCGACGTCCAGAAGCCGCTTGTCGGCGCAGCCTTTGGCGACAAGATCGCGATGATAAAGCGCAACGATGCTGTCGAAGATCGCGCCGACAAACGGCAATGCCCGGTCGTGGACCTCGCGCGTCACCGCAGACATTTTCCGGAAATTGGTTGCCAGACGGATCTGCGTTTCGGGGCTTGTTTCCGCAAAGCGGTTCAGTTCGTTGTACAGCAGCAGATTGCCTTTCGTTCTCCGCAAGAGCCGGTCAATCGCGGAATCGAAATGCAGGAGCGAGATCAGCGAAACGCAGTCCGAAAACGCTTCTGAATACGAAAAGAAGTCGCTGTCGGGCGATGCTGCGGTTGGCACGCCAGTCTCCGACAGCATGATCAGATGTCCGACCTCGTGGGCGATCGTGTCGAAATTCAACGCGTAAGGTCTGAGTATGCCATCGACGTCGGAACACCCCAGCTCCAGAAAGCCGTATCCCGCCTGGGCATTATCCCAATCGACAAATGGAATGATTTCAAGCCGCGGAAAGGTCTGATCGAAAAACCAGTGGACCCGCCGTCCCAGATAGCTCTGCCAGATGTCGAGTACAAACCGTACGCAGGCATAGGCGTGAACCGCGAGGAACGGACGCGAGGTTGGATCGATATTGTCGAAGTGTCTGTCCGGTCCAGGTCTGACCGGCGCGCGTTTTGCCCCACCGAACGGCGGCAGGTTCGCAAAGCCATAGGGCTGTTTGTGATCGACCGGATCAGCGACATACATGGAGAGGTCGCTTGGCCCCTCGCCGATTTCATCCCGCTGTATCGACAGCCACACACGGTCGGGCTGTTCGTATCCGGGAATGAAGGGGGGTTGGGGATAGATCCAGAAGCGCGTGCCTAGACGCGCATTTCCAGAATCGAGGGAATCGTCCCGAAGCAGGCGCATCGCACATTTGCCCCCTCGATTGAAACTCGCATCTAAGGGTTCAATTTATAAGTGTTGACTAATTTTGAGTCAATGCCGCCAGCCTCAAGATCGCGGACAAAGGTATTCGTTGCAATCCACGTGCTGCTCGCCGGCCCCGCCGCGTGCCCCCTCGCGAGGGCAGGCACGCTTTGCAGCGCCAGCAGCGCATCCAGTCTCTTTTGGCCCACTACCTCTTTGCACAATTCCTTCAGCCGCTCTTCCGGCCATCCCGCATCCCGCATGACCAACTCGAACCGGCGCTCCCGAAAATTCATGTTACGTGCAATCGTTGTCAACGCGGCGCGCTGTGCGGGGGTTGCCAAATTCTGGCGCTCCAGATTGGCGAATGTCCGCTGAAGATCGATCAGTGCGTGCGTCAAGGGTAGGAAGCCGAGTTCCGCCGGACCTGAAAGAACCGCGACAGCATCGTCGGGAGCCAGTTGCCAGCGCCGATACCACCTGTAGATCAGGCCTACTCCAATCATACCGAATGGATTGAGTTCAGCGGCCCTGAGCGCGCCCATGCTCGCGGCCCCAATTACCAGGATCCCCTGTGCCATCGCCCAGAGGATTTCCTTGTGCCGCACGGCCGGCCTGTCCTCGAATTGCCCGTCGATCAGGACCATGATCCGCGGACGGTATGCGTGGGCGGCCAGCAAAATGTCGCCTTGCGCGGCCGGCTGCACGTATATGGCATCGAGAACCCGCTCGGCCTCGACCAGTCGAAGCGTTGGACCAAGGAACACCACCACCGGACCTTCCGCGCTCCCATCGACCATATCAACACTCACCGCTGGATTGAAAAAGGTCGGGCTCCGGCAAGAATGGTTCTCACGCATTGGACACCCGTCTCGATGTCCGATCCCAACGGAACAGCCAGTATCGGTCCGAAGCCGGCAGAAAGAACCCTGTCGATGAGCGAGCCGAGATCCGGCACGGCGCAGGCTTCCATCGCCGGGTGCGGTAACCTGGTCGGGTCTACAACAATAAGCTGGCGTGCCTTGGCGACGACCATGTCGGTGCTGCGCCTGTAGTGCTCGCGGGTTTGATCATCGCGCGCACCCGAAATGGCGCCGGCTCGTGCCGACAAGGCTTCGAGCATCGCACTCGCCGCCGCCGTAGCGATGCTTGGTGCCGCCGCATATCCCTCGGTCGGAAGAGCAAGGATAGGTTCGCCTGGACCTGTCTCGATCGTCTGGCACCAGACCACCGGAACCTTTGCCGGCGACGGAACGAGCCACAAGCCAAAGGACACAGGATGCTCGCCGACAATGGACAGGATGTGATCAACCCCGTCCCCCAACCCGAGCGGAGAAATACGCATGCGATCAAAGAAGCCGTGGGTAGCAAAGGCGCGAGCGATGGCGTCGCGCTCGATACATTCGAACAATCCATGCACAAACGCATCGAGCAATGTCATGTGACAGGCAAGACCCGTGGTCGTGCGCATAAACACACCATCATGAGCGAGTGGCGGATCCGTATAGCAGGCGTGAACCAGTTCGAGCGGCACCGGTTGCGGCAAACCGGTCTTGATATCGATACCGGTGATCCACGATAGGCTCCTTGCACGCCAGTTTCCCCGGCGATCCGGTGTCAGGAGATTTTCAAACAGGCCGTCAGCGATTTTGAGTTCATCCGCCGTCGCTTGAAATATAAACTCGGAGGGAATGGCTTCAGCGTAGAACCGCTCAAGCGATTCCATGATCGCCCCCACCGCCGCGCCCGCCATCCAAAGGCCCCGCCCGAGTGAAGTGACTTCAGAGAGGGCCGCGGGTCGCACGGTTTGAACGACCGGCAGGCCGATCCGGTCCAGTCCGGTCAGATCCCCCAGCCGGGTTATGCGCGCGCGACGACAGAGCGGCAGTATCTTGCGCAAGCATTGATTGGTCTCTTCGCGATCTGGGCGTGGCGTTAGGGATTTGTGCAGGTTTGACACCACGGCACAGTGAAGACGCGCAAGCATCTCGTCACGGTCTGACGGACCGTTCGCTTCCGGGTGCGTGAGATCAAGATTGACCTGCAAAGCCTAGCTCCTGAATGGAACGTCTCGCCCGCCTTAGAAGCGCCTTGGCGCCTTGGCGCTCGGCAATTTCCATGGCGGAGCGAAGGTCAGCCGCAACGGGCTCCTTGGTGGTATTGAGCCGCGCATGAAGAACGGCGCGGCGGCGGTAAAGCTCGGCCAGCCAATAGGCATGCCCGGTCTCCCTGGCCTTTTCGATTGCGTCGTTCGTGACCTCGACCGCCCGCTCGAATTTGCCCGCAAGACCGAACAGGGTGGCCTGCATGTAGAGATAGATGGGAAGATCTGCGACGGCACCTAGGCTTCTCAGGTGCGACAGCCCTTCGCTGAACATCGCATGCCCACTGTCGAGGTCTTCGCTATGGGCATGAGCCCATCCGGCAAAGAGCAGCGCCAGACCGGACAACGACTGCATATCGTGAAACTTCGCGAAATCGGCCATTCTCCCGGCAATTTCGGCAAGACGCCCATAGTCATCTCGATAAAACGCCGACACCGCTTCCGTATCCAGCGAGTGCGCCTTGCTTGGCGCGTGTGATATCCGGTCTGCGAAAGCGACCATCTTCGAAAGAGATGTGTCCGAGGCTTTCGATTGCCCCGTCAGCCAAAGCGAAAGAGTAAGTTGGCCGAGGCCGCACACTTTTGCGTCATGGCCACCAAACAACGTGCGGCTGGTCCTTGCAGATTGCTCTTCGTAAAGCGCCAGCCCCGCCTTGATCGCTGACTGGGTCTCCTGATGGTTGCCGAGGTTGAAATCGATGGCCCAGATGCAATGGTTGACCTGCAGCTTGATCTCCGGATCGTCCACCCCGGCCAACATTGCCTGCACCTGCAGTGCACGATCATGCATGACGCGAAAATCAGATCCTGTCAGCCACCATCCCCAATAGATGGGAAACCATCTGGATTGGTCCTCCAACGGCTGCCGACGGGCTATGTTTACGCCATTTTCATAGAGCGTACGTGCCGGCAGCGAGTTCTGTCCGACAAGGCCGGTGAGGATGGGACCGAGTAAAGTCAACGCAGCCAGTTGATAAGGCTCGATTGCTTGTTTCTCCCCCATGCGATCGCACAACGCCAGGGCGTGCTCCAGATAGTTGCGCGCCTCTATCATCGCCGATCGGCTGGAACTCTCCCTGCCTGCCGCGGTATAAAGATCGATTGCATTTTCAAGCAGCCCCCCACGTTCCGCATGCTCTGCCAGCGTTCCGGTATCCATCCACGAGGCCATCGGGCGGTCTTGACTGACTGCCGCGAACAGGCGCCGATGCAATGCCTGCTGTTGCTTGCGCAAGAGCGTTTTATATATGGTCTCCTGGATCAGAGCGTGTCGGAAACCGTAGGCGACATGCCCACGTGTCCTGACCCGCATCAGGAACCCCGCATCGCTCAGGGTATCGGCGGCCTTGGCCAGGGAGGCCTTGCTCAGCCCTGGCAACAGGGCGCGAAGTAGTTGCAGCGTGAACCGGTTGCCCGCAACAGCTCCCGCCCGGGCCACGTCTCTAGACGTGCCCAGCTCGTTCAGGCGCGCATTCAGAATTTCCTCGAATGCAGACAGGTGGCTGGGGGTAACGTCCTGCGACAGGCTCATCGTGTCCGGGTCGACATTCTCCGAGATCCATTGGCCGATTTGCTCGATAAAGAGCGGAACGCCGCCGGATATCCGCTCGATGACGTCATAGAGCCCGGGAAGCATGGCTTGGCGCTGCTCCGGCCATCGCGCCTCTATTGCCATTCGGGTTTCGTATCGATCAAGCGGACGCAGGATCAGACGCGTGAGGGTGGCCTCGTCCAGCCAGTCTATCCCGGCCCCGAGACGTGAGGTCACGACGAGGAGGATCGGAAATTGGCCCACAACCCGAGCCGCTTCCACCAGCAGGTCCTTCGAGGTCGGATCGATCCAGTGGATGTCTTCGACGGCCACCACGATTGGCCCGTTCGCGCATAATGCGGCAAGCACGCGAAACACGGCGCGATGCGCCTTGTCCCGGATGGCTTTGGGGTCGATATCGGCGAGGGTCTGATTTTGTCCCAGGGCGCCGAGCAAATGAGAGAATGTTTCTATCGTTTCTGCGTCACGAATGCCGTTTCGTTCGAAGGCGGCCGCCACAGCCGAAGTCGACAGACCGGGTTCGTCGTCATGTCCAGAGGCAGCGCCAGTGAATGTGTTCAACAAGGGGTGGAGTGTCGCGCGATGTCCCCCGGGCAGGCATTGAAAGAAAAACAGTCCCGATCGCTGGTCGCGAGTGATCTTTCGAACCTCTCGCAAAAGGCGCGACTTTCCGATGCCTGCGTCGCCCTCGAGCAGCAGTATTTCGCCGCCCTTGGTGTGAACTCGTTCCCAGCAAGCGGCGATGCTGCTCAACTCGCTTTCACGGCCAATGAAGGGACCATCGAGACTACCGAACGCGTAGAACCGGTTGACATCGATCTTGTGTCCGAGTGCACGCCAAACCTTTTCCGGGTCAGCGAAACCCTTTAGCTCCTTTGTGCCTTCGAACACGAAAGCGTGTGACCTGCCTGCCAGATTGCGCGTGTCCTCCGAAACAAGGACCGTGTCGGGTGCAGCGATCTCTTGCAGACGGGTGGCTATGGCCAGTGCCGCAGCAGCAACCGGTTCGCCCTGCGTCTCCTGAATCAGCGCGACAGACGTCGCGATACCCACACGAACGTGCAGATCGTCACGCAAGGCGTCCCGGCCCACGCGGGCGCAGCCTTCGACGATTCCGAGACCGGCACGAATGGCGAGCGATGCCGCATCCTTCGCACCCAGGTCATTTGGAAACAGTGCCACTCCACCGTCGCCGGCCTCAAGCAGCATCACGCCCGAATGCGCGATGACAGACTGTTTCGCCGCATGCTGAAATGCAGCGATCAGTTCCTGATAGTGTTCGATGTCGAGCAACTGGAGAAGTCTCGTCGAACCGATGAGATCATAACAAAGGGCGGTCACGATTCTCCGCTCGCCGCCATGTTCGAAGGGGCGCCCCTTGCCAAGCGAAGGTTTTGTCAGTTGTCGTGGATTGTTGCCCCGATTTTCGAGCATCCGCCACTCCTACGGCTCGCCTGCATTCCGGACCCAGAATATATAGCATATGCGATGGCTGTTCGCGTAGTGGACCCCAGTTGCTCTAGGGACGCCTTTGCGACTTTGGCTTGTTGCTACGATACAATGCCAGAGGTCAGCGAAGGTCGCATATGACAAATCCGGCCAACCTCACCTTTGGCGGCCCACTGATGACCCGCTATCTGTACCGGCGGACTTCAGCAACCCCGCCGGTACTCGCCCGGCGTTTGGCCAAATTTTCGCCTGAACGCCCTGGCGAACGCCGCCTGTGAAGAGAAACGGCAGGCGAAGGCGATCTCGACGAGCGACATTTCTGATGAAGCCAGCAGAGCCAATGCGCGATTGATCCTGCGGCTCCCGATATAACTGTTCGGGCTTTCACCAACCGCCGCCCTGAACGCCCTCGCGAAGTGATACCGGCTCAGACACGCGACCGACGCAATCTCGGTGACGGTCAGATCGGTTTCGAGATTGTCCTCTATGTAGTCCTGGACACGCTTGAGCCGCCGTTGATCCAATGCACCGACTATTCCGCTACCCTGGCTCTCTATGCGGTGATCTGTATAACTACCGCAGATATGCGTTACCAGGACACTCGCGAGATATTCCATCAAGAGCGAACCGCCAGCGGTCTCTTCCCTCAACTCGCCGAGTATGCGTAGGCAAATCTGTCGGACGAACTCGTCGTCGAGCCCGGCTCTATAGAGGTTTTCATCGAAAACGACAGGACGCGATGCCAGCGCGGACAGCGCCTCGATCTGATTGTCGGGAATGTATACATGCAAGACTTCCGGAATCGCCTCGGTCAGCCGGATCTGGTCCTCGTTGACGCCCTTGGGACATAGCCAGAGCGTTCCGGATCGGCTCGGCGTCGATTGAAATCGTCCGTTGCCTCGTCGCTCGACCGTTCCGCCGCCCGTCCCACGAACAGCAAAGGTTATTTCCGTCTGCTTCGAGCAGATATCCGGGATTTCACATGCGGGATGCGTCCGCAACTCCGCGGCCAATCCACTCCAACCTCGTTGCTGGGACGTCGCGAGCAAACCTGCATCGGGAAATTTCTGAACGCCGTGGTCGTAAAGAGATGTCATTGCAGCCGCCCGCGCATAGTCTTGCCCTCAATGTTGTATGATCAGCATCGGCCTGAAATCAAGAAAACAGCACACAAGGTAAAAACCTCGGCACAGCCAGACAAGACGTTTGCGATGCCTGCGTCAATGCTGTTGGCTGAAACAGGTAGCGGGAATTGGCCCGCGCGCAGAAAGTTGCAACGCGAGGCATCCGGAATGCCAGCGGAGCTGCTTCGTTCGTTCGTCACCTTGTTCCAGTAATTGCAATGGTGTTAGCTAAGCGCATTGAAACCTGAAGTATAAGAATTTCGAATGTTATTAAGGGCGTGTCGCGGCACAATGTGACCAACGACAATTTTAAGTGATGTCGCTGGAGTGGCGAGGTTGGAAGAGGAATTTTATTTTGCGCCGTTTTCAATTGTGCCCGCCAGGCGAAGCCTGATGCGGAACGGCGCGGTCGTTCCTTTGGGAAGCCGGGCCACGGACATCCTCCTTTTCCTCGTCGCGCATCCCGGTGAACTGAAAACCAACCAGGAGATCGTAAATCACGTCTGGCCAGACACGTATGTCGATGATGCCAATCTGCGTGTGCATGTGTCGACCTTGAGGAAAACTCTTGGCGACACGAAGGCCGAACCCCGCTTCGTGGCGAATGTCCCGGGTCGCGGCTACACTTTCATCGCCCGGGTAGAGCGCCGGTCGCACCTCTCACCGACCGACCCCCCATTCACCCGCATGTCACGCGACACGGATCCGCTGCGCGTAATCGGCCGCGATGACAGCATTGAGATCATCCTGTCGCAACTGGACAAAGGCCGGCTCGTCACAGTGACGGGTCCAGGCGGGATCGGCAAGTCCACCGTGGCGAGAGCGGTCGCTGCGAGATCGTCCGGGTTGTTTGAGATTGTCGTTGTAGAATTGTCCGAAATCGTTTCCGGCGACCTCGTGCCGACGGTTGTCGCATCCGCGCTCGGTGTCAAATCGAGGACCGACGACATACTGGATTCAATATGCTCGACGCTGGAAGCCACGCCGACAATGGTTGTCCTGGACGGATGCGAGCATCTGATCGAGGATGCGACGAAATTCGTCGAAACCGTCCTGCAGCGCACGCGGTCGGTCCGGTTCCTGGCCACTAGTCGCGAACCACTCCGGGCAAGCGGCGAGCGCGTCCACCGTCTCCTGCCCCTCGACACCCCGGCTGCCAATGTAACCGCAGAGGAGGCGCTCAGTTTTCCGGCCGTTCAGCTTTTCGTCGAGCGGGCCGATGCCTGCCTGGGCGGCTACGAACTGACCGAGGATGATGCACCTACCGTCATTGACATCTGCAACCGGCTCGACGGGATTGCCCTGGCCATCGAACTGGCCGCCGGCCGGCTTGAATCCATGGGAATAGCGTCGCTAGGCAAGTCCCTGAACGACAGCTTCAAGGTGCTCAGCCGCGGAAGACGGACAGCCTTGCCCAGACACCAGACGCTCAGCGCGGCCCTGGACTGGAGCTACATGTTGCTGAATCCCAATGAACAGCGCGCACTGATCGAACTCTCGGTCTTCCGGGGCCGGTTCTCGATAGACGCTGCCCAGGCGGTTTTGACCGGCGACGCCTACGACCTTCTGGCGGCACTGGTAGCCAAGTCGCTGGTGGTTCTGGAGACCGGCGCAACCGAACCATCCTACCGTTTGCTCGACACGACACGCATATATGCTTCCGCAAAGCTTGTGGAATCCGGTGAATTCGATTGTGCCATGGGCAGGTTCGGCAACTACCTGTGCGATTTGTTCGAGGCATCCGCGTCGGAAATGCACACGCATGCCACCGACGAGGTCGTGCGTGATTTCGGCTATCTCATACCCAGTCTGCGCGCGTGTCTGGACTGGGCACTGCTCGAGAACGGCGAAAGGCTCCTCGGCGCGAGGATAACGGTCGCGGCGTTACCACTGTTTTTCAAACTGTCGCTGTATGACGAATGTATCGCCGCGGTCACGTCATCGATCGGCTACCTCGATGCCAACCCCGACATCGACGAGGCGAGCAGAATGAAACTCTACACGGCGCTGGGATGGCCGCAGATGATAGCCGCCGATGCCCCGGGGCGAGGTGTCGAAGCCTGGACGGCATCCGCTCGCATCGCCGAGAAACTGGGAGATGTCGATCATCAACTGCGATCCATCTGGGGGCTTTGGGTGGACACGATCAACAGGGCGGAGCCGACGACCGCACTCGGCTTGACGCTGCAGTTTGCAGAAACGGCAACCATGTCACCCGATCCCGCCGATATTCTGATCGGCCACCGAATGAAAGGTGCGACCCTTCACTGGCTGGGTCGCCATGCAGAGGCTGCCGATTGCCTGAGTACCATGCTGGCAGAATACGACGGCCTGCCATCGGCCGGGCATGCGATCCGATTTCAGTTTGACCAGAGCGTGACCGCCAGAATCCTGCTTTCACGGTGCAAATGGTTTCTCGGAAGCGAGCAGGAGGCCAAGGACGATGTGGTGGCGACGCTCAAATATGCTGAGAGCATCGGCCATTATGCGTCCATGACCAACGCTCTCGCCGAGGCTGCCTGCCCGCTGGCCCTCATGTCCGGCGACGATCAACTGGCTGCTCACTATATCGCGATGCTGCGAGACCACACGAAGACCACGATGCTCGACGTCTGGCGCACCTATGCGGATTGTTTCGAGGCCGAGCTCGCACGAAGAAATGGCGACAATCAGGCCTGCCTGCGACAGCTTCGACACGGGCTTCAGTCGCTCCGCAAGGCGGGGTTCATCCTGTTCGAGTCAATGTTCGTGGTGACCAAGGCACGGGCGTTATCCGGGCTCGGCCGCAATTCAGAGGCCGTCGTGATCCTTGATGCCGCCCTGCAGAAAAGCAAGGCTTCCGGCGAGGCATGGTACCTTCCTGAACTGCACCGGGCGAAGGCGAACATACACCTACAGATGGCGGACATGGGGGACGCGAAACTCAACTTCGACATCGCGGAGCGCACGGCCAGCGCCGCCGGCGCCATCGCTTTGGCCCGGTTTGTCGAACGAGACCTGGCTGGATCCCGCGCAATGACAGAATTGCAAAAGTCGCCGGTTTACACGGATTTACAACTCTAAACTCGCTTCCATCCTTTGGGCGCGGCATTGTGGCGTCGAAGAGGAGAGTGCCATGCAAGGCAGCCAGCCGATCCGATATCTGGTCATTCTTTCAACGGATGAAAGTGGCGACGTATCGGCTGGCGCTGTTACACTCGGTCGAATTGCAGCGCCTTACTATTTCTTCAAGGACCAAGGCGCGGAGGTTGTCCTTGCCACGTTGACGGGCGGCTATCCCTGCCTTCCCGACTACAGAGAGACAGACACGCACGAAAAGAGCCTTCGTCGTTTCCTCCTCGACAGGGCGGCAAGGGACGAACTTGCCGACACACTGGCCGCAGACCAAATCGTCGCGGAAGATTTCGACGCGGCCCTCTGCCTGGGATTATCGGGCGCTCTCTGGGGGAACTGCACCAACAGCGTGACCGCCATACTCACAACGCTTCTGGAGAACGGCAAGCCCGTTGCCGTCATCCCCGGCAAGGCTGTAGCGATTGCTCCTCACGGCGCCGGCGAGGGGCTGTTGATTTTCGGCGATTCAGACAACGCACCGATCATGGCAGCGCATGCCCTTGCGGCGATCGTGACGCAACGACGCAGCCACGTCGCTTGACACCTATCACGCCAAAATCGGCGTTTGCATCAATTTACGACGCTTTACTCGCCATTCGAATGCAGCCCGGGCAACGTCACGGCATCGAAGGCAGCGGTTGGAGGACACCATGAACGAACGCTCAGCAGCATCCACCTTTGGGATCACCCGGCGTGATGTCATTCTGTCCGCCGGTATTGCGATCACTGCCCTGGCGCTCCCGAGACTGGGGGCGGCCTCAACCCAAGCTTCTGCCAACCAATCGGAGAACGAAATCATGTCATTCGTGAAAACACAGGACGGCACGCAAATCTACTACAAGGACTGGGGTCCAAAGGAGGCGCAACCGATCGTCTTCCACCATGGCTGGCCGCTCAGCGCCGACGATTGGGACGGACAGATGATGTACTTCCTCGACAAGGGCTACCGCGTCATCGCGCACGATCGTCGAGGCCATGGCCGCTCCACCCAGACCTGGACCGGCAATGAGATGGATACCTATGCCGCCGATGTCGCAGCGCTCACCGATGCCCTCGACCTCAAGGACGCGGTTCATATCGGCCATTCGACAGGCGGCGGTGAAGTGGCACACTATGTTGCCCGCGCCAAACCCGGCCGGGTCAGCAAAGCCATTCTCATTGGAGCCGTCCCGCCGATCATGGTAAAGTCGGACAAGAATCCGGGTGGCTTGCCGATCGAGGTCTTCGATGGTTTCAGGGCGGCGCTGGTCGCCAACCGCGCGCAGTTCTTTCTCGACGTCCCGGCCGGCCCATTCTACGGCTACAACCGACCAGGCGCGAAAGTCAGCCAGGGCGTTATCGAGAACTGGTGGCGACAGGGCATGGCCGGTGGTGCGAAGGCGCATTACGACTGCATCAAGGCGTTTTCGGAAACCGACTTCACCGACGACCTGAAGGCCATCACCGTTCCGACGCTGGTGATGCATGGCGACGACGACCAGATCGTCCCCTATGCGGATTCAGCGCCGCTGTCGGTAAAGCTTCTGAAAAACGGCACCCTTAAGACCTATGCCGGGCTGCCTCACGGGCTGTGCACCACGCATCCAGAGATCGTCAATCCCGATCTTCTCGCCTTCATCAAGAGCTAGTCGCTCACCAGTTCAAGCAGTGGCGCATCTGAGAAGATGCGCCACGCCAGGTCATCACAGGGGAAAACATGATGATAGTCTTTGCGCTTTTGATCGGTATCGTTGCAGGATTGCGTGCGATGACGGCCCCGGCGGCCATCGCCTGGGCCGCAAGTCTTGGATGGATCGACATCTCCCAGACACCGCTTGCCTTTATGGGCTACAGGTGGACACCCTGGATATTGTCCGTGCTGGCAATCGGCGAGTTGATCAGCGATCAGCTCCCGAGTACACCCTCCCGGAAGGTGCCGGTCCAGTTCGGAACACGCATCGTGACAGGCGGCCTTTCAGGCGCCGCCATCGGAGCAGCGGGCGGGTCGCTCGTGCTGGGACTGGTCGCCGGGATCATCGGCGCGGTCATCGGCACCTACGGCGGCGCGACGGTTCGTGCCCGACTTGCCGCCTCCTTCGGCCGCGACCTCCCGGCCGCCCTCATCGAAGACGTGATCGCTGTCGGTGGCGCCCTCCTTATCGTCTCGGCCGTGTCATGAAGGAGTTCGACGCCATCTTCATCGGCGCGGGACAGGCTGGACCGTTTCTAGCAGCCCGGATGGCCTCGGCAGGGCGCAAGGTCGCGCTGGTCGAGCGGAAGTATCTCGGCGGCACCTGCGTCAATGCCGGCTGCATGCCGACGAAGACGCTCGTTGCCAGCGCCAGGGCCGCCCAGGTCACCCGCAGCGCCTCGGCCTATGGCGTCTTGATCCCCGGTGAAATCGGGATCGACATGAAGGTGGTGCATGGCCGGGCCGAAAAGGTGACACAGGATGCCCGCCAGGGTCTTGAGACGTGGTTCGATGGCCTCGACAGCATGACCGTGATCTACGGCCAGGGGCGGTTCGAAGACCCGAATACGGTTGTGGTCAATGGCGAGAGGCTTATTGCACCACAGATATTCATCAACGTTGGAGCGCGTCCGTCCATTCCGGACTATCATGGCCTTCAGGATGTGCCGTACCTGACAAGCACGTCGATCATCCAGTTGACCGAAGTCCCCCGCCACCTGGTGGTGATTGGTGGCAGCTATATCGGGCTGGAGTTTGCGCAAATATACCGCCGTTTCGGCGCAATGGTTACGGTCGTTGAGCGCGGCACGCATCTCGCCTCCCGTGAAGACGTGGACATTTCCGATGCGATCGCCGACATCATCCGTGCGGAGGGCATCAACGTCCAGACGGAAGCAACCGGATTATCATTCCGCAAAGCCGCAGACGGTATCGAAGTGACGACGAACAGTGGAACCGTCATCGCCAGTCATATACTCGTCGCGACGGGGAGACGGCCGAATACCGATGACCTTGGCCTTGAGACGACGGGCGTAGAGACGGATGAGAAAGGCTTCATCCTCGTCGATGACAGTCTTTCCACCAATGTCCCCGGCATCTGGGCGCTGGGCGATTGCAACGGACATGGCGCGTTTACGCATACATCCTACAACGATTTTGAGATCGTCGCCGCCAACCTGCTCGACGGAGCCGATCGCAAACTCAGTGATCGCATTCCTGCCTATGCGCTGTACATCGATCCGCCGCTCGGTCGGGTCGGCATGACGGAGCGTCAGGCGAGAGCTTCCGGGCGGCCGATCCTGGTCTCGACACGGCCGATGACCCGTATCGGCCGGGCCGTCGAAAAAGGCGAAACCCAGGGCATGATGAAGATCATCGCGGACGCCGGAACGCAGCAGATACTCGGCGCCGCTTTTCTCGGCATCGAAGGCGACGAAGCGATTCACGGCATCATCGACGCCATGAATGCACGCACCCCCTACCCGACCCTACAATGGTCGGTGCCCATCCATCCGACCGTGTCGGAAATCTTGCCTACGCTTATCGGTGATCTCCGGGCGGTCTCTTGAGCCGAGCCCCGGAAAGCGAAGTGCATCCCTGTCGGAGCTGTGTTGGTCCCGCAGGCTACAGGTAAGGAAGGACAAGGTCCTTCCTGTCGTCAATCTCGCAACAGCTTCCACGAGCGGCACCCGCCGCGCGAGCGGCAGCGCAATGGATAAAGGAAAAGCCATGAGCAAGAGAGCTTTGATCGTTGTCGATATCCAGAACGACTACTTTCCCGGTGGAAAATGGACATTGGCAGGCGTGGAGGCCGCAGCACGCAACGCGGCGCGCCTGATCGCCGATGCCCGGTCGGCGGGAGATCTCGTCGTCCACATCCGGCACGAATTCCCGACTGCCGACGCCCCCTTCTTCCAGCCAGGTTCGGAGGGTGCAGCACTTCACCCAAGCGTCATCAATCTGGATACCGAACATGTGGTGCTCAAACACCAGATCAACTCCTACCGCGACACTGATCTCAAGCAACATCTAGATACACACGGTATCGAAGAGGTCGTCGTCTGCGGCAACATGAGCCACATGTGCGTCGATGCCATCACCCGCGCCTCGGCCGACTTCGGCTATCCCGTCACCGTGATCCATGACGCATGCGCGTCACGCGATCTCGAATTCAACGGTGTCACCGTCCCGGCCAATCTCGCCCATGCGGCGTTCATGTCGGCCCTTGGCTTCGCCTATGCGCGCATGATGTCGACAGACGAATATCTCGGATCAGCTGCGAAGGCGGCCTGACGCTCGCGGACGGCAGTGATTGCCGTCCGCCCATTTCCGCCAAAACATGAAGGGGACCGCAATGAGGCAAAGCCTTACCCATGCCAACGGTGCACCCGTCACCGACAACCTGAACATACAGACGGCGGGTCCTCGCGGCCCTGCGCTTCTCCAGGACATCTGGCTTATCGAGAAGCTCGCCCATTTCGACCGCGAAGTCATTCCCGAGCGGCGTATGCATGCCAAGGGGTCCGGAGCCTGCGGCACGTTTACCGTCACGGGCGATATCTCCCATTTCACGAAGGCAAGACTGTTCAGCGAGATTGGCAAGCAGACGTCGGCATTCGTCCGTTTTTCGACGGTCGCCGGCGAAAGGGGTGCTGCCGACGCAGAGCGGGATATCCGGGGTTTCGCGGTCAAGCTCTATACCGAAGAGGGTAATTGGGACATCGTCGGCAACAATACTCCCGTCTTCTTCTTTCGCGACCCACTACGCTTTCCCGACCTCAACCACGCGGTCAAACGCGACCCGCGCACGGGCATGCGCAGCGCAAACAACAATTGGGATTTCTGGACGCTTCTTCCGGAAGCGCTGCATCAGGTCACTATCGTCATGAGCGACCGCGGCACCCCGAAATCCTACCGCACGATGCATGGCTTCGGGTCGCACACCTTCAGTTTCATCAACGCCGCCAACGAGCGCGTCTGGGTCAAATTCCATTTTTGCAGCCAGCAGGGCATTCACAATCTCACCGACGAAGATGCTGCGGCAATCATCGGCGATGACCGGGAAAGCCACCAGCGCGATCTGTATGAGGCCATCGAAGCCGGCGACTTCCCGCGATGGACGCTCTGCGTGCAGGTGATGACGGAGGAGCAGGCGCGCGATCACAGACACAACCCGTTTGACCTGACCAAGGTCTGGCCCCATGGAGACTATCCGCTCATCGAGGTCGGCATACTGGAACTCAACCGGAACCCGGACAATGTCTTTGCGGAAGTGGAACAGGCGGCGTTCAGCCCCGCCAATGTCGTCCCCGGGGTCGGCTTTTCACCGGATCGCATGCTGCAGGCCCGGCTGTTTTCCTATGGCGACGCTCAGCGCTACCGCCTCGGCGTCAATTACAACCACATACCGGTCAACGCGCCGAAATGCCCGTTCCATTCCTTCCACCGCGACGGCGCGATGCGGACCGACGGAAATCTGGGGTCCACGCTTCACTACTTCCCGAACTCCCAGGCGGAATGGGAAACGAGACCGGGCATGGCCGAACCACCAATGCCGACGGGCGACTACGCCGCGCATTACGACCATCGGGTCGATGATGACCACTTCGAACAGCCAGGCGACCTGTTCAGGCTGATGTCGCCGAAGCAACAGCAGGCATTGTTCGACAACACCGCCCGCTCGATTTCGGGAGCGGATCTGAAGATCAAGGAACGCCACATTGCCAACTGCACGCGGGCCGATCCGCGCTACGGCGCGGGTGTGGCGGCAGCAATCGGCATTTTGGCCGCACAGGCGGCGGAATAGGAGAACAAGATGGCAAAGGGAACGGCATTGATCACCGGAGCGTCTTCGGGCATCGGAGCGGTTTATGCGGAGAAGCTGGCAGGTCGAGGCTTCGATCTCGTCATCGTCGCACGCGACGTCGAACGGCTGGCGATCCTATCGAAACGGCTGGCGCAGGAGCATGGGGTCTCTGTCGCCGCGCTGCCTGCCGACCTGTCTCGTAGCGCCGACCTAGCTAAGGTCACGGCAAAATTGCAGGGCGACGACTCCCTGCGGATGCTCGTCAACTGTGCGGGAATCGGACCGAAGGGCCCGGCTCTGACCGCTGAGCCCGAAAGGCTGTCGGACATGGTTTACCTCAACGTCGATGTCCTACATACCCTGACGACCGTAGCCGCCAGGATTTTCGCCGATCGGGGAGAAGGCGCGATCATCAACATCGCCTCGGTCGTCGCGCTGATGCCGGAACATTTCAATGCGACCTATGTCGCAAGCAAGGCTTTCGTGCTCGCATTGACCGAGGCGCTGGAAGTGGAACTCAAGCCGAAAGGCGTCCGCATTCAGGCGGTCCTGCCCGGCTTCACGCGCACGGAAATCTTCGACCGCGCCGGCATCGACATCAATGCGATCCCGCAGGACATGATGATGGATGCTGCCGAGATGGTGGATGCCGCCCTTGCGGGCTTCGATCAGGGGGAAATCGTGACCATCCCCTCGCTTGCGGATGTCACCCTCTGGCAAAAATACGTGGAAGCCAGGGGAACACTGGCGCCGCACCTGTCGCTTAAACATGCCGCGGGGCGCTATGCGATTGGGCAGCGCCCATGACCCGGAGAGATACGGTCTTCCGGGTAGCAGCCTTCGCATCGACATTGACGGTTGCCTCCCCGGCAATCGCCCATGTCAAATGGTTCGCCCCCTATATCATCGGCGCTCCGCCGCAACCGATCTCGACCGTGCTCGCCGATCCGTGGTTCTGGATCGGTATTGCGCTGGTCGTGGTCTTCTTCGTTCTGGCGCGCCTGGTCGAGATCAGTCCGTTGGGCGCACGTGTTCACGACGGGCTGGACCGTATCTCCGGACCATTGTGGAACAGGCTGGATGACTATGTCCGCGTGACCGTCGGTGCATTTTTCGTGGCGATCTTCTCGGTCGGCGGCGTATACCTGACACCCGATCTCAAGACCCCGGCGGAATGGGTGTCATGGCTGCAGCTCCTGATCGCCGCCTGCATCTTCTCGCGCAAGACCATGCCGTTGGCGGGCATCGGCATTCTGGCACTTTGGTTCCTGGCGATCCGTGACTATGACCTGTTCCACCTGTTCGATTATCTGGCGCTGGGTACGGGGGTCGCCGCCTATCTGATCCTCGAGCCGTCGAAGAACGAGACATGGAGATCGCATCGCTTTGAGGCTTTGCGTTGGGGTCTCGCCATCGCCCTGATGTGGTCGAGCCTCGAAAAATTCGCCTATCCCGACTGGTTCTATCCGCTTGTCGTCGAGAAGCCGTTCCTGACCTTCGGCATGCCACGGGATGTGTTCATCCCGATGGCAGGTGTCGCTGAATTCACCATGGGCTTCGGCCTCCTCTGGACTCCCTTGATCCGTCGTCTGTCGGCGATCGCGCTGATCGTGATCTTCACGGCAGCAGTGTGGCCGTTCGGGCGGGTCGATCTCATCGGACATGGCCTGATCATGGCTATCCTGGTGGCTGTCGCCTGTGATCAATGCCGCGTCACAAGGTTCCTGCCCTCACTCAAGGTCCACCTTCCGGCAATCCCTGGAGGGATCGCCAGCGCCTTGGTGGTCTTTGCGACCGCCTACTGGGGCCTGCATCTCGCCTTTTACGGAGCCGAAGGATTTACGGGCCCGGCAACTGCCGAGAGGGCAACACATTCGCACAATGCCGAGCAACCGCATGGGCCGATATCGGACACGGGTATCGGCGCACCGCCAACCAAATGAAGTCTCAGACCATCTCTTGACATGGATAGGAGTCCTATACATATTAGATCCATGGAAACGCCCAGCAACCCAACGTCTGTTAACCACCGCATTCGCGAAGGACTTTCGCGGATCGCCATGGCCATGCGGACAGATGACTGGACCCGCGCCAAGACAAGCGGCGTGAACCCGACACAACTCGCCATTCTGGAATTGCTGGAAGGGCGAACGGACGGACTGGGCGTGAAGGAGATCGCCGCAAACCTGAGGGTCTCGCAACCCACAGCCACCGACTCCATCGCGGCGCTTGGACGCAAGGGCTGCGTGACCAAACGCGGTGGCGAAACCGACAAGCGCGCCGTCAATGTCGGCATCACGCCCGAAGGACTTTCGGTGCTTGAGGTTGGCAGGTCGTCGCAAAGCGTCGCCGAACAATCGGTAGATGCCCTGGCCGACCGCGAACAAGAAGATCTGCTGGTCACACTGGTCAAGATGATCAGACATCTTCAAGAGATCGACGCGATCCCGATTCAACGCATGTGCGCCAGCTGCCGGTATTTCGCGCCATTCATCCATTCGGATGCGGCAAAACCGCATCACTGCAATTTCGTCAACGCGGCATTCGGACAGCGGGATATCCGCATAGACTGTCGGGAACACGAGACCGCCGACCCTGCGTCACGGGCAGCCACCTGGGACGCGTTTCAACAGGGCTAGTTTGCAACCCCTCCAGGCTATGGAGACAAGAGGAGAACATCGAAATGACCAGGATATCTGCAGCCGGCGCGCTTCTCGCCGGAACGGCCTCGCTATGGCTGTCAACAGCCAGCGCGCACTCGATCAAGGCCGACCCTTCGCAAGCCGTACAGGCTTCGTTCGACATCATCGAGACGACGATCGCCACCAAGGGCGATTCCGCCGTCTTTACAACTCGCGTCCGCGGGGAAGCTGGCGCTGACAAGCCAGCGGCAACCGGCAAATTCGAAGGATCGGACGTCTATGCCTATGTCTGGCCGACATCGCTCAACAGCGGCGAGATAGGCTTCGGCAAGGATCAGGGCATCGTCGCACTCGCCGTCACCTTCCATCCCGATTTCGACGATGCAGCCAAGGGCGGCAAGAATCGCGACATCTGGCATCCCCACTGGGTGGTTCTGGCCGAGGACAAGGCCTGTGGCGGCGGTCTGAAGGTCATCGACATCCCCGAAGGCACAAAGCCGAAGGTTCCGGAAACCTGGCCGGGCGTGCCTCTGCTGATCGACAGTCCCGAATACCCGACGACGTTCCGCGGTGATGCCGTGGACGTCACGATCCCGCTGTCGTTGATCGGCGGCATCAACGGCGCATCCTATGACGGGGTGACTGCCGGCCTCAAGGTCAACGGCAATTTGCACGCACCGCTTCTGTGCGTCAGCAACGTATTCAAGGTCGCTTCCGGCAACCTCAGCCTTCCCGGCAAGGTGATGCCTTCCAAGTGACTTGAATTGCGCGGGTCCGCCGACAGCCATCGACGAACCCGCATATTCCCCCCTCCAGGCTAATAGAGAGAAAGAACATGTCCAGAATTACACTTATCGAACCGACCAATGCAACAGGCGAGACATCGCAACAGCTTGCCCAGATCAAGTCCGCCTTCGGAATGGTCCCGAACATGTTCAAGGCGGCGGCCAATTCGCCCGCAGCCTTGAACAGCCTGTGGGGTGCATTTGGCGCGCTCGGCAGCGGCCGCCTCGGCGCCAAGCTGGGTGAACAGATTGCCGTTGCCATCGCCGATCGCAACAATTGCAACTATTGCCTCGCCGCCCATACGGGTCTTGGCCGCAAGGCAGGTGCGACTGGCCAGGAGATGGCCGACGCCCAGGCTGGCCGCTCGACCGATCCTCGAACCGCCGCCGCTCTCACCTTCGCGATTGCAGTGGTGGACAAGCGCGCAGGGATCGAAACGTCCGATGTCAGTGCCTTGCGATCGGCTGGTTTCGACGACGAGGAAATCGTCGAGATCGTCGCACACATCGCGCTGAACCTGTTTACCAACTACCTGAACGTCGCCCTCGACGTGCCGGTCGACTTTCCAGGTGTGAAGCTTACGCGCGCAGCGGCCTGAGTCCCTGAGGTTTCAGGGAAAGCCGCAAACCTGCTCTCGGTTAAACCCGTCGATGGCGGCCCGTGGATGAACGGGCCGCCGCTCGCCGCAATAGCAGCCAAAACCAACCGGCGGACGAACTGGAGGCGGCGGCCGCTGAGACAGCCTTGCCAAGGGAGGCCGCGATATCATGATAGGCTGCATCCTGATGCTGAGCCCAGGAATAGCGCATATATGGATCCGCACACCTTTTTCACCACGACCTAACCGTATGACGAGCGGGATTCCCTGTCCGCCGAAACACGATGTCATCCATAGACCGATGATAACTTGACATTTCTATTCATATTTATTCAAACGATGATATCTCCTCGCTCGCCGCCAGGTGGTGCGAATTGTTGTGTCGCATCCTTTCTTTGCAATCATGCTATTTGAGCCGATCATGGTCACTGTAAAAAAAGATGCCCGGTATGAAGTGTACCTGAAGGCACGCAAGGCCCTGATCGACTATGCCACGCCGATTACCGGCTCCCGCGAGGACGCTGAGGATATTGTACAGGATGCGTTTCTGAAGTTTGTGCCGGAAGACAGCGAAGGGCCAACGCCTCCGAAGGCCTATCTGTTTCGCATCGTTCGCAACCTGTCTTTCAATAAAAGGCGCAGGCGCAAGCTTGAGACGAAGGATGAGCCGGACGACATTCCATGGTGGGCCTGGCCGCAAAGCCGCCCGTCACCGGAGGCGGACCTCGTGCTGCAGCAGCAGATAAAGCTGGTGGCTCAGGTCATGGAGCAATTGCCGGATCGCGAACGCGCGGTCATGGAGATGTACCGCTTCGAAAAAATGACGCTGCAGGAGATCGCTGATCGGCTGGCGATTTCTGTTGCCACCGCGCACCGCTTGCTAAGTGCAGCCATGCGCCGCCTCCGGGACGAGACAAGGGATGTCTTGTGACGGAAAAAATCCCGCTCAATGCAAATTCTGTGAAAGAATTACCCGGCTCGCGTGTTTATGCAGATAATGCATTTGAAACTACACAATCGCCAGGACTGACAAGGCCGGCCCAGATGACCTCCGAACCACGCAACAACCGATCTCTCCTGTTTGAGGAAGCCAGCGAATGGCTGATCCGTATCCGGGAAAATCCACAATCCGCCGATACACGGGCGACGTTCGAGGCCTGGCGGCGGACCTCTTCGGATCATGAACAGGCTTGGAGCGATCTCTGTCGTCTATGGAGCGCCACGGGAAAGGCCGAGCCGTTCTATCGTCCGCTTGCCCAATCAAGCAAGCCCAAGGCGCCGAAGGCAATGCGGTTGCCGGTATTTTCCCTTCCCCGGCTTGCGACGGCGCTGGCGATTGTGTGCGTCAGCGCACTCGCTGTCTTCTTTGCGGCCCCCTCCCTGATGATCCGATTGTCCGCAGATCACGTGACGACGACTGCGGAGATCCAGACCATCCGGCTGGAGGATGGCAGCACGGTGCAACTTGCGCCCGAGAGTGCCCTGCGCATCGAATTCCACGACGGTGTCCGGCAGGTCGTGCTTGTGCGCGGTGAAGCATTCTTCGACGTCGCCAAGGATACAAACCGGAAATTCAAGGTCGTTGCGGGCGGCACCGAGGTCGAAGTGCTCGGCACCGCCTTCGATGTTCATGTCACCGAGGCGTCGACAACGGTCTCCGTTGCCCGCGGCTCGGTCTCGGCATTTGCCAGAAACGCTTCGCCACCTTCGTCAAACAACATGCTTGCACCGGGCGACGCCATCGAGATCGACGAGCGGACGGGCATTGCGACCAGGACGCTTGTTGCGGCAGACGACGTCGGCTCGTGGCGTCAAGGCAGGTTGGTGGTCAGCAATGCGACCATAGCCTCGGTGGTGGACGTCATCCGGCACTACGACAGCGCGTGGATCACGCTTGCGGATACTTCGCTCGGCGAACAGAGGGTGACGGGTATCTACGACCTCAAATCCCCCGAACTCGCACTCGGGGCGCTGGTCGATCCATTCGGCGGCAGGGTCAGAAACTTCGGCAGCTCCGTCAGGGTCATAAGCCGCCATTAAAAATATGATAATAATAATCAAGATTTAGCACAAAAGCGAAAAACCTACTGAAAATATCGGCTTATCGATGTGTCTTTCTGTCAGCAAACCGGTTCGACCGGTGTGCCAAGGCAGGAGAGGCAGTGGGTAAATGGTACAACGAGTAGCTTTGAGGCGACATCCTTCCCCAAAGGGCAGAGCCGGGAAAATTGGGTTTCTTTTGAGTTCGGTCGCCCTCGGCACCGTCATGCTCTGCGGACAGGGGCAGGCGCAAACGGCCGTTCCCGCCGTAGGCCAGCAGTCGCACCAAACGGATATGCGCGATTTCGATATTACAGGTCAGCCGCTGTCAGGAGCGCTGGCCGCATTCAACCGCCAGTCCGGCATCCAGGTGAGCCAGGCCTCTGGCACAGCAGCGAATGTCACTGTCAATGCCGTCAGGGGACGCATGACGCCGCAGGCCGCTCTCACGACCATGCTTTCCGGCACAGGCATACCCTTCCGGTTTACCGGCAACCGGGCCGTGGTGATCGGCGCCAGCCAGAACGGCAGCGAAGCCACCAATTCCGCGGACGATGGATCTACGGTCCTTGAAACCATCACTGTTGCCGGAGGCCGCGGCACGGCCACGACCGGTTCCGGCTATCAGGGTACGCCCGACTGGGTCTACGAGACACCGAGCAGTCTCAGCGTGGTTGGCCGCGAAGCAATACAGGCGGCCGGCGTTCGCAACACCCGTGATGTCTTCAACCGGATATCCGGTGTCTATGCCGGCGAAGGCAATGGAAGCTTTCCGACGGTGTCGCCGAATATTCGCGGCCTGCAGGATTCCGGCCGTGTCGTCGTCTCGATCGATGGCGCACGTCAGAATGCCCAGCGCGGCGCCGGTTTCGGTGGTGGCAACTACATCTCCAACTCGGGCCAGGCCTTTGTCGACAGCGCATTCATCCGTGCCGTCGAAGTGGAAAAGAGAACGTCCGCGACGTCCGGCAGTGCCGGTTCGCTTGGCGGCAAGGTCGAATTCCAGACGGTCGGTGCGGACGACCTGATTGCCGACGGCAGAACCTGGGGTGTCGAGACGAATACCTCGACCGGCACGAACAACTATTATTTTCAGGGCTCTGTTCTCGGAGCGACCCGGCTTGGCGAGACGCCATTCTCACTGACCGGCGGCTTCAGCAGTTCCAATCTCGGTGAATATGCGATCGGCCGAAACGGCGATTCGGCAACCACCGAAACCAACATGAAGAACCTGCTCGGTCGCAGCAACTGGAGCTCGCTGTTCAAGCTGGAAGGGGATTTCGGCGATGTACAGACATCGCTGTCCTGGATGCATCAGGACAACTCCTTCCTTTACGGATCGTCCGGTGGCGCGAGCCTCAACCATGAGGACGCGCGCAACGACAGCGTTACGGCCAAATTCGCCTGGGATCCGGAATCCGCGCTGATCGATATGAAGGGCCTGCTGTGGCTCAACGATTCCATGACAAATGAGGTGCGCGAGGCACGCACGAACGAGGCGCCTGAAACCTCGATCGACATGGGGACAAAAAGTTTCGGGGCTTCGCTGGAGAATACCAGCGAGCTGGATACCATCGCCGGACCGCTCACCCTGAACTACGGCGCCGAGGCATTTCGCGACATCGCCAACTCGTCTGCCTATAGCGAAACGATTGCGGCCGAGCCTGACATCGCCAGCAGCTATACCGCTTTCAGCCCTCCAGGCCGGCGCGACATGGCGAGCATCTTTCTCAACGGAACGCTGGAGCCGACGGATTGGGTCAGCGTTTCTGCCGGGATACGCTATGACTGGTCACGATTGAAGGGGACCACCAGCTATTTCAATCGCCGGGTAACCACAGTGATCACTCCCGCCCGTGTTGCGCAGGCAGTCACCACATGGGGTGCCTGGGGCCAGATCTACGATGTCACCAACTACACGTTTCGCACGGCTGTTTGCACAACAGGCATCAATCCAAACACCGGTCTCGCGGTGAATAACGTACTACGGACCCGCACATGCAATGCGTTGAACGCAGCCGGCGAAATGATCGATGGCCTTTGGTACGTGGCCGGCGACATCGTCCCTGCGACACAAGAACCCCCAGTTGAAGACTTTCCGGAATACGAAGTCGACATCGACCGCATCGACAGTGCCTGGCTGCCATCGGCTACCATAGAATTCAAGCCGGTAGACTGGTTCCGGCCGTATGCCAGCTATTCCGAAAGCTACCGCCCCCCTACCATTCTCGAGGCGTTTCTCAGCGGCGGCACGCCCAGCGACGACATTGGCATCACCTATGCTCCAAACGAACATCTTCGCTCCGAAACCGCTGAGACCTATGAGATCGGCACCAATATCAGCCTGGACGATGTGCTGACCGGAGGAGACTCTCTTCGCGTGAAGGCCGCAGTCTTCTACCGAGAAATCGAGGACTTCATCGTGATGGGTGACATCTACACGTCCGAAGTCAGCAGCCGGACATATAGAAGCTTCGTCAATGTCGACGGCACGACCCGCATGAAGGGCATCGAACTGGAAGGCAACTACGACACAGGCGCGTTCTGGCTGGGCGGCACGGCCACCTTGCTGGATACCAAATGGCCGACCAAGACCGAGATCTTCTCGAACGGCAGCCAGACCACCACAGGCGACATCTTTGCGACGTCAGGCAACGTGCCGCCGAAGATGAAGCTGACCCTGGATGGCGGCATGCGCTTTCTCGATGAACGGCTCTCTCTCGGCGCACGCGTCAATCACGTCAGTCCCAATCAGGGCAGGACCTACGATTCCGACGGTGACCTGACCGAAGCATCAGACCGCTACACCACGGTGGATCTTTACGGCTCGTTCAATGTGACCGATGCGGCAACGCTGCGGTTTGCGGTCAACAACGTCACCGATCGGAACTACCTCCCGGCAGGCGGCGACTATACCGCTCCAGGCCGTACCTTCATCGCAACACTGAAGATGAAGTTCTAACGCTTCCCTTATCGCGCGGCTTAGCAGCAGCGCCGACCAGAAATTCCCCGGGCCAGGGTGATGGCCTGACCCGGGGATACAATGTCCGGACGATCGTCCGGGCCAATGTCAACAGCCACTCAAGGAGAAACCCCATGGCTGCAGTCATCCAACTTAGCTCCGCCTCCGCCAATATGGAAGGCTACCTCAACGGTTGGACGAGCGGTTACAGCTCGACCTATGGCGCATTTTGGGACGAGGGTAACGGCCTGGTCACCAATCCGCTCGCAACGACCGTCTACGAACAATGGGGCAACGGCTCCACAGGCGGCAACGGCATCTACATGGAAGGCGAATTCCAGTATTCCCGCGGCAACCTGACCGGCACCGTCGACAGCATCACGCTCGGCACAGGCTTCAGCCAGTCTGCATCTACCGGCTTCAGCGTCTCGGCCGATCTCGTGATCACGCCGGACAGCACTTTCCCGAGTGCCAGCCAGGATGTCTTCGATTGGGCGATCTACGATCTGACCGTCAACAGCTCGCTCGACAGCCTCTATGACTATCTGGCGGCCGTTGGCACCGAAGTTCGCGATACCGCCGCTTCCGATACCCTGGTTGGGTTCGGCGGCGCCGACACTTTCGTGTTCAGCTCCGGCAATGACATCGTCAAGGCAGGTCCGGCCGGCACTTATGGCTATCAGGACGGTGTAGACACGTTGGACGTTTCGGGATGGTACCTTTCCGATTTCAGCGAACTGACCTTCTCAAACCTTAACGGCAACGCCGTTATCGGAAACCAGTATACCAGTGACACCATCACACTGAATGGTGTTTCGTCCAGCGTCCTCGACGCCTCCGACTTCCTGTTCGCCTAAGGGTAACAAAGGTCGCGCGCACAGCTCTTGTGCGCGCGACCACTTCGTTTCAAACCAGGAGCGCGTCGACCGCATGCAAACTGCAAATCGCACGGAACACGCCCCGGCGGGCAAGGCCTTGAAAATCAACGGGCCTCTGGCGGCCATTGCGCTGCTCAGTGGCGTCACCAACATTCTGGCGCTGACCTCGCCGCTCTTCATGCTGCAGGTCTATGACCGTGTTCTGTCAAGCGGCAGCATTCCCACGCTGGTCGGGCTCGCCGTCCTGGCCGCTAGCCTCTATGCCTTCCAAGCCCTGCTCGACATCATCCGGGCGCGTGTGCTGCTGCGGATCGGTGAAAAATTCGACCACCGTCTGTCACCACGCGTCTACCATGCGGTGGTCCGTCTACCGCTCCTCACGCGGATGCCCGGAGACGGGCTCCAGCCATTGCGCGATCTCGACAATGTGCGCGGCTTTCTCTCCGGCAGTGGCCCGACCGCCTTCTTCGACCTGCCCTGGATGCCGCTCTATCTCGGCATCAGCTTTCTGTTCCACGTCTGGATCGGCGTCACCGCTCTTGCCGGTGCGATCATGCTGGTCTCACTGACGATCCTGACCAATCTGATGTCCCGTCGGCCGATCCGCGAGGCGACCGCCGCCAACATGGCGCGCAACGGGCTTCTCGAAGCCACCCGACGGAATGCCGAAATCGTCCACGCCATGGGCCTCGGCTCACGCACGGCGCTGCGCTGGCAGCAGGCCAATCTCGACTATCTCCACGCAAACAGGCAATCCGGCGACGTGATGAACGGGCTCGGCAACCTGTCGCGCGCTTTGCGCATGATGCTGCAATCGGCTCTTCTCGGCGTCGGCGCCTGGCTGGTCATCAGCCAGGAGGCCACCGGCGGCGTGATGATCGCCAGTTCGATCATGATGGGCCGCGCACTGGCGCCGGTCGATGCGGCGATCACCGCCTGGAAGCCCTATCTGATGGCGCGCCAGAGCTGGACACGGCTGCAGGAACTGCTGGCACGCGTTCCGCTGGACCCTCCCGTCCTGTCCTTGCCGCGGCCGCAAAGCGATCTCAGGGTCGATGCCCTGGCAGTCGCGCCGCCCGGCGAGAAAATCCCCACGCTCGCCGGCATCGCATTTGCCATCCAGGCCGGAAACGCCCTCGGGATCATCGGCCCTTCCGGTTCCGGCAAATCAACCCTGGCACGCGCACTCGTCGGCGCATGGCCACCGCTGGCAGGCAAGGTCCGGATCGATGGCGCCAGCCTAGACCAATGGAACCGGGAGGAACTCGGCCCCCATATCGGCTACCTGCCCCAGGGTGTCGAACTCTTCGACGGGACGATTGCCGAAAACATCGCAAGGCTGGAGGCACAGCCGAATTCCGAAGCCATCGTTGCCGCCGCCCGGACAGCCGGTGCGCATGAGATGATCTTGCGGATGGAGCATGGCTACGACACCCGGATCGGCGAAGGCGGGTCGGCGCTGTCTGCCGGACAGCGCCAGCGCATCGGTCTCGCACGCGCCCTCTACAATGATCCGTTTCTGGTGATCCTCGACGAGCCGAATGCCAATCTGGACGCTGAAGGCGAAGCCGCCGTCGTGAAAGCGATTGCCTCGGTGCGTGCGCGCAAGGGCATTGCCGTCGTCGTCGCCCACCGCCCGAGCGCGATCGGGGCCGTGGATTTCATCTTGATGGTCGAGGCAGGCCGGCAAAAGGCCTTTGGCCCGCGTGAAAAGGTTCTGGCCGAAGTCCTGCAGGCACTCCCGCCGGCGGTTCGTCCCTATCAGCCGGCTCCTTACGGCATCTCGCCCCTGCGGGTCGTCGCCTCACCCGGCAGCGCCCTCCAGGCAGAACACACCTACCCGACCGCCAAACAGGGAGATGCCGATGTCACTCCATGACATGGACTTTGCCGTCAGCCGCTCGATCCGTCGCCATATGCGCCTCGGGCTCCTCGCCTGCCTGCTGCTGGTCGGTGGCGCCGGTGCCTGGGCGGCCGTGACGAACCTGTCGGGTGCCGTCGTTGCCAGCGGCCATTTCGTGGTCGACAGCTATCTGAAAACGGTCCAGCATCCGCAAGGCGGTGTGGTCGGGGAAATTCTGGTGCGCGAAGGCGACAGCGTTGCCGCAGGCCAGGTGGTGATGCGTCTCGATGCCACTCAGGCCAGGGCCAATCTCGATATGGTGCGCAAGCGGCTGGATGAGCTGCTTGCCCGGCAGGCCCGATTGCAGGCGGAACGAGACGACCTGCAGCAAATCGCCTTTCCGGTTGCCTTGTTGGAGGGCCAGCGCCAGGGACAGGTGGAAGTGGCCGCCGCTATCGACAGCGAAACGCGGCTGTTCGAGTTCCGCCGGGCCTCGCGCGAGGGGCAGAAGGCACAGCTCGGCGAGCGCATCCTGCAATATGGCCATGAAATCGAGGGACTGCGCGCGCAGGAAGCCGCCTATCGCGAGGGAAGCGAGGTCTTGCGCGGTGAAATTTCGCTACTTGCGGACCTGCGCAAGCAAGGTGCGGTTTCCGACCAGCGCCTCAACGGCCTGAAGACCGAGCTTGCGACATTCGGCGGCGAACTAGGCGAAAAGATCGCCTATCAGGCGCAGATTGCCGGTCGGATTACCGAAACCCGGCTCGCCATGCTGCAGATCGACCAGGACCTGAAGACCGAAGTCGGCAGGGAACTGCGCGAGGTACAGGGCGATATCGGCGAATATGTCGAACGCAAGATCGCATCGGAGGACCAGCTCAAGCGGATCGATATCATCACACCGCAATCGGGCGTGGTGCATCAACTGGCGGTTCACACGGTTGGCGGGGTGGTGACGCCGGCAGAACCCATCATGCTGATCGTGCCGAAAAGCGACCGGCTTTCCGTCGAGATACGCATCTCGCCCAAGGACATCGATCAGGTGCAGCCGGGTCAGAAAGCCATGATCCGCCTGTCGGCCTTCAATCAGCGAACAACTCCGGAATTCAGTGGCCATGTCAGCCGCGTGGCGGCGGATCTGACCTCCGACGAAAAGACAGGGCTTTCCTATTATCTGGTGCGGCTTTCGGTCGATGCCGGCAAAGAAGCTGAGCTTGCCGGATTGGCACTTGTGCCGGGCATGCCGGCCGAGGTTTTCGTCCAGACCGGCAAACGATCCGCTTTGTCCTATCTCGTCAAACCGCTGAGCGACCAGATCACCCGCGCCTTCCGCGAGCAGTAGCAGGTTCAGTTCGAAACCCCTGAGCTTGTCGCTTTGCGGCAATCAATACCGTCCACAGTTGGAAACATACATCCGCGGATCAAATTGTGAGGCGTGGTGTTATGCATCGACCTGCAGGCACAGGTACTTCACCTCCACATAGTCCTCGATTCCGTATTTCGAACCCTCTCGGCCCTGGCCGGATTGCTTAATCCCGCCGAAGGGGGCGACTTCGGTGGAGATCAGGCCGGTGTTGATGCCGACCATGCCATATTCCAGCGCCTCGGCGACCCGGAACACACGGCTCAGGTCCTTGGCATAGAAATAGGAGGCAAGGCCGAACTCGGTGTCATTCGCCATCGCGATCACTTCCTCCTCCGTCTCGAAGCGGAAGAGCGGCGCGACCGGGCCGAAAGTCTCCTCTTTCGCGACCTGCATGGCAGAGGTCACGCCGGTCAGGATCGTGGGTTCGAAGAACAGCCCACCGCGCGCATCGCGCTTGCCGCCGACGGCAATGGCGCCGCCCTTGGCCAGAGCGTCGGCGATATGTTCCTCGACCTTCTGCACCGCCTTTTCGGTGATCAGGGGACCGGCAACGACACCATCCTCGAAGCCATCGCCCACCTTCATGGCCGAAACCCTTGCCGCCAGCTTTTCGGCGAAGGCATCATAGACGCCCGCCTGCACGTAAAGCCGGTTGGCGCAGACACACGTCTGGCCATTGTTGCGATATTTCGAAACCATTGCGCCTTCGACGGCCGCATCCAGGTCTGCATCGTCAAAGACGATGAAAGGTGCATTACCGCCAAGCTCCAGGCCGAGCTTCATGATCTGCTCGGCACCCTGGCGCATCAGGATCTTCCCGACGCCTGTCGAGCCGGTGAAGGTCAGTTTGCGCACCTTCTCGTTTTCGGTGAATTCCAGACCGATATCGGCCGACTTTCGTGACGTGACGACACTGAAGACACCGGCGGGAAGGCCAGCGCGCTCGGCCAGCACCGCAAGCGAAAGCGCCGAGAGCGGCGTTTCGGCCGCCGGTTTCGACACCATGGCGCAGCCTGCGGCAATCGCGGGGGCGAACTTGCGGGCCAGCATGGCATTGAGGAAATTCCATGGGATGATCGATGCTACGACACCGATCGGTTGTTTGAGGACGATCAGGCGCTTGTCCTGCTGGTGGCCGGGAATGGTATCGCCGTAAACGCGCTTGGCCTCTTCACCGAACCATTCGACATAGGCTGCGCCATAGAGGATTTCGCCCTTGGCCTCGGCCAGCGGCTTGCCCATTTCCATGGTCAGGATCGCCGCCAGATCATCGGCATTGGCGATCATCAGATCGTAGAGCTTGCGCAGCACTGCGGCGCGCTCCTTGCCGGTTTTCTTCGCTCAGAGCCGACGCGGTAACTGCCATGATAAAGCAGTGGCTGAAAGCTTCTTCAATCTTCTCAAGCGGGAGCGGATACGTCGCAAAGTTTACCGTTCACGCGATGAAGCTCGCCAGGACGTGTTCAACTACATCGAAATGTTCTACAACCCGAAACGCAAGCACGTCAGGAACGGGATGCTATCGCCGTCGAGTTCGAACGCTTGCAGAAAACGTAACCCGAGGGTGTCTATGAAACTCGGGGCTATTCAGACCGGTAGACACTCGTCACTTGCATATTTATCAAGCACAGGCTGCAGAGGCTGATCTGGCCGCATTCCAGTTCACGGATGACGTGACAGCAAAGCCGCTCTGGATCAGCAACTGGATGTTCGCATACTTGCGGGCGAGCGTACGAGGACGCGCGACGGCACGCCCAAAGTGACCTTGCAGCTCGTTCTGATCTTGATCCGGTTGACTGGTTTGCCGGCAGCAGATCGGGTGAACTCGGTCGCGAGGTCGATGTCACGAAGGATCCTGCCACAGCGATCGTCGAAGGTTGCGCCTACCCTGATCAGTTCAACTCGCCGTCGAGCGCAGCAGCAATTGTATGCCAAGCTGCCGCTCCAGTGATCGGATCTGCCCGCTGAGCAGCGCCAGGGAAATTTTCATCAAAATGCCGTCCGTTAGAAATGCGGCTCCCCAGCGGCATTTATGAAATAGTGCAGGTGACGCAACTCCAGAAAAATCCTCCGGGAAGTCAGTCGGAGAAAGCAACCAAATTCATGATTTCCGTCGTATGAAGCAGTTCAAAACATCACTTTTGGTCTTCCTACAGCGACTTTCTCAGATTGCCGGATATCGCCAGCAGCCGGTCTCTATCTCCTGAACCTGTGCTCCTTCGACGTATCCGGTGTTGCCCAAACCAATTCACCGGACTGGAGGGTGCTGTCGCCCGGCGTACGGGCAACCATCTCACCAAGGCCGTCAACATTGAAATAGACGAGCGCGTCCGCCCCAAGCCGCTCGACATGGCGGATCCTGCCGCTCCAGCGACCGCTCTCAGATGACAGCGTCAAGTCTTCCGGCCGTATGCCGTAGGTCTTGCATCCCAGGCCTTCGGCCGCCGCTCCTGTGTAAAGGTTCATCTTGGGACTTCCGATGAACCCGGCAACGAAAGGCGTCGCCGGCCTGTTGTAGAGATCCATCGGACTGCCGACCTGCTCGATGCGGCCGCCGTTCAGAACCACGATCTTGTCGGCCATGGTCATCGCTTCGACCTGATCGTGCGTGACATAGATCATCGTCGCTTCAAGGCGCTTGTGCAGGTCGGTGATCTCAAGCCGCATCTGCCCGCGAAGAGACGCATCGAGGTTCGACAGCGGTTCGTCGAACAGGAACACCTGCGGATTGCGCACGATAGCACGCCCGATGGCGACACGTTGGCGCTGGCCGCCGGAAAGCGCCTTCGGCTTTCTATCCAGCAGATGTGTCAATTGCAGCGATCCTGCCGCCTCCTTAACCTTCGCCGCGATCTCCGCCTTGGGGCGTCCCGCAAGTGACAGGCCGAAGCCGATATTCTCCGCCACCGTCATGTGCGGATAAAGCGCATAGGACTGGAACACCATGGCGATGCCCCGCTGTGACGGCTCCGCATAGGTCACATCCTTGCCGCCGATTGTCAGCACGCCAGAGGTCACATCCTCCAGCCCTGCGATCATCCGCAGCAAGGTCGACTTGCCACAACCCGAGGGGCCGACAAAGACCACAAATTCTCCCGGGCGGACATCAAGATCGATGCCCTTGATGATCTCCAGCGCGCCAAAACTCTTGCGGATGTCCTTCAGTTGAACGCCTGACATACACCTAGCCTTTCACACCACCGGCGGTCATGCCGGCAACGATCTGTCGATTGAAGAAAATGAAGACGATGAGCGGGGGGATCGTCACGAGAAGGATGTTCATGAAGAGCAGATTGTACTGGCTCGAATACATGCTCTGGAAATTATAGAGTGTCAGCTGTACCGTTACGTTCTCCTTGCCCGGCAGGTAGTAGAGTGGGTTCGTGAAATCGTTGAAGATGGCAATCGACTGCACGACGATATTGGTCACCGTCACCGGCTTCAAAAGCGGCATCACCACCCGGAAGAAGATCTGCCACGGTTTTACGCCATCGATCAGCGCGGCCTCATCGAGATCGCGCGGAATGGTGCTGATGAACGAGCGGTAGAGGAGCGTCGAGAAGGAGAGATTGTAGGCGACCTGGATCAGCACCATGCCGGTCATCGTCTTGAACAGGCCAATCGACTGCAGGAGCCCGATGGTCGGCACCACGGCCGGCGGCATCATCAGCCCGATCAGCACCGCCACCTGCGCGACCCCGTTCCAGCGGGAGCGCCGCCGCTGCATCACATAACCCACCATCGCCGAGAGCACGACGAGGATCGCTACGGAAAACACAGTTATGACGGTCGAATTGAAATAGGCGAGCAGCAGCTGGTAGTTGCGCGCCTCGACGACCGCAACGAGGTTATCCCAGAGCAGCCATTCCTTGGGCAACAGGAAGTTCAGCCGCGATGCCTCGGAGCGGGACTTGACCGCCTGCAGTGCAATGAACAGAAACGGCACGATGAAGATGACGGCTGCGATCGCAAGCGAAATACCGCCGACGACGATGGGACGATAACGCCTCATTGATCGATCTCCCGGCGATTGAACATGGCGGTCAACGGCACCATGATCGCGGCGATCAGGGCAAAGAGGATGACATTGCCTGCCGTCGAAAGCCCGTAGAACCCGGCCTGATACTGCTTGTAGATTACCGAGGCGACGACATCGGAAGAAAAACCCGGGCCGCCGCGCGTCATCGCCCAGATCAGGTCGAAGGAACGCAGCCCGCCGATCAGCGAAAGCGTGATCACCGTGATCGTCGCTGGCTGCACCAGCGGCAGGGTGATCCGCCGGAACTGCTGCATCCTTGTTGCGCCATCGATGCGAGAGGCTTCGTAGTAATCCGGGCTGATGGCGGCAAGGCCCGCGATAAAGATCAGGGTCGCCAGCCCAACACCCTTCCAGAGATCGACAAGCGCCACGGAAAACAAGGCAAGTGCAGGATCGGTCAGCCAGCCCGGTCCGTCGATGCCGATGGCTTCCAGCGCCACATTGATGATGCCACGTGTCGGATGCATCATGACGGTAAAGGTGATGCCGATACCGATGGTCGAGACCAGAACGGGGAAGAAGACCACGGTGCGCAGAAAGCCGCGGGCGATCAGATTGCTGGTTAGCAGCACGGCGAGCAGCAGACCGAAGATGGTTTTCAGGCCGGAAGTCATGACCGCATAGATCAGCGTGTTGATCAGTCCCTGCACCAGGAACGGCTCGGAAAAGAACTGACGAAAGTTTTCAAGACCGATGAACTCAGCCGTCATCAGATCCCAGCGCGTCAGGCTGTACCAGAAGGACGTGGCTGTCGGCAGGAGGAAGAAAACGCCATAAATGACCGCTGCCGGCAGAAAGAACCACAGCGGGTATGGGGATTTGCGTTTCGGTCTTATTGCCTCGACCATGGGGCCTCCTTCCACGGCATGGGGGACCGCCCGCTGTTGCGGGCGGCTTGTTCTTGCAACGCGCGGGAACTCACCAGTTCGGAATGCCGAGTTGCTTGGCCTGCTTGCGCACATCCTCGTCATAGAGAGCAGCCGCTTCCGCGGCCGGGCGCATGCCGGAGCCGACTTCGACGGTGATCTGCTCCAGTGCCGGCCCCTTGATCGGCGACAGGAATTCGAGCGCCGGCGCGGTCTTGCCGTCCCTGAAGTAAGGCAGCATGTCGCTGATCGCGGCCGGAACGTCCGCCGGCAGATCGCAGCCGTCGATCAGCGGCGGCCCCTGCACGGTGTTGACAGCCATGATCGCCTTGCAGCCATCGACGCTGCCGACGAAATCGGCAAATTTCCTCGCCGCCTCGGGATTGGATGTGGTCTTCGGGATATAGACCGCCGGCGGCATCCAGACGGTGAGGCCGTTGTTTGCTGCATCGTCGCCCGGCTGGGCGAAGAAGCCGACATCCGCCATCTCATCCGGATAGTTCTGCTTCAGGGCGCCGATGGCAAAGGACAGCATCGGATAGTGCGCCGCCTCCCCGGTCGCCACCATGCGCAGGCCGTCGTCATAGGTGCCGGCACCGAAATCCTCGTTCAGCAAGCCCTTGTCGTGCACGTCCTGCAGACGTTCGAAGCCTTTGACGGCCGCAGGGGTGGTCGCGTATTTCGCCTTGTTGGCCGTGTAGTCGGCCGCGAAATTCGGCACCTGAGCCTGCAGGTTGTAATAGTCCGCCAGCACGAAAAGCTGCGATGTCCAGGTGTCGCGATAGGTCTGGGCAACAGCGACCTTGCCGGCCGCCTTGACCTTTTCGTTGTTGGCCATGAACTCGGCCCAGGTTTTGGGAGGCGCTAAGCCAAGCTCGGAATAGATTTTCTTGTTGTAGAAGATGCCCCCAGCCATGGTCGTGCCATAGGGCACGCCATAAACCTTGCTGTCTGCGGAAACGACCGACTTGAAACCATCGGCAACCTTCCCCTGTGACGGCAGGTCGCTCAAATCCAGCAGCGAACTTTCTGGCTTCAGTGCCTGCAGAAGCGAACCGGAATTATAGAGAAACACGTCGGTCATTTCGCCGGTCGCAAGCCGGGTCTTGACGATGTTGTCGCCCTCGCCGCCGCCTGGACGTTGCTCGACCTCGACCGTCACATCGGGATGCTTTTCTGAATAGGCAGTCGCGAGCGCTTCGGCGGCCGCCACAGAGTCTGTGTTGTTATCGACCAGAAAGGTGAGCGTTGTATCGGCAAAAGCCGTGCCCGACAGCAGAAGCGCCGTCAGGGCCGTTGCAGCGGTCAGTTTCGTCTTCATACGCAGTGTCATGATGTTCCTCCTCCGAACAGTAAGACGACACGATGGAATGCACTAGTTGCCTTTCGAAATCTCAAAGGTGATCAGATGGCGGCCGGCCGCCATCAGGGTTTCGCCATTAATTGGCTTGCCGTCCAGCACCGGATTGACATACCGCGCTGTCGGCACGAACAGTCCCTCGCAGCCTTCGGGAAGGCTGACTCTGTATTCGACCATGCTATTGGCAATCGTCCATGAGGCCTCGATGCGGCCCTTGGCGCTCTCATGCCAGGCCGAGACAGGATTGAGCCTTTCGAGCGGCGTCGGCGAAATCCTTACACGGGTGAATCCCGGATGTTCGGGATCAGGTGAGACACCCGCGACACTCTCGAACAGCCACTGGCAAACAGCACCATAGGAATAGTGGTTGTAGCTGTTCATGTCGGGATCGTAGATCGTCCCGTCCGGCGCCATGGAATCCCAGCGCTCCCAGATCGTGGTCGCGCCCTGCTTCACCTGATAGAGCCAGCCCGGCACCTCTTCCTGCAGGAAGACTTTTTCGGCCAGATCGTCCATGCCAAGCTTGGTCAGCGACGGCAGAAGCGCCGGCGTGCCGATAAAGCCGGTTCCGATCTTGTAGTCCGCATCCTCGACGACACGCCGGAAATGGCCTTTCGCTGCCTCGAAATGCTCGGCCGGTACGAGGTCGTTGAGGAAAGCGAGTGCGTACGATGTCTGGTCATTATGGGCGAGACGACCGGACGGCGAGATGAATTCGAAGGCGAAGGCAGTGCGGATTTCGGCCGCCCGACGCTCCATCGTCTGCCGCAAGTCGTTACGCCCCAGCACCCCGGCGATACACGCCAAAAGCTCGGTCGAGATGAAGTGATAGAGGGTCGCGGCGCAATCGTCGGCGATGGTCGGCCGCGGTTTGCGATTGTCACCGACCGGCTGCAACCAGTCGCCGAAGGTGAAACCACGATCACCCCAATGCGGCGGCGGGCGTACGATCGGCCCGTCCGAGATCGACCAGAGGAAATCCACCCAGCGCACCATGGCATCGAAGCACTCGTCGAGCACAGCGCGGTCGCCATAATGGGTATAGAGAACCCACGGAATGATGACGATGGCATCACCCCAGCCGGTCGAGCCGGCATAACCCGGAAAATGCTCCGGATGCAGCCGCGTCGGGTCCGGCGATACATGCGGGATCGCGCCATCCGGCCGCTGATCGGCCATCACGTCGCGCAGATACTTGCGCAGGAAATCCTCGGCATCTGCCAGCCAGCAGGCGGTCGGCGCAAAGACCTGCGCGTCGCCGGTCCAGCCGAGACGCTCATCGCGCTGCGGGCAATCGGTCGGCACCTCGATGAAGTTGCCGCGCTGCGACCAGACGGTGTTGAGAACCAGCCGGTTGACCAGACTGGAGCCACTTTCGAAGCCGCCCTTGATCTCGGCAACCGAGGTGATCGGCACGGAAGCGATCGAAACGATCTCCGCCTCGCCCGTGATCGTCAGGCGGGCATAACGATAGCCCTGGAAGGTGAAGTAAGGCGCGTAGGTCTCATCGCCCTCGCCTGCAAGCGTATAATGGGTTTCGGCAACGGCCGTACGGTAGTTACGATTGTCGAAATAGCGACTGGGACCAAGCACTTCCGAATGCTCGACACGCACCTGCGCACCTGCCTTGCCCCGTACCGTATAGCGCACATAGCCGCCGACATTCTGGCCGAAATCATAGACCAGACGCCCCTCGGCATCGCGCCATTGCTCAAGCGGAGCAAGCGCCGGAAGCTCGCGCACTGCCGCCGCTTCATGGGCGACGAGCAGCGCCTTGTCGAAGGCGATGGCTTCTGCGCCATGCGTCTCCGCAAGTCCGATCCGTGCGTCAAAAATCTCGCCGAAATAGATGCCCGACTTCACGACCGGCAGTTTACCGCTCTTCCAGCTCGCATCGGTCGAAAGCAGCGTGCGTCCGCCAGACACCAGCTCGGCAATCGCGGCGATCCGGTCGCCCCAGCAGTTGGGAATGGCGTTGACACCCCACATGATCGGCGAGCGATACCAGCCATCCGCCAGCCAGATCTCGATGCGGTTTTCTCCGGCAACGAGAAGCGGCGCGACATCATAACGCTGAAAGGCGATGCGATGGTCGTAATTGGTCCAGCCGGGCGTCAGCAGGTCTTCACCGACACGCTTGCCGTTGATGAAACAGCGATAGAGCCCCTGCGCAGAAATGAAGAGATCTACGGCAGCCGGCACAGCCTCCTGCGCAAACGTCTTCGAAACAAAACTTGCAGGACGACCGACGCCCTCATCCGACAACGGCGCGATCATCTCCGCAGCCCAGTTGCGCTGCGTCAGCCCCTTGCGGCTGGCGGTGGCGTGCATGTTCATGATGTCCTCCCTGACGTCGTGTAGAACGTTCTATGTGTAACGTTCTACATTTTTTGTCGGCACGCAATAGAAATTTCGCACGGCATCTGCCATGGTGGTCGTAGCAATTGAAAAATCGGGGAAAATAATGTCCGAGAGAGACGAGACGGCAATAACCGGCGGCCGCGTGACCATCCGCACGGTCGCCGCCCGTGCCGGGGTGTCCGTTGCCGCCGTCTCCAAGGTCCTGCGCAATGCATATGGGGTGAGCGAAGCACTGCGCGGCAGGGTCGAAGCCGCAATCGAAGCGCTTGGCTACAGGCCTTCCCGGGCAGCACGCGGACTTCGCGGCCGCACCTTTACCATCGGCCTGCTGCTGGTCGATATCCGCAACCCCTTCCTTCCGGAAATCATCGACGGAGTGAACGGAATCCTCGCTCCGTCGCACTACCGCGCCATGATCGGCGTCAGCGAGGCACGGATACAGCTGGAAACATCGCTGATCGAATCGATGATCGACTACAAGATGGACGGCCTGATCCTGATTGCTCCGCGCCTGCCCTCCGAGGTCATCGCGCGGTTCGCCGCCCAGATCCCGATCGTTGCCATCGGCTATCATGATCCGGAGGCGAAAGATTTCGACACGGTGAACTGCGACGACCAGCGAGGTGCCGCTATTGCCGTTCAGGCATTTGTCGAACGCGGCTACAACAGGATCAGCATGCTGACCCTTGGCTCACGGGAAGGACACAGCGTCTCGGTGGTGCGCCAGCGCGAGATTGGCTATCGTCAGGCGATGGAGGCGGCCGGCTTTGCCGATGCAATCGACATCCATAGTGTCGCCGTCGCATCGCCGGAACGAGAGGAAAGCCTTAAAGCCTTTCTGCTCCGGCCTGATCGCCCCGAGGCCGTCTTCTGCTGGAGTGACCTCGACGCCATAACGCTTTTGAACATGGCGTCCGAGATGAAGGTCCGGGTTCCGGAAGATCTTGCTGTGATCGGTTATGACAACTCGCCCACCGCCGCCCTCAGCCTTGTCGATTTGGCCAGTATCGATCAGTCTGGCCGCGCCCTTGGCGTACTTGCAACCGAAACGCTCCTGTCGCGCATAGAGGGTCGCGTGCAGCCAATGGCGCTTAAAACCAATCCGATCCTTGTCGCTCGTCGTAGCCTTTGCGAAACAAGAGCGCTCCAACATCGGCCTTCCGCTGTGAAGGGTGAATGCGCTTGAGACAATGTGAACCGGAACAGGATCGATCGAACTCCTGTTCATCACGCATGATTGTTTGGCTGCCGCCAATCGATCACTCAGCGCTCATGGAATGCAGATGACACCGAGACAGGCATATCTGGAATTATTTCTTCTAGGAGCAATTTTCGTGACAAGTCCAAGCACTCTGCAGCATCAGGTGTTGACCTCATGACCATCCGCAGGATCAAGTCCTATCGGCTCCTAAACGACGGTGCGTATGTGAAGGCGCCATCACCCTCGAACAACGCCTTGCGGACCTCGACGCCATAAAGCCTCGCCAGGCTTGCCTCCGACACAATGCGAGCAGTCGGGCCGAAGTCGAACTCGTTGCTGCCATACATCAACAGAACGTCGCTTGCGATTTCCAGCGCATGTTGGGGAGAATGGGTGGTGAACAGCACGGTCATGCCATGTTGGCGCGACAGCCGGTCCAACACCGAGATCACCACGGCCTGATTGTGATAGTCGAGTGCGGAACAGGGTTCGTCAAGGATCAGCACCTGGCATTCCGACACAAGCGCCTGGGCGATGATGACAAGCTGCCTCTGGCCGCCGCTCAGCGCATTGAAGGAGCGCTCTGCCAGATGATTGATGCCAAGCATGGAGAGCTGGTTATGCACGGCGTCGTAGTCAAGGCGCTGGGGCGTACCGAACAAGCCAACCTGACGCGCGCGGCCCATCAACACGATATCGGTCACCGAGTAGTCGAAAGCGACGTCGAAGAGTTGCGGTACATAGCCGATACGGGCACGGCAATGCACTTCACCCCGGCTCGGTGCCACCAGGCCGGCGATCGTGTTGATCAGGCTGGTCTTGCCGACACCATTCGCGCCGAGGATTGCCACAACGCTGCCGGTGGAAATGGCAAGGTCATATCCTTCGAGGATCGGGCGGCCGCCTCGCTCCACGGACAAATCGCGCACCTCAATCACTCTTCCAGCCTCCCTTGCTCTGCATGCGTCGCAAGAGGACGGCAAAGACCGGAACGCCGATCAGCGACGTGATGATGCCGACCGGGATTTCGGCCGTCGACACCGTTCGCGCGATATTGTCGACCAGCAGCATGTAGATTGCCCCGAGCAGAATGGAGACCGGCAGCAACCGGCCATGGTCGGGTCCGGAAATGGCCCGCGCCACATGTGGGATGACCAGTCCAACCCACCCGATAATCCCGCAACAGGCCACCACGCCGGCCGAGATGACAGCGGTTGCGCCGAGCACGGCCCATTGAACCGTCGCGACCGGAGATCCAAGCGCCCGCGCCTTCTCCTCGCCAAGCGAGATGATGTTGATTTGGAAACGCATGAGATAGATCACCGCCAGAGCCGGGACCATCACGACCGCCATGAGCAACAGGTCTTCATAGTTTGTCGATGCCAGGCTGCCCATCAGCCAATAGGTAATGGCCGGCAGTTTCTGGTGCGGATCGGCAAGCAATTTCACGATCGATATAGCCGAGCCGAAGAAGGCCGAAATGATGACCCCAGCCAGCACGAGCGCCAAGACGGACGTCCTTCCGCGGGAACTTGCCAGCACCTTGACGATCATCACGCTTGCCAGTCCGAAGAGGAATGCAATCGCAAGAAGACCGTAGCCAAAAATCCCTGACAGGATGGCGAGCGTTCCGCCGAAGCCGGCGCCGCTCGTGACGCCGATGATGTTCGGATCAACCAGTGGATTGCGAAACAGGCCCTGCAAAGCGGCGCCCGACGCCGCAAGCCCGGCGCCAACCAGCACGGCGGCCAGGATACGAGGCAGCCGTACGAGTTCCACGACCTGTTCCTCCAGCACCGTCCAGTCTGGATTGCGCACCGGTATGAGATTGTCGGCAAGGATACGGATGACCTTGAGCACATCAAGGTCGTAACGCCCGATGGTGATGGAAACGAGGGTCAAGGCGACGAGCGCTGTAAACAGCACCAGCGTGGCGGGTATTGCGCTCCCGCCGCGCTGCCTTGAAATTGTCTCGCTGGTCGAGGCCACAGACACTATTCGAACAGGGCTGCGTATCCGGGAGCCTGGCTATTTGCCTCCAGCTCAAGAATACGGTTGATGAGCGCTTCGTCCGGTTCACGACCGTAGATCGTCACGTAGGCATCGCGAACAGTCTTGCGGAAGTCTTCGTCGATCGGACCCATCTCCGGATGAGCAACCATGGCAAGCCATACCGCCGAGAGGAACAGTTCCGGGGAATCCGGCGAGGCGTTGAACTTCGGGACCTTGTAGACGCGTTTGTTCTTCACCGCGTCCATACCTGAAAGCAAGGGATGCGCATAGAAATCGGACGGGTTGAGCGTCACGGCCTGGGCCGGAATGATGATCATGTCGGGGTTCCAGGTGAAGAGCTGCTCCACATCGACATTCTTCCACCATTCGCCGCTGTCATCTGCTGCGAGGTTCTTGATTCCGCTCAGGGAAAAGTCCTGCGAGGGATTGGCAACGACCTGGATCTGGTCGCCGAGCTTCTCGATGTAGACGAGGCTGACTTGCTTGTCGTCCGCCAGTTCGCCGAATTTTGCCTTCATCGCCGCGTTGGAATCATAATGGAGCTTGAGCGTCGCTTCTGCCCGTTCCGGATGACCGGAGATGATGCCGCTCATGGTGATGTAGTCAAGGCGCTGCTGTTCCGAGCAGCATCCCCAAGCCGCAACCTTGAGGCCGACACGCTCCAGCGGCTCGATGAGGTCCGGGTTGTGCATGGCCTGGATCACCAGCTGCGGGTTCGTTGCCAGTATCGCCTCGACATTGGGGGCGAAGCCATCGCGGGCGGCCGTACCGTCGAGCTCAAGCAATTCGGGAATGAGATCCGCATAGACGAACTTCTTCATACGAGCGATCGAATCCGCATTCACCGCAACCATGTGATCAGTCGTACGATCCGCCGAATAGTAGATGAACGGCGCTGCCCGGATGATCGTCGCAATCCGCTCAGGAGGCGCTGCCAACTCGATCTTCTGCCCGCGGTGATCCTCAAAGCTGATCGGTTTATCACCGGCGTGTGCGGCCGAAACCGCCAGCATTGCCGCCAAGCCTGTAAAAATCGCCGTCTTCATGATCTTCGCCCCAGATTGTTTTGTCGCGGAGCTGATATGATATATTGACTATTTATGTCAAGTTTAGATATCTGCCACCTGTGGCAGGCTGAAAACTGGACGGTACATGCAAAAGATAGGTTATGTGACGTGGGGCAACGCCGCGCAGGTGCGCAGCTTCCAGGACTTTGCCCATCTGCTCGACGACATGCTGTATCTTCGCGAACTCGATCGGCACGATCTCGGTGCATATTCTGCCATCATCATCCCGGATGTAATGGATTGCGTGGAATTGAGAGCGCACGCCCGGCAATTGAACGACTATGTCCGCAATGGCGGCTTTCTCATCGTTTTTTCGATCCGCGACGTCGAGAACATCATTGATGTGGTCAAGCTCAAATGGCAGCCAGTGAACGCACGGGATTGGCTCTGGTGGACGCGCCCCAATCCCTATCTCGAGGTCCGGCAGCCGGAGCCTCGGCATCCGATCTGCGACGCCATTTCACTTGCCGACATGAGCTGGCACTGGATGGGAGCACTGGAGAAACATCCCGACGCCGAGCACATTCTGACCCTTGACGACGACAGCCTCAGCCTCTTCATGGACTTCCGAAATCTCCAAGGCGGCGGTCGGCTGATGGTGACCACGCTCGATCCGCACGGCCACAACGGCGAGCGTTTCATGCCCGCCACCACACGCTTTCTCGAAGCATTCTATCCATGGCTCAATGGCGAACTCGGCATCAACCGGGAAAGAAACACGTTTAGCCTTACATATCTGCGGGCTCTCGACAGCACCTGGGACTGGGAACCGCCGGGTCTGGCCGAAACCTTCGAGGGAACCGGCGTCACCCTTCGCTACCACGCTCTCTACGATCTCGACGACACCGTACTGCGGGACTCCAATTTCATCTACATACCTAACAACACGGACGAGATCTTCCTGCGCAGCAGGGCAACTGACTTTCTAGCCTTCCTGGAACGCGGTGGGCATCTCATCCTGTCGAGCCAGCCGGCCATCCCATGGCTGCCATTCATGTCGACGTTTCGCGCCGTGGCACCGCGCCCGTTCACCAACCTGAAGGTACGCGTTCGACACGACCCACTCGGCTTCTTCTCGAATGTGAGCGACGAATTCGACGGCTGGCAGGGGATTTTCGGTCAGTACGCGCGCGGCTGGACGGACATGCCAGAGGGCGCCATCTGGTTGACAGATGTGGGACCTACGGACGACCCGAAACCGGCGGACTGGCTGTGGAAATACCCGACCTCCAACGACAAGGGGGGCTACGTGTTCATGCACAACGGCGACAGCATCGTGCGGTATCCAGATCATGGGCCGCACGGCCCCTGTCTGTTGCGCGACATCTGCAACGGCATCATTGCCGCCGAGGGCAAAATCTCGAAGCCGGAAAGACCATCTTATCCAAACCTGTCCTGGGGCATATGCGACTGTCATCGCCAACAGCGCTTCCTGGCAGCGGCGCGCTAGTGCGCTATTCGCCGAGGAAACTAGACAATCTACTTTTTGGAGACATTCAATGACCATCCGATTTCCTATCGCCCTGGCGGGAGTAGTCCTCGCCATACTTGCATCAATCCCAGCGCGCGCCGACCCAATTACCATCAATGACCATGAAGGTAGGACCGTAACGCTGGCAAAGCCGGTCGAGCGGATCGCCTCGATCCCGATCCCGATGGCCTCCACCATCATCGCCATGGACGGCGGAACCTCCAAGCTCGTCGGCATGAACCCGACCGCCAAATCGGCGATCGTCGAGGGTGTGCTGGGCAAGATCTTCCCCGAGGCCAAGGACATTCCCTCCGACATCACCGCGCCGAACTTCATTCCCAATGTCGAGGAACTGGCGGCCACCAATCCGGAACTGGTGATCCAGTGGGCCGATCGCGGCCCGGACCTGGTCGATCCGATCGTCAATGCCGGCCTCAACGCGCTTCTGATCTCCTACGGCTCGGAAGAAAAGACCAAGCAGTACCAGGCCATGGTGGCGACCGCGATGGGCAAGCCCGAGCGCGCCGAGATGATCAATGGCTGGCGCGACCAGGTGGCCGCCGAAATGGCCGCGAAGTCGAAGGATATTCCGGCCGACAAGAAGCCACGTATCCTTTATCTCGGCCGCGCGCTGGAAAGCCTCACGGCCTCCGGCGACAAGGGCAATTATGCAGCCTTCTACGTCAATCTGGCCGGCGCCGTCTCGGTTTCGGCCGATCTCGAGGGCCAGGGCACGACGATCAGCCCCGAGCAGATCGCCGAGTGGAACCCGGACGTCATTCTCCTCAACAGTTTCGAAGCCAAGCTCGGCCTTGAGCGCATCTATGACGATCCGATCCTGTCGCTGACCAAGGCCGCCCAGGACAAGCGCGTCTACAAGATGCCGCTCGGCGGCTATCGCTGGGATCCGCCGAACCAGGAAAGCCCGCTGACCTGGATGTGGCTCGCCAATCTCATGCATCCCGACATCTTCCAGTACGACCTGCGCGCAGAGATGAAAAAGGCCTACAAGACGCTCTACGACTACGACCTGACCGACGAGGACATCGACGGCATCCTGTGGATCGGCATGCAGGGCGACGCCACCGACTACGCCCAGTTCAAGGCGAAGTAGGATGGCGATGGCGGCGGCGGAAAGCGGGCGTAAGAGCCTGATCGGCGTCAGGATCGGCGCCTTCGGCCTGATGGCGCTGGCGCTTGTCGCCGCCATGCTGTTTTCGATCGGCGCCGGGCGTTTTTCCGTCGACGTGCCTCGGATCGGCGAAATCCTGCTGGCGGCGGTCATGAACCCCGACGCCGCGCCGAGCCAGATGGACGAGCGCATCGTGCTTTTGGTGCGGCTGCCGCGCGTTCTGCTGGCGGCGCTGTCGGGCGCGGCGCTCGCCGTCGGTGGTGCTGCGCTGCAGGGCGTGTTCCGCAATCCGCTGGTCTCGCCGCAGGTGCTGGGCATCAGCCAGGGGGCCGCCTTCGGCGGCGCGCTCGCCATCCTGTTCGGCTATTCCGGCTTCATCCTGCTTGGCATGGCCTTCCTGCTCGGCCTGTCGGCGCTGGTCATGGTCGGGCTTCTCGCCCGCATCAACGGCCGCACCGAGGTGATCACGGTGATCCTCGCCGGCATGATCGTCGGCGCGCTGTTTGCCGCGCTGGTCTCGGTCGTGCAGTTCGTCGCCGATCCCAACACCTCGCTGCCGGCGATCGTCTACTGGCTGATGGGCTCGTTCTCGACCGCCACCTGGCCACGCCTGTGGCTCGCCGTTCCGGGCATGGGACTTGGCCTCTTCGCCGTCTGGATGTTGCGCTACCGGCTCAACCTTCTGGCGCTCGAGGAACAGGAGGCCCGGTCGCTCGGCGTCAATCCCGACCGCGAGCGCTGGTACATCTTCGTCGCCATTTCGCTGATGACCGGCACATCGGTGGCGGTGGCCGGCATTATCGGCTGGATCGGCCTCGTCGTGCCGCATGCCGCGCGCATCCTCGTCGGCGAGGACCACCGCGTGCTGATCCCCGCCTCGGCCCTGCTGGGCGCGGCATACCTGACACTGATCGACACCATGGCCCGCACGCTGACGGCGGCCGAGATTCCGCTCGGCGTGCTGACCGCGCTGGTCGGCGCGCCGGTGTTCGGCACCCTGCTGCGCCGCCATTTCAAGGAGACCAGCCGGACATGATCGGCCTTGACGACGCTTCCGTCTCCTTCGGTGCCCGCCCCCTGTTTTCCGGCATCAGCTTCACCGTGCCGGTCGGCCGGTCGATGGCGGTGCTCGGCCCCAACGGGCGCGGCAAGACCACGCTTTTGCGCGCCCTGCTCGGCTTCCAGCCGCTGGCGAAGGGTCGCCGCAGCGCGCCGAAAATCGCAGGATACGTGCCGCAGCACGGCGCCTCTCAGGCCAAGCTTTCCGGGCTCGACGTGGTGGTGATGGGCCGGGCGGCACGGCTCGGGCTGTTCGGCCAGCCCTCGGCCGAGGATCGCGCGGCGGCGGCGGAGGCGCTGGTCGAGGTCGGCGCCTGCCATCTCGCCGAGCTTCGCTACGACCGCATGTCCGGCGGGCAGCGGCAGATGGTGCTGATCGCGCGGGCCATCGCCACCGGTTCGCCGGCGCTGGTGTTCGACGAGCCGACCTCGGCGCTCGATCTCGGCAACCAGTCGCGCACGCTGGAACTCCTGAACACGCTCAGGCTGCGCCGCGACAAGGCCATCCTGTTCACCACCCACGACCCCAACCATGCGCTGGCGGCGGCCGACGACGTTCTCCTGATGATGCCGGGCGGGCGCGAGATGCACGGGACCGTCGCCGACATGATCGAGCCCGACAAGCTTTCCGAGCTTTACGGCGTGCCGATGCGCTGGGTGGAGGTCACCGGACCGACGGGCGAGACGCGCCGGGCAATCCTGCCGGCCTTCGCCGGAATAGAGGCAGCATGAGTACGATCTATCTGAAATCCACCTATGAGGCTCCGTCCGAGGCGGTGAAGGCGGCCGCCGCCGAGGGTTTTGTGACGATCGTCGAGCAGTCGGCGCTGAACGCCGACATGCTTCTGGCCCACAAGGGCCTGATCACCGGCAACCAGCTCGACCAGAACGCCATGGCGCTGATGCGCGAGGCGCTCGCCGCCTTCCTCGAAGCCGGCGGGCGCTGGTTCTTCAACGGCCACATGGTGCGGCCGCTGGTCGACGGCATGGCCCAGTACCGGCCGATCGAGGCGCCGAAGCGCGCCGATTTCGACCTCGCCTCGGTCAATTCCCATCCGGTATTTGCCGGTATCGACCTTTCGAAACTCGAGACCAACAAGGGCGTTGCCGGCTTTTACGGCCGGGGCTGCAATCCGCTGCCCGAGGGCGCGGTCGCGGTCAACGGCCTGGGCGCGGCGAAGGTGCCGGTCGACTGGGTCTGGGCGCGTCCAAAGGGTGGGCGGATCTTTTCCCATGCCGGCAATGATCTTGGCTCGATGGGGCTCGAATGGAAGCTTTCGGGCGAGCTGACGCGCCGCATGATCGACTGGACCCGCGGCGGCACATGCCTCGACCCCTGGCCCGGTTCGCCCGCGTCACCGGCGGCCGACCTGCCGCTTTCCGCCTCCGAAACCTATGGCGGCATGCGCATGTCGAGCCACACCGGACGGCGTATCGTCGCGCCATCCTGCGGCACCCATTACCATATCCGCAGCCTTGAAGGGCCGCGCTACACCGCGGCCTTCGACGTGATCTGCGCGCCCGAACAGCTCGCCGACATCCTTCGGCCAGACGACATTCTCTGGGTTCCGTGCCGCACGCCGGCGCAGCGCATGATCGCCCAGAAGCCCGTGATCGCCCGCCACCTGGCGGCCGGCGGAACGGTGGTGGCGCTCGGCGAAAGCCAGTCAGATCTCTGGCTGCCGCATGTCGACTTTACCGGCACGCCGACGAACTGGTGGTGGTGGCTCGATCCGGCCGCCGATCTCGGCGTGCGCGTGACCGAAGTCGCCGCCCGCCATCCGCTGATGGCCGGGATCGGCGACCGGCAGGCGACCTGGCACCTGCACGGCTGGTTCGTGCCGCCGGACGGCGCCACGGTTCTCGCCCGCGATGGAGACGGCCGGGCGATCCTCTACGAGGACAAGGTCTCGACCAAAGGCACGATGATCCTCTCCTCGCTTGATCCGATGTTCCACCACGGTTCGCACTTCATGCCGGCCACGACCTTTTTCCTCGACTGTTTCGTACCCAACCTGAAAGCCTTCGCAGATGTCTAACGTCATTACCGTGCTCGACAACGGCCACCCGATCAGCTTCACCTTCGACAACATCAACGCCTATCACGGCGGCGGTTTTCCCGGTGGTGTCGCGCATGCGTTGAAGGCGATGCAGGCGGCGTTTCCGCTCCTCTCCGACACGCCGCTGGAACGGCGCGAGGTGACGATCGTGACCGCGTTTTCCGGTCCCGGCGGCCGCGATGCGCTGGAAATGGTGACCCGGGCGCTGACCGAGGGACGGCTGACCGTCGACAAGTCGATCAGCGACCATCCCGGCCCTTACGTGTTCCGTTTCAGCTATCGCGGCCGCACCGCCGAAGCCGTGATCAAGCCGGGACACGTGAAGGAGGAATTCGTCACGCTCGGCGCCAAGCAGGACAAGACCCCCGACGAGATCGCCCGTCACGAGGAACTGAAGGCCGAAATGGCCTATCGCCTGCTGCCACTCGCAGCAGAGCAGATTTACAACGCGTCTGTTATCACGCAACAGGTCGTGCCGTAGTCTGATAGCAGCGGGCGATCATCACTGCGATAAGAGTGGTCAGGCTCGGAAGCAAGCCGGAATGCACGTTGTGTCGCCCCCGCAGGAAACGACCCATGTCGCTGCCGAAGATTGCCAGGCTTCGAACAGCACACCAGGCAAAGCCATCGTTCAGAGTTCGACCCAGGACCGACGTTCCGCTGATTGCGCAGTGGCATGCACGATGCGTTCGATTTCCAACCCGGTATCGAAGTCGATCACATGCGCTGCCTTGTCGCCATCAATCAGGCGCAGCAGTTCGCGGCATTCGATCACCTTCAGTTCGTTGAAGCCCAGGCCGTGGCCCGGTGCCGGGATGAATTGCTGATAGGGCGGGTGCGCTGGGGCTGCCAGCAGGGTGCGATAACCCTGAGTGTCGCTGCGATCCTTCCGCGTGAAGACCTGCAGTTCGTTCATGCGTTCCTGATCGAACAGGATCGAGCCTTCCGAACCGAAAATCTGGACGGCGATGCGACCCTTGCGGCCCCAGGCGGAGCGGTTGACCATGAGCACGCCGGAAGCGCCGTTTTCGGTGCGAAACAGAGCCTGGGAAATATCATGGTTCTCAACCGCGCGACGGCCACCGCCGGCTGCGGGACGGTCCTCGTAAGGCTTGGCCATGTCGGCGACGACGGAGGTGATCCTGCCATGTAGCACCGTCAGCAGCGACAGCGGGTGGACGGCAAAGTCGTCCAGGGCGCCATAGCCTGACGTGGCGGCACTCTTCCAGTAGAAGGCCTCGTCCGGATCGGCCATATAGTCTTCATCCATCTCAAGACGGATGTGGTTCACGGTGCCGATTTCACCCTCGGCGATCAGCCGGCTTGCCTGGCGCATCATCGGGTTCTGGATGTAGTTGTAGCCGAGGATCGCCGTCTTTCCGGATGCCTGCGCCGCATCCCGCATCCGTGTTGCATCCTCAAGCGAGGTCGCCATCGGCTTTTCGCACCAGACATGCTTGCCCGCTTCAAGGGCGGCGATCGCCATTTCGGCGTGAAACTGGTTCGGTGCGGCGATCGAGATCACATCGATATCAGGGTCGGCCACGAGGTCGCGCCAGTTTCCGGTGCCGCGGTCAAAGGCGAAGGCCTTGGCATGGCGGCTTGCCAATTCCTCGGTCGCATCGGCGAGCGCCACAAGGCGCGGCCGCTCCACGTCGCCGAAGACGGTTGCCACCGAGTTCCAGGCCATGGCGTGGCACTTGCCCATGTAACCCGAACCGATCAGTCCTATTCCCAATCCCATGTCTTCCTCCGCTTGCAGCAGTCGATTTCGAAAATTCCGTCAGAACGCCGGCGCGTCTTCGCCGGCGCGGCGATAGGCAGCGATGACCGTATTCGCCATGAGCATGGCAATGGTCATCGGGCCGACGCCGCCGGGAACCGGCGAGATGGCACCGGAGACCGGCCGGCATTCGGCAAAGGCGACATCACCGACCAGCTTGAACTTGCCCTCGCCCTTTTCCGGCGCATCGACGCGGTTGATGCCGACATCGATCACGGTCGCACCCGGCTTCAGCCAGTCGGCTTTCACCATTTCCGGACGGCCGACGGCTGCGACCAGGATATCCGCCTGACGGGCGAGCGCCGGCAGGTCGCGGCTTTTCGAATGGCCGATCGTGACGGTGGCGTTCGCGTTCAGCAGAAGCTGCGCCATCGGCTTGCCGAACAGGTTGGAGCGGCCGATGACCAGTGCGTTCAGACCGGACAGGTCCTTGCCATGGATCTGGCGCACCAGGATCATGGCGCCGGCCGGCGTGCAGGAGATCAGACCGGTCGCAAGATCGCCGGTTGCCAGCTTGCCGGCATTGACGATGTGCAGCCCGTCGACATCCTTTTCCGGCAGGATCGACTGGATCACGCTGTCGCTGTCGAGCGGTTTGGGCAGCGGCAGTTGCACAAGGATGCCGTCGATTTCGGGATCGGCATTGAGCGAAGCAACCAGTGCCATCAGATCGGCTTGCGCGGTCTCGGCCGGCAGGGTGTGCTGGATCGAGTTGAAGCCGCATTGCTTGGCCATGCGGCTCTTTGCGCCGACATAGGCATGGCTTGCCGGATCATCGCCGACGATCACCACGGCAAGCCCCGGCTTGCGGTGGCCGCGCGCCTGAAGGTCCGTCGCCGCTGAAGTTACCGCTTCGACCACGGAGGCGGCCGCTGCCTTTCCATCGATTACGGTTGCCACGGCGTCACCCCATGCGCTCGGAAGCATAGGAACCCGGGCTTGCCGGGAAGACGACGGTCCGGTTGCCGTTGATGAAGGTGCGGTGGTGGATATGGGCATGGATGGCGCGGGCCAGCACCTGGCTTTCGACGTCACGGCCGATCGAGACATAGTCTTCGGCCGACTGCGCATGGGTGATGCGGGCGACGTCCTGCTCGATGATCGGGCCTTCGTCGAGATCGGCGGTGACGTAATGGGCCGTGGCGCCGATCAGCTTCACGCCGCGCTCGAAGGCCTGCTTGTAGGGGTTGGCGCCCTTGAACGACGGCAGGAAGGAGTGGTGGATGTTGATGATCCGGCCGGACATCTTGCGGCACATGTCGTCGGACAGGACCTGCATGTAGCGGGCAAGCACGATGAGTTCGGTGCCGGTCTGCTCGACAATGCCCATGATGCGGGCTTCGGCCTCGGGCTTGTTGGCCTTGGTGACGGGAATGTGGTGGAAGGGAATGTCGTGATTGACGACGACCTTCTGGTAATCGAAGTGGTTGGAGACGACGCCGACGATGTCGATCGGCAGGGCGCCGATCTTCCAGCGATAGAGCAGGTCGTTGAGGCAGTGACCGAAGCGCGAGACCATCAGCAGGACCTTCTCGCGTCTTGCGGCGTCGTAGAGGTTCCAGGTCATGCCGAAGGCTTCGGCGACGGTGGCAAAGCCCTTTTCGAGGCTGGCCTGGCTGGCGCTTTCCTCGGAGATGAAGGAGACGCGCATGAAGAACTGGCCGGTATGGAGGTCGTCGAACTGGGATGAGTCGACGATGTTGCAGCCCTCGGCGGCGAGATAGCCGGAGATCGCCGCGACAATGCCGCGCGTGGACTTGCAGGATACGGTCAATACATAGGGCTTCATGGTCATCTCTCGATAGGTCCGTGACGGGTCAGGTCAGATTGTCTTGTGGCATGAAGAGGAGAGGCGGCGCCGGTTCCCCCGAACCTGCACCGCCTCATGCGCCTGGGAGGTAGTTCAGGCGCGGGACTTCTTGCGCTGGCGATGCACGTCGATGACGACGGCCGCAACGATGATCGCGCCCTTGACGATTTCCTGGTAGTAGGCGCCGACCTTCAGGAAGGTGAAGCCGGAGGTCACCACGCCGAGGATGATCGTGCCGATGACGGTTCCGGTGATCCGGCCGATGCCGCCCGAGAGCGACGTGCCGCCGATGACGGCTGCGGCGATTGCATCGAGTTCGAACGAGACGCCCATGTTGGGCTGGCCCGACTGGGCACGGGCAGCCAGCATGACGCCTGCCAGACCGGAGAGAAGGCCGGCGACCGCATAGACCTTGATCAGGTGCTTGCCGATATCGATGCCGGAGACGCGTGCCGCCTGGCTGTTGGCGCCGATCGCATAGGTGAATTTGCCGTAGCGGGTATGCGACAAGGCAATGTGGAAGATGATCGCAACCACGAAGAAGACGATCACCGTTCGCGGCACCGGGAAGCCCCAGACCTCGAAGCTCTGGCCAAGCCAGGCGAAGTTCTCGTTCAGGAGCGCAACCGGCTGGCCTTCGGTATACCATTTTGCCAGGCCTCGGACCGAGACCATCATGCCGAGCGTGGCGATGAAGGGCGGGATACCGGTCTTCGCGATCAGCACGCCGTTCAGGTAACCGAGCAGGCCGCCGAGCAAAAGGCCAACCAGCAAGGGCCAGATCGGGCTGGAATCGATGAACCAGTTCAGGCCGAAGGCGGCATATTCCGGTTGCAGGAAGACCGCGCGGGCATTGAGCGACGTCTGCGCGAAGCTTGCCGCCACCATGGCGATGAAGCCGACCATGGATCCGGAAGAGAGATCGACACCGCCGGTGATGATGACCTGGGTCACGCCGACGGCGATGATGCCGGTCACGGCAACCTGCAGGACGATGATCGACAGGCGCTGCTTGTTGGCAAGGAAGCTTTCGCCGACGAGGTACCAGCCAAGGACTTCGAAGACCAGGGCAATCCCGATCAGGACGACCAGGATCGAGAATTCAGGCGGCAGACGGCGGACCTTTTTCAGGCCCGTCTTGGACGTCTCGCCGAGTTCGTTGATGGCATCTGACATGATTTCCTCCCGGCTGTGTCGTCAATGCGACGCCAGCTCCATAATCTTCACTTGATCGGCCTCGGCCCTGTCCAGGATGCCGGTGACGCGTCCTTCATGCAGCACGACGATGCGATCGCTCATGCCGAGCACTTCCGGCATCTCCGAGGAGATCATGATGATCGCGACGCCCTGTCCCGCCAGCTGCGAGATCAGGCGGTGGATTTCCGCCTTAGCCCCGACATCGATGCCGCGCGTGGGCTCGTCGAGGATCAGGATCTTCGGATTGGTCATCAGCCAGCGGCAGATCAGCACCTTCTGCTGGTTGCCGCCCGACAGGTTGATGATCGGCTCGCGCATGTCCGGCGTGCGGACGCGCAGTCGGTTGGCCATGTCGGACGCTTCCTTCTGAAGCTTGTCCTGCTGGACGAAACCGAACTTGGTATAGCCTTGCTGGAGCACCGCCATCTGGGCGTTTTCCTGGATGTCGAGCAGCAGGAAACAGCCGGTTTCCTTGCGATCTTCGGTCAGGAAGGCCATTCCGTGGCTCATGGCAATGGAGGGCGAGGAAACGTCCACCTGCTTGCCGAAAAGTTCGATCGTGCCGGCATCGGCAGGGGTGACACCAAAGATCGTCTCGGCGACATTCGAGCGACCGGAGCCGACCAGTCCGGCAAAGCCGACGATTTCTCCGGCGCGAACCTCGAAGGACACGTCGCGGAAGACGCCGTTCAGTGTCAGGCCTTTCGCCGCCAGCACGACCTCGCCGATCTTTGCCGGTTCCTTCGGGAACATCTGGGTGATTTCACGGCCGACCATCATGCGAATGATGTCGTCGCGGGTGACGTCGGATGAGTTGCAGGTAGCAATGTACTTGCCATCGCGGAAGACGGAAAACTCGTCGGCAATCTCGAAGAGTTCGTTCATCTTGTGGGTGATATAGATGATGCCCTTACCCTCTTCGCGAAGGGCGCGGATGATCCGGAAGAGATGGTTCACTTCCTTGTCGGTCAGGGCCGACGTCGGTTCGTCCATGATCAGAACGTCGGAATCGAAGGAAACAGCCTTTGCGATCTCGACCATCTGGCGGCTCGCGACGCTGAGTGTGCCCACCTTGATTTCCGGGTCGATGTCGATGTCGAGACGGGCAAACAGCGCCTCTGTACGGCGGTTCATCTCGGCATGGTCGATCAGCCCGAAGCGGCCGATCGGTTCGCGGCCGATCCAGATGTTTTCCGAAACGGTCATCGGCGCCATCAGGTTCAGTTCCTGATGGATCATGGCAATGCCGTTCTGCAGGGCGTCGAGCGGGTTCTTCAGGCGGATCTCGCTGCCGCGCAGGCGGAAGCTGCCGCTATCCGGCGTGTAGATGCCAGCCAATATCTTCATCAGCGTCGACTTGCCGGCGCCATTTTCGCCCATCAGGGCGTGTACGGTGCCGCGGCGAAGCTTCAGCTGGACATCGTCAAGGGCGACGACGCCCGGAAACTCCTTGCGGACATCCGTGACCTCGAGCAGGTATTCACTTTGTGGAACGGCTCCGCTCTGCCTGACCGCCAGCATGGTCTGCGGGCTGATCGCTTGTGATCGCACCATTAGGTGTACTCCTCCCCGGAAAGATCGGTTCGCCGCCACCTCCAATGGCGGCGAACCGGATTGGCATTCTATCAGTTCTTGGTGACGAACTGGTCCATGTTTTCAGGCGTGACCAGCTGGAACGGGATCCAGACCTTGGCGTCGACCTTTTCGCCCTTGGCGAGCTTGATGGCGGCATCCACGGCGCCGGCACCCTGGCCGAAGGCATCCTGGAAGACGGTCACATCGAGGTCACCGGCCTTCATGTAGGCAAGCGCTTCCTGGGTCGCGTCGATACCTGCGACGACGACATCCTTCATGTCCCAACCAGCGGACTTCATGGCATTGATCGCGCCGATCGCCATGTTGTCGTTGTTGGCGATGACGGCGGCGGGCTTGTGGCCTGCTGCGATCCAGTTGGTCATCAGGTCCTGTGCCTTGACCGGATCCCAGACTGCGGTCTGCTCGTCGAGGATCTTCATGCCGGCGCATTCCGGCGTGGCGATCACGTCGTGGATGTCCTTGGTGCGCTGGACGGCAGCCTGGTTGGCAAGGTCGCCGACCATGACGAGGATGTCGCCCTTGCCGCCGAGGATGCGGCAGACTTCCTTGGTTTCCAGCGTGCCGGAATCCACTTCGTTCGATGCGACGAATGCGCCCTTCGGACCCAGTGCATCTACGTCAGCCGGCTGACGGTTGACGTAGACGATCGGGATGCCGGCGTCATTGGCCAGCTTCGTCATCGGTGCCGTTGCCGACGTGTCGACAGCGTTGACGATGATGGCATCAACCTTGGCGGCGATGAAGTTCTGAATCTGCGACAGCTGCTTCTGCACGTCGTCATCGGCGATTTCGATCTGGACCGGCTGGCTCGCATCGCCTGCCGACTTTTCGATGCCCTTGCGCAGAACGGTCAGGAAGGTGTCCGAATTCGCCATCGAGACGCCGATGTCGCCAGCATAGGCGGAAACGGACGTCATCAGCGCGATCGTCGTGCCGAGAATAAGCTTTTTCATGTTTTCTCCTCCACTTTGGGTGTCCGGTGCACCCGAAAAATCCCGGAGCCTCATCCAATTCGGTGAGGTGAGCTCGCAACGCCCTTCTCCCAAAGGCGCATGGAATAAACAAATCCATATTCGAGTTACTGGAATATTTATTCCATTTTAAGGGCGTGTCAATGTGAATCTCGGCCGGGTCCTCAGCCGAGTTTCTGCAGGATGAAATCGATGCTTACGCGCGCCGCCGTTGCGGGGTCCGCATCGCGTGCGGCGTCTGCGGCGAAGGGCTCGAAGGAAAACGGCCCGGCATAGCCGGCGGCCAGGAGGCTACGGATCTGGCCGACATTGTCGAGCCTGTCATTCTGCGTGACCATGACCCGGTGCGGGTCGCGCATGTCGTCGATGCCGACGGTCTCGTCGTCGACACCGGAGATATGCACAAGGCCGGTCAGTTCGGGAAAGATTTCCGGCTCGCCTGCCAGGACATGGTGGAATGTGTCATGCACCAGCTTGAAGCGGCCAGCGCTGGAAATGGCGGCGATTGCCTCGGCCGCTTCCTTCTTCGAGCGCAGCGAACAGATCTGGAAGCCGAGCGGCTCGACCAGTCCGATCAGACCGGCCCGTTCGAGAATGGGTGCAAGCGCCGCAATGGCGGTGCGCAGGTTTGCCTGTCGCTCGCCATCCGCCTGGCCGCTGCCATCGTTGACGGGGACCAGAACCAGCGCCTTGGCACCGCAGGCGGCTGCATAGGCTGCGAGTTCTTTTGCTTCCGCCTCGCGTTCGGGTGTCCATTCGTTGAAGCGCTGCAGGGCATTGATCGAAATGATCTCGGCCCGGCCAGCGGCCGCTTCGGCGCGGATCGTTTCCGGGGCGGTTCCGTCAAGGATGGCGTTGCCGGCGAGGTCGTTGCGGATCTCGAATTGATGGACGCCGATTGCGGCGCCGGCCTTGATCAGGTCTGCAAAGGAAAGCGTAGGCGCAACCATATGGTTGAGCGCAAAAGTGGGGGCCGCCATGGATGTCTCCAGAATGATGTTGTTCCGGGCGGCTCTATCCTCCCGCCTCGTGGGGGAAGGTCATCAGGTTTCATGGCGATCGTCAAAGTCGAACTGTCGTCATTCTCTTTCATTTATGAGAGATTTTGCAAATAATCATGATGCGATTATTTCATTCCATATTAAATATTTTCTGGAACGTACATTTCAAACGGAAGAAAGGTCTGGCCGGGGACGGTAGCCGGTCCGTTCTCGATGGCGGCCACCATCAGGCGCACGAGTTCGCGGCAGAGATGCTGCAGCGGCGTGTGGATGGCGACAGTTACGATGTCGTCGGCCAGGGCCGCACGGGAATCAGCTGTCAGTTCGTTGACCGCAACGACATACTTGCCCGCGGCGTTTTCTTCCCTGAGTGCGGAAATCGCCCCCTCCATGCCGCCGCCTGCCACATAGAAGCCGACAAGGTCTGGATGGCGCTGGATCAGATCGATCGTCGCCTCATGGGTGATCTCACCGCTGTCGAGATTGACGAAGCTGTCTAGCACCTCGAATTCCGGAGCACATTCACGAAAAAAGGAGCGGAAGCCGATTTCGCGCAGTTCGTGACCGTTGAAACGATGGCTGCCGACGAAGACGGCGACCTTGCCGGGCCGTTTGGCCGCCTTGGTGATCATCCAGGCAGCCGTGCGGCCGGCTTTCCTGTTGTTGACTCCGACATAGCCTTCGCGCACGCCGGTGGCAAAATCCGTCAGCAGCGAGAACACGGGGATGTTTCTCGCCTTCAGGTCCTCCACCACTGCCGTGATGGCGGGGTAGTCGGGAGAGACCATGGCGACCGCATGGCAGCGTGCGCCAACATCCTTCAGTTTCTCCGAGCGTTCGGCCGGAGTCTGGCTGGAGGAATACTCGATCTGGGCGATACCACGAATTTCGGCGTAATTTTCAACCGCATTTTCCAGTTCCCGGGCAAAGGCCCGATAGAAAGGCTGGTCGGGCTTTTGCAGCACGAAACCGAGCCTGTATTGCGGCTGGCCTTCAAAGACGCGTTGCCGCAACAGGCTGACGGCATGGAAGCCGATGTCGCTCGCCGCCTGATATACCCGTCGTGCCGTATCCTCCCGCACCTTGTGGCGCCCATTCAGGACGCGGTCCACCGTGGCGACGCTGACATTTGCGGCCTTGGCGAGATCGGCAATGGTTGGTCTCGTTCCCATGAAAACTCCTCTCGATGAGGTAAGTTATCATAAAATGGATCGAAAATGATATAGTTTGATAGAATATATCATGCGCCTATTGAGGTCGGGAAAAAGTGTGCTCATCCTTTGGCATCCGTCAAGACGACGTGGGACCGGTGTCCCTTGGGAGCAGGAGGAGAGCATGGCGAGGATGGCGACAAAGCGTGACTACAGTCTTTTGGGTCGCGATGCGCAGGCAGCGGTGGCCAATGGCCTGTCGGCTGCGGAGTGGTATCATACCGACGTGCCGCGCAAGCAAATGAAGGAGCTGATGAAGCGGGAAGATGGCCCGGCCATGCGCGATACTGCGATCTGGCTCGGCTCCATGCTCGTCTTTGGCGGCCTCGGTATCTATTTCTGGGGCAGCCTCTGGGCTATCCCCTTCTTCCTGGCCTATGGCGTGCTCTACGGTTCTGCCTCCGACAGCCGCTGGCACGAATGCAGCCATGGCACGGCCTTCAAGACGATGTGGATGAACACCGTCGTCTACCAGATCGCCTGCTTCATGATCATGCGCAATCCCGTGACCTGGCGCTGGAGCCATACGCGACATCACACCGACACCGTAATTGTCGGACGCGACCCGGAAATCGCCGTCATGCGTCCGCCGGATCTTCTGCGGCTAATCCTCAATTTCTTCGGCCTGCTCGATGCCTGGCACGCCATGATAGACATGGTCCGCAATGCCTTCGGCGTGATCAGCGCAGAAGAGAAGACTTTCATTCCGGAAAGCGAGCAGCCCAAGGCAATCCAAGCCGCCCGCATCTGGCTCGCGATCTATATCGCGACCGTAGCCCTCGCGGTCTACCTGGGTTCGATCCTGCCTCTGATGCTCATTGGCCTACCACGTCTCTATGGCGCCTGGCACCATGTCATGACCGGCCTGTTGCAGCATGGCGGCCTTGCGGACAACGTGATCGATCATCGGCTGAACAGCCGCACAGTCTACATGAACCCGATCAGCCGGTTCATCTACTGGAACATGAACTACCACGTTGAGCATCACATGTTCCCGATGGTGCCTTATCACGCCCTGCCGAGACTGCACGCGATGATCAAGGACGACCTGCCGGCGCCGAACCTGTCAATCCTCGACGGCTACCGTGAAATGATCCCGGCTTTCCTGCGCCAGCTCCGCAACGAGGATTACTTCCTTAGACGGGAACTGCCGTCGACAGCGAAGCCCTATCGCGAAGACTTCCACGGCGAAGTCATGGCACCGGCCGCCGAATAACGCCGGTCGGCAAACACGAAAATCGAATTTTGGGGAGGAGAACCCGATGAGCAACTGGATCGACATCTGCGACAAGGACGAGATCGACGAAGAGGACGTCATCCGCTTCGACCACGCCGGCAAGAGCTTTGCCGTCTATCGTAGCCCGGAAGACAGCTTCCACGCGACGGACGGTCATTGCACGCATGAGCACGTTCATCTGGCGGACGGCCTGGTGATGGACGACATCATCGAATGTCCGAAACACAATGGCCGTTTCAACTACAAGACCGGCGAGGCAAAGGGGGCTCCCGTCTGCATCAATCTGAAGACCTATCCGGTCAAGGTCGAAGGCGGTCGCGTCTTCATCCAGGTCGGCTGAGATGGGCACCTCTGGCATGGTGATCATTGGGGCCGGCGAGGCGGGCGTGCGCGCGGCCTTTGCTCTCCGCGAGCAGGGCTATCAGGCAACCGTCACGCTGATCGGTGACGAGCCGCATCTCCCTTACGAACGTCCACCCCTGTCCAAGCCGGGAGCTGAGGCTGATGCCGTGCGGGCCATTGCCGCGGAAGACCGGTTTTTGGAGGCAGGCATCACGTTTCTTCGGGGCCAGAAGGTTACCTCCATCGACCCAGGCGCTCACACGTTCGCCCTCGATGGTGAGAATCCGCGGGACTACGACCGGCTGCTTTTGGTGACCGGTGCCTCGCCACGCATGGTTCCGGGTCTTCACCGGAGTGATCGTGTCCACGTCCTGCGAACAATCGAGGATGCCGGGGCCATCCGGCGTCATATGCGCAAAGGCAGCCATCTTGCCATTCTCGGAGGCGGCTTCATCGGACTGGAGCTGGCGGCGATGGGACGGATGCTCGGCGCCGATGTCACGCTGATCGAAGTACAACCCCGCGTCCTGATGCGCGGCGTTCCGGAGACACTGGCCGCTACACTCCAGGCGCGGCACGCCGCAGAAGGTGTCGAGTTGATCTGCGGTGTCGGCATCAATTCCATCACGGACGACGAGACTTCCGTTTCGATCACGCTCGCTGACGGTCGCCGGATCGAGGCCGATGCCTTGGTGGTCGGCATCGGTGCCCAGCCCAACACGGCGCTCGCTGCGGAGGCTGGGCTGGCCATCGAAAACGGCATTGCGGTGGATCATCATCTTTGCACGAGCGATCCGGATATCTTTGCCGCCGGTGACTGCTGCTCTTTCCCGATCGCAGCATATGGCGGCCGGCGCGCGAGACTTGAATCCTGGCGCAATGCGCAAGAGCAGGGCAATGTCGCCGCGGCAAACATGTTGGGCAAGGCGGAAATCTTCGAGGCCGTGCCCTGGTTCTGGTCCGATCAATACGACTTGACCCTGCAAGTGGCTGGCCTTGCTGACAGCGCCGCGTCCACCGTGCGCCGCGCGCTCTCATCGGAGGCCGAAATTCTCTTTCACCTTGATGGTGAGGGACGATTGCTGGCGGCAAGCGGCTTGGGTCCAGGGGGCTCCGTAGCGCGCGATATCCGTCTTGCCGAGATGCTGATCGCGAGGCGGGTCCACCCGGACCCGGCGGCGCTTGCCGACCCTTCCGTCAAACTGAAATCCCTTTTGTAGGCGCAGGGCGCCAGAGGACAATCCCATGAAATCCAACCGTCCCACCGTCGCCGACATTCTGGCACTCAAGGGCAAGCGGCAATTGAGCATGCTGCGTGTCGTCACGCTGGAAGAGGCAGAAGCCGCGGAGAAGGCCGGCATCGAAATGGTTTCGGTGCCGCCGGCCCTGCTCGGCCCCGCTTTCCGCGAGGCGGCTCCCACCGTCTTTGCCGTGCCAGGCCTTGAATATGGAGACTACGTCACTGCGGAGGAATACCTCCGCGCCGCCTTCCAGGCGATGCGCGCAGGCGGTGACGCCGTCTATTGCGCAGCAAGCCTCGGCATAATCCGCCGGCTGCGCGACGAAGGCATTCCGGTCTGCAGCCATGTCGGCCTCATCCCCTCCAAGGCGACATGGACAGGGGGCTTCAAGGCTGTCGGCAAGACGGCCGAAAGTGCGCTGGCGATCTGGATGGCTGTGCAGGCGCTCGAGGAAGCCGGTGCTTTCGCTGCCGAGATCGAGGTGGTTCCGGCCGAAATTGCCTCCCTGATCAGCGCAAGGACCTCGCTCTTCATGATCGCAATGGGCGCCGGCGCCGGCTGCGATGCGCAATACCTCTTCGCCGATGACGTGCTTGGCCAGACCCGCGGGCATGTCCCGCGCCATGCCAAGACCTATCGCAATTTCGCGGCCGAGTTCAGCCGCCTTCAGGAAGAGCGGATTGCCGCCTTCCGGGAGTTCCGCGAGGACGTCGACCGCGGCGCCTATCCCGCAGATCGGCACAATGTCGGCGTGCCGGCCGACGAACTCGCCCGCTTCCGCACCATGATCAACGGCTGATCAAGCCACAGGAGACCAGACCATGTCAGTGAATTTTGCCCTTCTAGGTGCGGGCCGGATCGGCCGCGTCCATGCCAAGGCCGTCAGCAGCAATCCAGACGCGCGGCTTCTCGCCGTGGCCGATGCCTTTCCGGCTGCGGCCCAGTCGATTGCGGCTCAATATGGCGCAGAGGTTCGCACTATCGAGGAAATCGAGGCTGCGCGTGACATTGACGCCGTGATCATCTGCACACCGACAGACACGCACGCGGATCTGATCGAGCGATTTGCCCGGGCCGGCAAGGCGATCTTCTGCGAGAAGCCCGTCGATCTGGATGTCGAGCGGGTAAGGGCCTGCATCAGCGTGGTCAAGCAGACTGGCGCCAAGCTGATGGTCGGTTTCAATCGCCGCTTCGATCCACACTTTATGGCGGTCAAGCAGGCGATCGACGACGGCAGGATCGGCAAGGTCGAGATGATCACCATTACATCGCGTGACCCAGGTCCGCCGCCCCTCGACTACATCGGCCGTTCCGGTGGCATTTTTCGAGACATGACAATCCATGATTTCGACATGGCCCGCTTCCTGCTCGATGGCGAGGTAATCGCGTCTGTCTCCGCGCATGCCGCCGTTCTCGTCGATCCCGCTATCGGCGCCGCTGGCGACTATGACAGCGTGACCGTCGTCCTGGAGACCGCGAGCGGCCGGCAAGCGGTGATCTCCAATTCCCGCCGCGCCACCTACGGCTATGACCAGCGCATCGAAGTACATGGCTCCAAGGGCTCGGCATCCGCAGAAAACCAGCGCCCGATCTCGATCGAGGTCGCGACAGCCGAGGGCTACACCCGCCCGCCCCTGCACGATTTCTTCATGACACGCTACACCGAGGCCTACGCCAACGAGATCGCAAGCTTCATCGCGGCCTTAGAAAGCAGTGCCGCCATGTCGCCGAGCGGGGAAGACGGATTACGCGCTTTGGAGCTCGCGGACGCAGCGTTGGAAAGTGTGCGGTCCGGAAAACGGGTAAGTCTCGTTTGACAGACGGACCAAAAGACCAACGAACTTGCGCGCTCTTCCCGGGCCAGCCTCGTTGACCGCTGTAGCGCTGTCTATTTCACCACGGCTACTGCGGATCTGCGTCACCGAAAAAGGAAGACTTCCGATGGATTGCGGACACACATCGCGCTTTTGGACTGTTCCGCCGGTGTCAAAACCCGGTGAGGCCTTATACCCTCACGTCCAAAAGGAAGGCACGGCATCGATTTGAAGCTGCACGACGCAAACGCCGGCCGCCCGGGGCAATGGCGCTCACCCACTTGCCATCACGGCCGCATTTGTGGGTGAGCGCGTTGGGCCAATTATGCCAATCTTTCTGGCGGGGCAGACAAGATTTCCGCCTGACGCGCTGTCGGAGTTCGTATGAAAGCCGGATGAAACTTCAAGCCAGCGACATGGCCCAACCGGTCAGGGATATGGGCCGAGCCATCATGGCGACCGGCGTAGCCTCAGGGTTGGGTCGCGCGACAGAAGCGGCAAAGGCTGCCGTTGAGAACCCGCTCTTCAATGGAACAAGCCTCCGAGATGCCAAGGGCCTGCTCGTGTCGATCTCAGCCGCTCGAGAGTTGACATTGCTCGAGGTCGACGAGGCCGCGGGTTACATCCGCAACCAAGTCAACGGGGATACCGATATGATCCTGGGCGCAAATCTGGATGACACCCTCGGCAACAACCTGCGGGTCTCGATCATCGCTTCAGGCCTCAATGCGCCGGCGGAGGTGGTTGTCTTGGCAGACCATGTAAAGCGGCGTTCTGCGGTGCATGAAACGGTTTCATGAGAGCAGGCACCTTGCGAACATATTGAGGAAAAGAATGTTGAACCGGCTTTTGGAACGGTGGGAACATGGGAAGAAGCGTTCACTGCATTGTCGATTTCCACGGCGAGTATATGAGGACTGATGAATCGGCTCCTCAGGCTAGCCTCAACCGAGCTTGTTGTGGAAATGCGACGCAACCGGACAGGCACGAGCGCTGCCGCCGCGACTGATCCATATAGTATTTAGTATTCGCTGGGGGCTCGGGCTAACCGCAGTTTGGTCGTTCGACATATACGCGAAGACGGTCAGGATTTGCCCTTCTTCGTCGTAACGGACAGATCCACCGCGACACGTCTCGCATCGGCGATCAATAGCCCGACTTGATCTTCTCGAACTCCGCGATCATGCGCTGACGCAGTTCTGTCGGCATCGGCGACTGGAAAAGGGTGCTGGCAGTGAATTTGTCGATGTCGGCAAACCCCTTGTCTGCCATGATCTTGGGATCGACTGCCGCCATGCCCTTCGCGTTGGAATGCCCGTAACCCCAGCTTTCCACCATATAGCTGCTGATGGCGGGGTCGGTGATGGCGTTGAGGAAGCCGTATTGCTGTTCCTCGCTGCCGGCTCCACCCTTCAGCCGCACATAGCCACACACCCAGGTGGAAATGCCTTCCGTGGTATTCTTGTTCATGGCGACCGCAACGCCATCGGCAGCAAGTGTCGTCGCCGTCTCGTTCCACGCCCAGGCCAGATCGACCTCACCGCCCGCCATGGCTTGGCTGAGGTCGGTGTTGTCCGTCCAGTAGAGCCGAACATTCTGGTGTACGGCGCGCAGGAAGTCTGATGCCTGCTTGAACTGCTCATCCGTGAGCGTGGTCCAGTCTTTCATCCCGATCGCCAGGCTCGCCAGGGCATAGGCATCGTCGACATTGTCGCCGATCGAAACACGATCCTTGAACTTCGGATCGGCGAAGGCCTTGAGCGACGTGACATCCTCCGGCTTCACCGTATCTGTGCGATAGGTGAGAACCGTATTCCCCCATTCGAAGGGCAGAAAATAGGCCGTACCATCATCGGCCGTCATCAACCCCTTCATCGCCTTGATGCCGGGCAGGACGTCGTTCCAATTGGCCAGCTTGGACGTATCGAGCGGCTCCAGCAGGCCTGCGTCTCGCCATTTCGAAACGCTTTGCGAACAGGGATGGGCGAGGTCTGCGGTGAAACCGGAGCGCAGCTTCTGGAAGGCCTCCTCTTCGTCGCCGAAGAAGGAGAAGTCGGGCTCGCTGCCAAACTTCTCCGTATAGGTTGGATGGAAAGCGGGATCCTCATAGCCGGCCCAGTCGAACACGACGATGTTGTCGGCCGCAGCCGCGGCGAGCGCGACGCTCGCCAGGAGACCGGAAAGCAGGACGGACAGTCGTAATGCAGTTTTGGGCTTCATGCCGATCTCCTTGGTCTCTGTTGCTATGTCGGGTCGGGCCCCTCGCGGGTCATGTGCCGCGGAAAAAGTCCGACGAGGAATTCAATAGCCGCTGCATGCGCCGCATCGCGCGTCAGCCCGTCGTTCATCATGAGGCGCCACCAAAGGCCCTCGAGTGTTGCGCACAGCGCAAGCGTCGTGGCTTTCGGTTCAAAGGTGTATCCGGCTTCCGCCTTCAGTGCCGTAACGATATCCTCGAACAGCTGCTGATACTTGGCATCCCGCGCACCGCAGAGTGCCTGATAGGTCGGTCGCGACTTCGCCTCGCCCCAGAAGGCACACCAGGCCGCGAGCTTTCGCCGCGTGGTAAGCTTGCGATCGAAATCCGCAGCGACAAGCGCCCAGAGCTTGGCTGCGGGCGGTGGGTCGGCTTTCTCGTAGGCCCCCATCCAATGGCCGGCATATTCATCCGCCATGAACTGAAGCGTGGCGATGAGAAGCCGCTCCTTGCTTTCGAAATGGAAATTCACGATGCCGCGCGACAGTCCGGCTCCATCGGCCACATTGGCGAGCGTCGTTTCCGCATAACCACGTTTTGCCAGCGAATCGATCGTCGCCTCGATGAGCTGTTGCTGGCGGGTTTCCTTGGAAGCCTTGCGGCCCTTCTTGTCGCCGGGAACTCCCGCTTCGGGGAGGGCGTCTATCGACTTCATGCTCTGGGTCCAGTTCCGAACGTATCTGTCCGCGTGCTCAGGCATCATCGCCGTGCACCCGGTTCATCAGCTTTGAGATGAGCGCGACGTCAGCCGTCACTGTCAAGGACCTTCTTGCAAATGATGCGCGTGGACAGAGACTGGAACACCCGACCGTCCGGCCTGCCCTTTCCCCATGGATGCCCCACGAAACCCTCAGCCATTCTGACCTTCCCTTTGTCCACATCAGAGTAGCTCATTCTCACAACTTTGCAACAAACTTGCTGAATGTTCATTCAATATAGATGGACAAGCATTCGTTTTTCATTCACTTTTGGTGAAACGCATGATTGGGGGCAACATGAAGACCCATGACGTGGTGATGATCGGCGGCGGTCACAACGGCCTCGTTGCCGCCTGCTATTTGCAGAGGGCCGGCCTCGATGTCCTGGTGCTTGAAAAGAACGACTGGGTAGGAGGAGCGGCCACCAGCCGCGAGCTGACGCCCGGATTTGTCTATTCCAACTGCTCCTATGTCTGCTCACTTTTCCGGCCGGAAATCATGCGTGATCTCGAACTGCCGAAACATGGGCTACAGATCATCTCCTATGAGGGCGGTGCGGTCTTCACCCGTGACGGCGACTATCTGGCCTCCTACCGGGATCACGACAGCCACCGGCGCGAATTCGCTCGCTGGTCGAAGCGCGATGCGGAGGCCTATGAGCGCTATGCCCGCGACGTGACGCGCCAGTGCCGCTTTATCCAGCCTCTGCTGATGCGGACGGCACCGGATCCCTTTTCCTTCAAGCCGCGCGACATCGGCGAACTTCTGTTTCTCGCCAGGCGCTTCGGGGACTTTTCGGCCGCAGAGATGGCTGCGACGCTTCGCTTTTGGACCATGTCCATCTCGGATTTCCTAGACGAGTACTTCGAGACCGATGTGGTCAAGGCCTATCTCGCCCTTTCCGGCATCATCGGCACCGCGCTCGGGCCGATGTCGCCCGGCACGGCTTACGTGCTGCTGCATCACTACATGGGGGAAGTCGACGGATCGGTCGGCGCCTGGGGCTATGCCCGCGGCGGCATGGGGGCGATCAGCCGGGCGCTTGCCAGTTCTTTCCAGGCCTCCGGCGGCACGATCCGCACCGGCGCCGATGTCGACAAGGTACTGACACGCGGCGGCGAAGCGACGGGCGTGGTGCTGGCCGATGGCGAGGAAGTGCGCGGCCGGACGATCGTCTCCAATGCCGATGTCAAACGGACCTTCCTCAAGCTCGTGGAGGAAAAGGACCTGCCCGAACGCTTCGTGCACCGGGTCCGCCACTTCAAGATGCGCGGCTCGTCGGGCAAGCTCAACATCGCCCTCGACAGCCTGCCGGAATTTCCGGCCCTGCCGCAGGGCTCCACCTGTATTCGCGGCGACATGCATTTCACCGACAGCGTGGAGCGCATGGAACGGGCCTATGACGACTGGAAGGACGGGCGCTGGTCGACAGATCCTTTTATCGACATGATGATCCCGACCACGCTCGATCCGACCATGGCGCCGCCGGGCAAGCATTTCATGAGCTGCTTCGTGCAGTACTGTCCGCCGAAGGTTGAAGGACGCGACTGGACGGATGCCGACCGCGACGCGTTTGCCGAAACCGTCGTCAGCCAGATCGCGGCCTATTCGCCGGGCTTCCGCGACCGCATCCTGCACATGGAAGTGCGCACGCCGCGCGAGATCGAGGCGGAGGTCGGGCTGACTGAAGGCAATATCTTCCAGGGCGAGCTGACTTTCGACCAGTTGCTGTTCAACCGACCGGTGCCCGGCTATGCGCAATATCGCAGCCCGGTGAAGGGGCTCTATCTCTGCGGATCCTCAACCCATCCCGGAGGCGGAGTGATGGGGGCTCCGGGCCGCAACGCCGCTTCGGAAATCCTGCGCGACCTCAAGCGGGGCCGGCAACACATGAGTGGGGCCCATGACGTCATTTGATGCGATCGTGATCGGTGGCGGGCACAACGGGTTGACCGCAGCGGCAGCCCTGTCCAAAAGCGGGAGGAAGGTCGTGGTTCTGGAGGCGCATGAGAAGGCCGGCGGTGCACTACGCGGTGATAGCTTTCATCCGGGCTTCCAGGCGAACGGTCCCGCCCAGATCGTCAACCGGTTGGATCCGGATGTGGCGAAGCTTCTCGCCCTGCCCGACAACTTGGCAGGCGGGCGAGACGTTCCGACCGTAGTGCTGTCTGCTCGGGTGGAGCCCGCCATTCTGGAAAGTGCCTATGGCGAACGAATCAGAGGCGTCTCCAAGAACGAGGCAGACCGGTTCAGGCTCCTGCGGGACACGTTGATCTCACAAGCCGGGATCCTGCGGCGCTTCCTCAAGCGTACGCCTCCACCGCTCAAGGCTGTCGGGATTTCAGACCTTGCTGCGCTGGGGTCGGCAGGTCTCGCGCTTCTGCTCAAAGGTCGCGAGGAAAGCCGGGACTTCCTGCGCATGCTGCTGATGAATGTCGCCGATATCGGCGACGAATACCTGACCGACGATCGCCTGAAGGCGCTCATCGCCTTTGACGCCACACTCGGCGTCCAGCTTGGTCCACGTTCTCCGACCTCCCTGCTCGGCCTTTACTATCGCCTGACGGGCGAGGTGAACGGGCATGTCGGTGGCCAGTTCGTGCCCGAAGGGGGCGTGGCCGCGCTTGGCGAAGCCTTCGTCGCGGGCGCACTGAAGGCCGGTGTAACGATCAGAACCAGTGCTCCCGTCGCCCGCATTCTGGCCGACCGGGGTGTCGTCAGCGGCGTCGTGCTGGAAAGCGGCGAGACGTTCACGGCACCGATCATCGTCGCCGCCATTCATCCAAAAACAACGTTCCTCACCCTCATCGACGCCGCCGAGATCGGCACCGGTTTCCGTCGCGCCATCGGCAATATCCGCTCGCTGGGCAATGTCGCCCGGCTCGACCTGGCCCTCGATACGCCCCCTTCCTTCACCGGAGTGCCGCAGGACGCGCTCACCGGCAGGCTGGTGATCGGACGGTCGATGGAGCATGTGGAAACCGCTTTCAATCCCTCGAAATACGGCGAGCTTCCGGCAGATCCGGTGATGGAGGTGATGCTGCCGAGCCTGGCGCAGCCCTCGCTTGCACCGTCAGGCGCCGCAACGCTGTCGGCTCTCATCCCGTTTGTGCCCTATGCGCTGAAAGAGGGCTTGAAGCACGGGCGAAGCCGACTGGAGGCCGCAGCACTTGCCGTTCTGGAACGACATGCGCCGGGCATTGGCCGCTCCGTGCGGGCCGTCCGTGTGATGGCACCACCGGATATCGAGGCCGCCTACCACATTCCGGGCGGGCACTGGCACCATGGCGAGTTGCAGGCCGATCAACTGCTGGTGAACCGGCCCGTGCACGCCGCCTCGCGCTACAGCACGCCGCTCCAGGGGCTGTTCCTCGCCAGTGCCGGATCGCATCCCGGCGGCGGCATTTCAGGCCTGCCGGGTCTGCTCGCGGCGCGCCAAATCCTTGCCGGAGACAGACGATGAACATCGAGACCGCCCAGCGCCGTGCCGGACAAATCCACATCACGGCTCCCCGTCTGGAAACGCCTTTCCATCCGCGCATCGCGGCTCTGTCGACCACCAACGACTGGTATTCGTGGGCAGGCTACAAGGCGCCGCACTCGGTCTTCGACGATGAGCTCGAATATTTCGCGATCCGCTCCACGGCGGCCCTGTTCGACATCTCGCCGATGATCAAATACCGCATACGCGGAGCCGATGCAGAACGTTTCCTCAATCGCCTGACGCTGCGCGACGTGCGCAAGCTGAAGCCCGGACGCGTCCAGTATACCGCGTGGTGCGACGATCACGGCCATGTCCTGGATGACGGCACCCTGTTCCGGCTGGCGGAGACGGATTTCCGCCTCTGCTGCCAGGAGCGCCACCTGCCCTGGCTGACCGACAGTGCCGTGGGTTTCGACGTGACAATCGATGAGGAAACCGAGACGGTGGCCGCCGTAGCCTTGCAGGGACCCACCAGCTTTGCGGTGCTCGACACGGCAGGGTTTGGCGGCATCGAGACCCTCAGGCCCTTCCAGCTGGCACGTTTCGACCACGAGGGTCGCGAGATCACCATCTCTCGGACCGGCTTCACCGGCGACCTGGGCTACGAGCTTTTCGCGCCCGCCGACCTTGCCCTGTCATTGTGGGATCGGATCTGGAGTTCCGGCCACTTGTTCGGCCTTCAGGCGATCGGATATGGCGCACTCAATCGCGCCCGCATCGAAGCCGGATTCATCGTCGCCAATACCGACTTCACCACCGCGGAGGCAACGCTGCGCACCGACCGCGTACGTCTACCCGACGAAATCGGCCTCGACTGGCTGGTGGATCTTGAAAAGCCCTTCTTCAACGGTCGCGACGCAATCCTCGGGGCGCGGCGGACAAAATCGCTGAAGCACATCCTTGTGGGTCTCGAAATCGAGGGAAACATCGCTGCCGAGCATGCCCTTGTCTATCATCGCAGGACCCGGGAAGCCGGGATCGTCACCGCCGGCATCTGGTCGCCGATCGCCAAGCGCAATATCGCGATCGCCACGCTCGCACACCCCTATGGCGAACGCATTCTCGACGATCTCTGGGTGGAGATCTATGCGCTGCGGGAACTGCAGTACCAGAAGCTGATGAAGCGCGCCAAGATCGTGCCGCGCCCCTTCATCAGACTGGACCGACGCACGGCAACGCCGCCGGGCCGGTTCTGAGGCATCGAGCATGGACGCGGATCCGGACAGCGAGACCGAAGCGCAATGGGAGAACATCACGCTTCCACCGGGCATCGAATGGTCCGGCCGCGCCCGCTATGGTGCGGCCATGTATTTCTATGCTTGCGGGGAAATGGACGTCCAGACACTGGAAGTTTACCGCTATCTCGCCCGTCTCGATGCTGAGGAACCCGCTGACGTGTTGCGGCGCTATCGCGTCGGCGACAGCTGGCTCGAAAAGCTGGCGCGCCGCAGCCGCTGAATGGATCCGACCCATGTGATCAGTCGGGCTTGCGAATACGATCCTCGGTCTCGTCATCCGCGAGCGCGACGAACGCCTCCGGATCATAGGCGAGCCGGATCGGTTCGCCGATCGGAAGGTCATCTGCACCATAGGTATTGGTCTCGACCATGGAAAGCGGCTGTTCCAGCCCGTCAACCTGGACGCTCAGATGTGTCGTCTCGCCAAAGTAGGCCCGGTTTGTGACCCTGCCCTGCAACTCGTGGTCGGCGCGCTCGCCGTCCCAGAGCAGACGCAGCCGTTCAGGCCGGATGCCGAGCGTGATCCTGTCGCCCGCCCGCCCGCCCGAGGCCGCAGCGGCAAGCCGCAGCCGGCCGAAATGTTCGGTCTCGACAGCCAGCATGTCACCGGCCTTGTCGACGACCTTGCCGGACAGAAAATTCATGCCACCGAGGAAATCTGCCGTCAGCCGCGTCAGGGGATGCTGATACAGTTCCTTCGGCGTGGCCACCTGGGCGATCCGCCCACCGAACATGACGGCGATCCGATCGGACAGCGCCAGCGCTTCGTATTGGTCGTGGGTGACCAGGACGAAGGTAATTCCGACAGCCTTCTGCAGGGCGCGCAATTCGGACTGCATCTCCTCGCGCAGTTTCTTGTCGAGGGCCGACAACGGCTCGTCGAGCAGCAGCACCTTGGGGCGCAACACCAGCGCCCGGGCAAGCGCGACGCGCTGCCGCTGGCCGCCGGACAGTTCATGACCGCGTCGTTTTCCGAGGTGGCCGAGCCGCACTTGATCCAGAGCATCGCCGACGCGGCGGCGTTCCTCGGCCGCGCCAATCTTCAAGCGCTTCAGGCCGTAGGACACGTTCTCCTCCACGTTGAGATGAGGGAAGATGGCATAACTCTGGAAGACCATGTTGGTCGGCCGGCGGTTCGGCGGGACACCGATCACCGACTGGCCGTCGATCCTGATGTCGCCGGAGCTCGGTGTCTCGAAGCCTGCGATGGAGCGCAGCAGCGTGGTCTTTCCGCATCCGGACGGGCCGAGCAGCGAGAAGAACTCACCGGCAGCGATATCGAGCGAGACATCGGTCAACGCCTTGTAGATTCCGTAGAACTTGTTCACCCCCGAAATCGCGATCATCGGCATATCAGACATGGGCTGCGGCTCCGGTAGAAAGCTGCCGCGCAGTGCGCCGGCGCAGGAGTTCGGCAGCGACGAGCAGACAGATGGACAAGGCAAGCATGATGCTGCCGAGCGCGAGAACGCCAGGAAGCTTAGCGGCAAAACGCAATTGTCCCCAGATGTAGACGGGCAGCGTCGGCTCGGTGCCGGACAGGAAGAAGGCGAGCAGGAACTCGTCGAGTGATATGGTGAAGGAGACCAGAAGGCTGGACAGGATGGCAGGTGCTACCACAGGCAAGGTGACCCTTCGGAAGGTGCCGAAGGCGGTTTCACCGAGGTCCAGCGAGGCCTCCTCCAGCGACCGGTCGAAACCGTCGAACCCTGCCGTCAGTACGGCCATCGAATAGGGCAGGCAGAAAACCACCTGACCGAGGATGACGGTCACGAGCGAGAGCTCTGCGCCGACCTGAAGCACGATCATCAGCAGCGAGACGGCGACGATGATCTCAGGCAGGAACAGCGGCGCCATGATCAGGCCGTTCGCGGCCCGCCGCCCCCGGAATCGATAGCGGGTTACCGCCCGGGCCGCGCAGATTGCCAGCCCTGTCGACAGGACTGACACACAGATGCCGACGACGAGGCTGTTGAAGGCGGCATCCAGCATCTCCCGATTGCCCCACAACGAGGCGTACCACTTCGTCGTAAACCCGGCGAGCGGGAAGCGCGTGGCGGCGGCATTGTTGAAGGAAAAGACTGGAAGCAGCAGGATGGGCAGATAGAGGAACCCAAGATAGAGTGTCATATAGACCGGCAGCACGCGCCAGCGGGACAGCTTCAGCACGGTCATCGGATACGCCTCGCCGCAAGTTTGAGCAGAAGCGCGCAGGCGCCAGCCATGACCGAAACAATCGCCATGGTGGTGACCGACAGGGCGGCACCAAGCGGCCAGTTGGCCGCCTTGCCGAACTGCGCCTGGATGGCGGTGGCAATCATCACCCCGTCCTTGCCGCCAACGAGGCGCGGTGTCACATAGTCGCCGACGGTCGGAATCATGACGATAAGCATGGCCGATATGACCCCCGGCATGGAAAGCGGCAGGACGATACGCAGAAAGCTCCGCACCGACCCGTCACCGAGGTCGCGCGCCGCTTCGACAAGCGACCGGTCGATCTTCTCGAGCGACACGTAGATCGGCAGGATGGCGAAAGCGGCCCAGCTATGGACAAGAGTGATGGCCACGGCATTGGAGTTATAGAGAAGCGAGGCAATCGGCTCATTGATGACGCCGAGCGACATCAGCCCCGTGTTCAGGACACCCTGATAGCCGAGGATCATCTTCCACGACATGACTCTGAGCAGGTAGCTCGTCCAGCAAGGTACCGTGATCAGGAAAAGCAGCAGGTTCTTGTGGCGGCCTCCGTGAAAGGAGATGAACCAGGCCACCGGATAGGAAACAACAACCGTGACAACGGAGACGACAAGGGAGATCGCCAGCGAGCGCAGCAGCAGATCGCGGTAGATCGGCTCCGTCAGGGCAATACGGTAGTTTTCGAAAGTGAAACTGCGATCGATCTCCAGGTAGTTCTGCGTCCAGAAGCTGTAGGCGAAAACTGTGAGGATCGGAATGCCGAGCAGAAACAGGGCGTAGAGGGCGGTCGGAGAAATGAGAGCGAGCCCCGCCGCCTCTTCCCCGCGCAGCCATGACGGCCTTGCAGGCGGGGCATTGTTCGCCGCACTCGACGATCGATCCACAGCCAGCGCCATCAGCCGCCCTCCCAGGGGCCCGCGTGACAACAGGCGTAATGCAGCAATCGATGCATGGCTGCCCTCCGGCTTTCCGCCTCTTCCGTTTCGTTTCGCATGATGAGCGCAAATGTTGACGAAATGCAAGCACTCATCCATCGAATCTGATTGAACGTCCATTCAATATGGTGCTATTCTTCAATCAAATTCAGACGCTTGAAGCGATACAAAAAGAGGTTCGCAATGGCAGCCATCCGAAACTTCGAGACCATGTCCGCAACCGAACGCCAGGAATTCGTCGATGCTGCCAAAGGACACCTGATCCAGCCCTGGCCGGTTGCCGGCGAGATCGGCGCGGAGGCACGGGGCGGCATCGTCGGTGGCAACGGCATCTATGTCACCGATATCGAAGGGCGCAGGCTCATCGACGGCCCCGCCGGCATGTGGTGCACCAATGTGGGCCATGCGTGCGAGCCTATCGCCCGAACCATGTACGAACAGGCGATGACGCTCTCCTACAATTCGCCCTGGTACACGGCGAGCGAACCATCGGTTCGCCTGTCACGACGCTTGGCGGCCCATGCACCCGGCGATCTCGACCATGTTTTCTACACGACCTGCGGATCGTCGGCGGTCGAAACGGCACTGCGCTTCATGCAGTTCGCCAACAATGTCCACGGTCGCCCAACCAAGAAGATGATCATCGCCCGCCAGGGCGGTTATCACGGATCCACTTTCCTCTCCGCTTCCCTGAACGGCCGCCCCCGCGACCATGACTGGATGGACAGCGCGCAGGACATGGTGATCAAGCTTTCCTGTCCCAATCCGTTCCGCCGCTCGGTCGGCCTGTCGGTCGAGGCCTTCTGCGACACCCTCATCGACGAATTCCGCACTGCTATCGAGACGCATGGGGCCGAAACCATCGGCGCCTTCGTTGCCGAACCGATCATGGCCTCCGGCGGCGTCATCGTACCGCCAGCCGGCTACCTTACCCGCATGCGAAAATTGTGCCGCGACAATGACATCCTCTTCATCGCCGACGAGGTGGTCACCGCCTTCGGCCGCCTCGGCCATGTCTTTGCCTCGAAAGACGTTTTCGGCATCGAACCTGACATCATCACGTTCGCGAAGGGCGTGACCTCCGGATACTTCCCGCTCGGCGGCATGATGATCTCGGCGGGGCTTCTGGAAAGGTTGCGTCACTCCAACCATCCCGAGGCGATGTTCGCCCACGGACTGACCTATAGCAGCCACCCGATCGGCTGCGCCGTCGCGGAAACCAATCTCGACCTGCTCGAGGGCGGCCTTCTCGCCCATGCCCGCGACATAGCACCCTACTTCCAGGCGCAGTTGAAGACGCTCGAGGATCTGCCGCTCGTGGGCGAAGTTCGCGGGCTCGGACTGATGGCCTGTGTCGAATGCGTCGCCGACCGCAAGAGCAATAATCCCTTGGCGCTCGACCTCGAGGTCGGCAAGCGGATCGACGCCCATTGCCAGCAGCTCGGCCTGCTGGTGCGACCGCTGATCCACATGTGCGTGATGTCGCCGCCACTTACGATCACGCGACCGCAAATCGACGATCTCGTCTCCATCCTGCACCAGGGCATTGCGCTCACGCAGGACGAACTGGTCCGTGAAGGTTTGTGGAAGGGCTGAAACCAGGTTCAAAATATGGGAAGCCGGCGACATGCCGTTGCCGCCGGCAATTAATGTCGCGCCGATGAAGGTTCAGCCGCTCAGATCCTGTTCGACATCCGTGCATTCACTTCAGCCATGCGCTCTTCCTCCGGCGCCTCGTCGAGGGTCATCACCGGCAGCACCGCACGCAGATGGTCGTGATGGGTGCGCACTCCATATTCCAGGTCGGAAAGGTAGAAACCGGCAAAGGCTCGTGACGTCATCGCCTCGTTGGACCAGACGGTGAGTTGCACGTCCTCGGCCATCGTGTCCCGGTCGATGCGGGCGGCGAGATAACGTGCGAGACGCTCGGCCCTGCCCTCGTCGCGATAGCGATAGATCGCGCCGCGAAGCTGGGTCCTGCCGCGTGTGATCGGGAACTCCTGGTAGAACTGCACGCTTTCCGGCGTCACCGCGATGACGTTGTTTGGAAACAGGCCGTAGTAGATCCACGCATGGCGCAGTTCCGGCGGAAGTTGCGTCGCCGGCGGCGCGACGGCGCGGTACTGTCGTACGCTCCAGCGCCGGCCCGCATGGGGATTGTAAGTGGCAAACGAACGGCAGATCCCACCGACGAAGGGCTCGTCAAAATAGCTGGAACCGTAGAGATCCTGCAGCGCTGGATGCGCCATCGCGACATGGTAACCTTCGTTGTCGACGTCGCGCACCGACTTCCAGTTGACCGGCGACTCGTGACCCCAAAAGCCAGTGGTCGGGATCATGTCGCGGGTCCGGTAATGTGAAAGCTCCGCTTCAAAGGGTTTCATGAGCTCGGCGACAGTTGCCTGCGGACCCGGCTTGAGGCGGATGAAAACGAAGCCGAGCCAGACTTCCGTCTCGATGCCGGCAAGCGAAAAATCATTCTTGTCGAGCGGTGGAAAACTGTCCGGTCGCGAGGGGCCCCGCAACGTGCCGTCAAGGTTGTAGACCCAGCCATGAAACGGACAGACCAACGCGCCGCGGCACATCCCGGCCTCAGCGGTTACCAGCCGAGAGCCACGATGCCGGCAGACATTGTTGAAGGCGCGGACATCACCCGCCTTGTCGCGCAGGACGAGAACCCTCTCACCCACCATGTCGAGGGTGATGTAGCTGCCCGGTTCCGGCACGTCGGAGACATGACAGGCTATCTGCCAGTGGCTGCGAAAGACATGTTCCTTCTCGAGTTCGAGCAGAGCGTCCGAATGGTAACACCACCCGGGCAGTCCCCGTCTGTCCCACTCCTTCGGCACGGCGATATCCCGGACAAGCTCGTTCATGGCGCCCTCATACTTGCTGAACGTTCATTCAATATAAGCACGAATACCGCTCGAAGGAAAGCGCTTGGGCGGGAGGACGCGGCTGGAGCATGGCGACATCGAGGTTAAGGACGATGCGAGGATTGAAACGACCTTGAATCCGGTACGAAAGCGTTCAATCTCCGTCGTTTCTGGCTCGGTGACTACGTCCGCGCCTTCCCTCACAAAGGATATCATTGTCGCGATCTTATCCGATGGCGTGACCAGAAGAGTTTGCAAGAAGCACTTCCCGGTTCGCTCGGCGGACACCGCCATTTTACGCGGCCGACATGCGCATTATCTGGCGATGAGATCAGCGACACGCCGGGCGGAGCCGAGAGCGAGCGTCCAGCCGAGCATGCCGTGACCGATATTCAGGTACAGTCCTCGGGTTCGGCGCGAGGCGCAGATGATCGGCTGTGATGAAGGCGTGGTGGGGCGTTCGCCCGACCATATGGTCTCGTCAGTGCTCGCAGCCTTAAATTCCGACAGAACCGAGGAAGCGGCAGTTCGCAGGGCACCGAAGCGTTCGCCATCGAACCCGGCACCGACGGCCGTGATATCGGCGAGGCCTGCGACGCGAAACCGGTCGCCGATGGCGGCAAAGGCCAGCTTGCGTTTGACGTCGGTGAGACTGACACGCGGCGAGCCCGCGGTCAGGGGAATGGTCAGCGAGTAGCCGCGCACCGGGCGAATGGCGCGCGCCTCCGGTACCTCGCGAGAGAGGAGCGGCGCTCCCGGCCCAGCGGCCAGAACCGCCATATCGACGCCAAGATCGTCACGATCCAGAAAACGAATGGCGCGCAGCCTTTGATTGACCGTGCGAAAGCCGCAAACTCGGTGGCCGAGAAGCGTCGTCATTCCGTATTCGCGAACGAGGTGGTTCGTGAGCGCGCGGCAATAAACGGCCGCATCACCGAGTGCGTCGCCGGGCGTATAGACCGCACCCGCAATCTCGCCTTGATAGAGGCGGAGCGCCGGTTCGATCTCCTCGGCACCCTCCCGGTTAAGCATGCGCTGCTCGATGCCGAGCCCGTTCTTCCTGTCAACCGCCCTACGGGCTGCCTGGAAACTCGCGGCATCGCCGTAGAGGTGCAGCTTGCCGGCAAGCCGATAGTCGAAGGCAATTCCCGTCTCGCGCAGCAGCGTGGCAAGCTCCTCGCGCGAGACGGCTGCAAGATCGAGGATGGAACGTGTGTTTGTCCACCAGCGGCGGGGTGATGCGTTGGCGAGAAAACGCAGCCCCCAGATCAGGAAGTCGGGATCGGCCTGCCAGCCTATGCGAAAGGCGGGGTCGCGACCGAGCATTATCCCTGGCAAATGCCGGATCAGCGCGGGTGAGGCCATGGCATCGCCATAGGCCCATGACAATTGAGCGGCGTTGCCGGCGCTGGCGCCCGAGCCGGGCGCGCCGGCGGCGTCGATCAGTGTGACCCGATATCCGCGCCGCGCCATCATATAGGCGGTACTTACGCCGACGACACCGGCGCCGATGATAGCGATGTCCGCCATGTCAGCCGCCCTCCCCCATGACGGTCGCAGTCAATTCGATTTCGACCGGAACACCGCGGGGCAGCGACGAGACTCCGACGGCAATCCGAGCATGAGACCAACGATCCGGAAAAAGTTCGCGCAGCAGTTCGGATGCCCCGTCGACGACCGCCCCATGCCGGGTGAAATCGGCACTTGCCGCGACATAACCGGCAAGGCGGACAAAGCCGCTCACCCGCTCCAATCCGCCTGCCCTTCGATCCAGTTGCGCAAGCGCATTGAGGAGTGCCCACCGAGCGCATTCCTGACCGTCCTCGATCGATACGTCCTGCCCCAGATGCCCCGTCCTTAGAACCTTTCCGTCTTTCAACGGTACCTGGCCGGAGACCGTCACGACGTCGCCATTTCGCACGGCGCCGGCAAAGGAACCCGGCGGCGTCTGCGCTTCCGGCAGGATCAGTCCGAGCGCCGCCAGCCGGTCTGCGATCGACGATCCGCCGGAATCCCTTTTGCACGGAGCCTCGACACGGGACGCAGCGTGATCGACGAAAGTTTTGAGGATGTATCGGTCAAGGGCGGTCAGCCGATATTCCGGGTGCCATTGGACGCCCAGAGCAAAACCGGATGTCTCCCCTTCAAATGCCTCGATGACACCATCCGGCGCGCGCGCCACGACCCGGAAACGGCCCGACCCGGCAAGGGCGTGGCGATGAAGGCTGTTGACGCTCACCTTTGAATCGCCAAACCAGGCGGCAAATGAGCTACCCGGATCAACCGTTATCTCGTGCGCCAGACGATCAGGTATGTCACGCGGCATATGCACCGTTTCACCATCGGCAGAAGTCTCCGGTAGATCCGTGACGAATGTGCCGCCGAGGCTTTCGCCGATGAGCTGCATGCCATGGCAAATGCCGAGCAGCGGCTTGCCGATGTCGAGCGCCTGTCGAACGAGAGCTCTTTCGAAGGCGCTGCGCTGCGCCGTGACTTCGACACCGGGGCGTGCGCCGGTGATCATGATCCCGTCCGCAATGGCGAGCGCAGCGGAGATTCCGTCCAGCGCATGGGGCAATATCAGCGGGATCCCGCCTGCCTCGGCAATGGCTTCTGCATAGTTCACGCGCACGACATATTCCCGCTCTGTGGCGGCATCTGAGGTTTCAAGAAGATCCGGGGTCATCAGGATAAGGGGTTTGCGAAAGACGGAGCTGATTTCCCGAGGCTCAGTTTGCATGCGGTTGATACGACGGCTTTGGGTGGTCATCATCTATGCCTTGTCGGAAGGATCATCGAACGGCGAGACGCCGTGAGAGCAGGGAAAACGGCCAGGCAATGAGGAAATAACAGAGCCCGACGGCGCAATAGATCTGAAGAGGCAGGAAGTATTCCGTTGCCATCGCCCGCCCGGTCAACACCAGTTCATCGACCGTGATCAACGAAGCGAGCGAGCTGTCTTTGAGCAGCGAAACGAAAGTGACGATCAGGGGCGACAAGACCACCCGCACAACCTGGGGCAGGATGATGAAGGTGAAACACTGGCGGGGCGTGAAACCGACGGCCAGTGCCGCCTCCCGCTGTCCCTTCGGGATCGCCAGCATGCCGGCGCGAAACACTTCCGCCACCTGCGCCGCGAAGCAAAGGGCAAGGCCCAGCATGGCAGCGGTAAAGGCATCGAAGGTTATGCCGACCCCGGGAAGCCCGAAGTAGAGAAGAAAGAGCACGGCAAGAAGCGGCACGCCACGCGCGACCGTCACGTAGAGGCTCGCGAAATGCCTCAGCGCTGGCACACGAGACCCTTGGCATAGCCAGAGGACAAGTCCGAAAACCAGAGCCAGGACGAAGGCCGAGATCGACAGGAGTGCCGTCTTCGTCATTGCGTCGAAAAGCAAGGGCAACCACTCGCCGCCATACTCGATATAAGGCTGGAAGAAGCCGGTCATTTCACTCTCCCGTAGCGATTTTCGAGCGCCCTCGTGACCTGCATCAGCGGCAGGCTCATGACGAGGTAAAGACCGGCGGCCGTGGCGTAGATCAGCGTTGTCTGGAAGGACGAGGTCACCATGGAGCGGGCATAGAACATGATTTCAGGTGCGGCGATGGCGGACACCACCGACGTATCCTTCAAGAGCTGAACCGCAAAATTGCCGAGCGATGGCAGGGCGATGCGCATTGCCTGCGGCGTGAGGATGGTGAAGATCGTCTGAAGCGGCGTAAAACCGGCAGCGAGTGCGGCTTCCGTCTGTCCGGCAGGAAGCGACTTGAAACCTGAGCGAAAGATGTCGCAGGTGACCGCTGCCCCGATCAGCCCGAGACCCAAGATTGCCGCGCCGATCGAAGAGAGGCGGAAGCCAAGCCCCGCCAGCCCGAAATACAGGATGAACAGATGCGACAGCGCCGGAACGTTGCGGAAGAACTCCACATAGGCATCGATCAGACCAGAGAGAATCCTCGAGCGAGAAAACTGCCGGGCGAGCGCCAGGATAAACCCGAGCGATAGACCGAATGTCAGCGCCGACAGTGTGACGACAATGGTGATGCCGGCACCACGCGCGAGGCCCTGCAGGATGGTGAGGAATGTGTCCAGACCGGTCATGACAAGCCCCTCAATGCCGGATCTGCTTGAGAAAGGCTTGTGTGCGCGGCTCCCGAGGCGAGCTGATCACATCGCGCGCCGCGCCCTCCTCGACAATCACGCCACCATCGAGGAACATCACCCGATCGGCGACGTCACGTGCAAATGCGATTTCGTGGGTAACGAGCAGCATTGTCCGCCCTTCGCTTGCCAGTTCCTCGATGACCTTCAGCACCTCGTGCACCAGTTCAGGGTCGAGAGCCGAGGTCGGCTCGTCAAAAAGCATCAGCTTGGGTTTCTGCGCCAGGGCACGGGCGATGGCGACGCGCTGCTGCTGTCCACCGGACAGCTCGAGCGGCGATGCACTGGCTCGATGCGACATGTGCGCCTTGGCGAGCATCTCCATGGCAAGTTCTCGGGCTTCAGCAGACGAAAGCCGTCGCACCTTGCGGGCCGCAATGGCGACGTTTTCCAGAACCGACAGATGCGGCCAGAGATGAAAGAGCTGGAACACCATGCCCATCTGCGCCCGCTGAGGTGCGAGTTGCCGGTCGCTCATGACGTGCTCACGCCCATCTCGCCCGATTGGTCGGACGCCGACGCGTTCACCGTCGAGCCTGATGTCGCCGGCAGACGGTTTTTCAAGAAAGTTCAGGCAACGCAGGCAGGTGGATTTGCCCGAGCCCGAAGGACCGATCAGCGCAATCTTTTCGCCCGCCTTTACATTGAAATCGATGCCTTTCAGGACGTCCACCGGGCCATAGCTCTTCCGCAGTCCTGTCACGCTCAACAGTACCGACATCACCGTTCTCCTCGTCTTTTTCAGCTGAGATTGGGGCCGCCTTTTTGCGGCCCCAATGGATGCCGGTCAGCCGCCTGCAGCGCAGGACGGCAGCTTGTAGTCGGCGGGGCGATCGACGCCGGCCCGGAAATTGTCTCCCGACGGGGTGAACCAGACGTCGGCAGACAGGCCGTAGCGGGCGCCGATCGCCTTCATTTCGCAGCTCTTCCACATCTCGGCGATGATGGCGTCCATCTTCTGGCGCAGGTCATCATTCTTCTTGTTGATGCCGTAGACGACCTGTCCGAGGCCGGTCAGAAGCGGAAAATCAGCGTTCTGGTCGGTAAAGGCGAGGAACTGCATGTTCCAATCCGGGTTCTGTTTGATGGCATAGGAGACAACCGGCGGATCGCCGATCACTGCCTCGATGCGACCTGCGATCAGGTCCCGCACCGCAGCGTCTGACGTGTCGTAGAGCGACAGTTCCAAGCCCTTGATCTTCTTCAATTCAGGCACGAAAGAGAATCCGGTGATGGTGCCGACTTTCTTGCCTTCGAGATCCGAGAGCTTGTCCCAGTTCGTCTTGGTCGACTGCATGATGCCGTTCTTGAAGTAATGGATCGGCTCGGACAACGTCATGATCTTCGTGCGCTTTTCCGTCCAGCCCATGGTACCGAGCATGACGTCGACGCGGCCGGCCTCAACCGAGGCGATCGTGCCCGACCACTCCATCAGCGCCGGCTGAATCTTGAGCCCCAGCTTGTCGGCGATCTTCTGCATGATTTCGCCGTCATAGCCGATCAACTTACCGTCCTGCCAGCCGGAGCCCGGCATGTCGCCGGTGAAGGCCACCGTCAACTTGCCGTCCTCTGCCAGTTCAAATGCCGTCGCCCTGGGCGTGAACGCGGGATAGCTCGCAGCTGCCAGCAGGGCGCACACCACCACCCTTCTCGAAAGAGAAAGTGTCATCGATTCGATCCTTTTTTCTATTGAGTTCCCCAAGCCACGGAGTTCTTCTCCCCGGCCGTCTCATCTGACGCCTGCAAATCTGGCAGTCATCGGCTTGCGTGAATTTTATAAATCGGACATTCTCTTTGAAAATTCGACGCGTGCGAGCTCGTCTTGCTGGAGAGCGGCATGAATTCCGATGATGTGCCGACGTTATCCGCACCGACCGAGACGGGGTATGTTGAATGGCTGGACGGGATCTGGTCGCGGCGTCTGCAGGCGTCACGGGAGCGCAGACCGGATCTTTCGGTCGGGATACTGCTGTGGCCAACCTTTCCGATGATGTCGCTTACCGGCATCGTCGAGCCTTTGCGCCATGCAGCCGACTTCGCCGACAACTCCCGCCCGCTCCACTGCCGCTGGTCGATCATGGGTGGACCGGGTCACGCGGTGGCGGCAAGCTGCGGCATTCGCGTGCACGCAGACTCGCCCTATATCAACCCGACGGATTTCGACTACATCGTCGCGATTGGCGGGCTTCTCCCCCACCTGCGGGCTGCATCCCGTCAGCATCGCGACTACTTGCAGGTTGCGGCCGCGGCAAACGTCCCGATCATTGGAGCCTGCACGGGCGTCTTCGTCCTTGCGCAGGAAGGATTGCTTGAGGGCAGGAAAGCCTCTGTCCATCCTTTTCATGCCGAAGATTTCCGCGTCGCCTTTCCACGCATCGCATTTTCGAGCCGCGACGACTTTCTGGTCGACAACGGCCGGATCACCGTACCGGGTGGCGTTTCGATCCTTTCACTGATGACCGAACTCATTCGTCAGCATTGCGGCCCGGACCGGGCAGCCAAGGCCGTGCACCAGCTTTCCCTGACCGAACACAAGACGATGAGCGCTTTCGACCATGGCCGCGCTTCGGTTTTCCGTCATGTTGGCGACACCCGCATACAACGAGCGTTGGTCCTGATTGAAAGCAGAAAGGGGCAAGACGTTTCCCCGGAAGAGGCTGCGCGCGTCGCGGGTCTCTCTCCACGCCAGTTCACCCGGCTTTTCCGGCAGCATATCGGTGTCACGCCAAAACGGTTCATTCTGGAAACCAGGCTGCGTTATGCGCGCTTCCTCGTCGAGAACGGCGCCATGTCCATGACCGAGATCGCATTCGAAACCGGCTTTTCCGATTCGGCTCACCTAGCGACTGCCTTCAAGCAGAAATATGGTCATCCACCGACCACATTCCGGTAAGCTGCGGGTTCAACACATGGGACCCTCTCCTCAATATCCCGGATCAAAAACCTAGCGAGCCGTTCAGGCTGTCACCCATGGAGATGCATGCCTTCTCCGGGAAGCCGGTTTTCATTGACCGCCTCTGTCATGACGGCATGGAGGCAGCTGGGCAGCGTCGCCTCCAGCTTCTGGAGCGGCGAATAAAGGCTCTCCTCCTAGGCACCGTTACCGGAACCTGCAAACCCATGAAGCGCCGGCCTGCCGCCTGACGCACATAAATCCTCCATTCCTGTATTACAGGTTTGACACAAATCGCTCTTTTGTGCATAACCTAACAGACAGGATGGAGATTTGTCTGGGGGACCATAAGCAATCATGAACATTTCCGAAGTTTTCGTCCGGCGATTTCTAACCACAACGCGTCGACACTCCGACAGCGCCGGTCACGCGCATCCCGGTCCGCCGCACAAGGTGGAGCAGGCCCTTTTGACCATCAGAACCGAGGATGGCCAAGAGGGACACTCCTTTACCGCGCCAGAGATCGTTCGGCCGCACGTGATCGAAAAATTCGCCAAGAAGGTCCTGATCGGTCAGGACCATCGCGACCGTGAACGGTTGTGGCAGGACCTCGCGCACTGGCAGCGCGGTTCTGCGGCGCAGTTGACGGACCGCACGCTGGCCGCGATCGATTGCGCCCTTTGGGATCTCGCGGGGCGGACGACCGGCCAGCCTGTATACAAGTTGATCGGGGCTTATCGCGACAAGGTGTTGGCGTACGGATCGATCATGTGCGGCGACGAACTCGAGGGCGGCCTGGCGACGCCCGAGGACTATGGACGTTTTGCTGAAACACTGGTCCGGCGCGGCTACAAGGGGATCAAGTTGCATACCTGGATGCCGCCGGTCAGCTGGGCTCCGGACGTGCGCATGGACCTCAAGGCTTGCGCGGCGGTGCGCGAGGCAGTCGGCCCTGACATCCGACTGATGATCGACGCTTTTCACTGGTATACGCGCAGCGATGCGCTCGCGCTCGGGCGCGGGCTCGAGAAGCTCGGTTTCGACTGGATCGAGGAACCGATGGACGAGCAGTCCATGAGTTCCTACCAGTGGCTAGCAGATAACCTCGACATCCCGGTCGTCGGGCCCGAAAGCGCTGCGGGCAAGCACTGGCACCGTGCGGAATGGGTGAAGGCGGGCGCTTGCGACATTCTGCGGACGGGAGTCAATGATGTTGGCGGCATCACGCCGGCACTCAAGACCATGCGTATGGCGGAGTGCTTTGGCATGGATTGCGAGGTCCACGGCAACACGGCGATGAACCTGCATGTGGTGGCCGCATCCAAGAATTGTCGCTGGTACGAGCGCGGTCTGCTGCACCCCTTCCTCGAATATGACGACGGGCATGACTACTTGAAGTCCCTCTCCGACCCGATGGATCAGGACGGCTACGTGCATGTGCCGGATCGCCCGGGGCTTGGAGAGGACATCGACTTTGACTTCATCGAAAACAACCGCGTCGGATGAAGGTAGGGCGATGAGGACGATACTGGCATTCGGTGACAGTCTAACCTGGGGCGCGGATCCGGCGACGGGATTGCGGCACCCGGAAGAATGGCGCTGGCCCGAGGTCCTGGAAAATGAGCTGGCCGATGGCTACCGCGTGATCTCCGAAGGCCTCGGAGGTCGCACGACCTGCCATGACGATCACACAGGCCCCTGCTGCCGCAATGGAGCCAGGGCGCTGCCCGTGGCCCTCGCGAGCCACATGCCGCTCGACCTCGTGATCGTCATGCTGGGCACCAATGATCTGAAGCCTGCCCATGGAGGTCGCGCCGAGGCTGCCGTGTCCGGCATGCGACGGCTGGCGGAGATCGTCGAGACCTTTCCCTACAAGCCGCGGCGCTCGGTCCCGAAATTTCTCCTTGTGGCACCGCCAGCCTGCACGAGCGAAAGGGCAGGACGAAGTCTCGCCGAAGCCGCCCGTCTTTCGCCGCTCTACCGGGCGCTGGCCGAAGAAATTGGTGTGCATTTTTTCGATGCCGGGACAGTTGCAACGGCATCCAGCATTGACGGGGTCCATCTCGACAGAGAGCAGACCCGCGCCATCGGACGGGCGCTTGCCGCGCCGGTCCGCCGTCTACTCGCCTGAACACTGCCGTTCGTGGAGGAACGGTCGCGTTCTCAACATTGAAGGCCATCCACGTTCGTGGGGCCGAAAGGGAGGAAGCATGAGGAAGTTCTTTCTATCCGTCGCCATCGCAGCATTGCTGTCTGGTGCCGCACCCGTGGGAGCCCTGGCGGAGACGCCGGCTGATCAACTTGTCGTCGCGACGACGATGAACAATATCCTGACCCTCGACCCGGCCGCCATCACGGGCCGCGAGACGGTGCAGGTACTCAACAATGTCTACGACACGCTGGTCATGCTCTCGCCACAGGATCGAAGCCTTCAGCCGCGGCTCGCGGAGAAGTGGGAGATCGCCGAGGATCGTCTGTCGATCCGCTTTCATCTGCGCAAGGATGTTGCCTTCGGATCAGGCAATCCGGTCACCGCGCAGGATGTGGCATGGAGCCTCAAGCGTCTGCTGACGATCAATCTCGCGCAGTCGTCATTCCTGAAGACGCGCGGCTTCACGCTTGAGGCGGCGGACGAGCATTTCGTAGTGGAGGACGACCATACCTTCGTTCTGAAGCTGCCGCGCGCGGACGATCCGAACCTCCTGCTCATGATTCTGGCCCAGAATGGTCCGGGATCCATTATCGACAGCAAGGCCGCGCTTGAGAACGAAGCAAATGGGGACCTCGGAGCAGCCTGGCTGACGACGAATTCAGCCGGTTCGGGGCCTTTTACCCTCACCCAATGGAAGTCGAACGAATTCATCATCCTGACCCGCAATGACGCCTATTGGGGATCGGCACCTGCCATGCGTCGGGTCCTCCTCCGCCATCTTCCGGAATCGCAGTCCCAGCGTCTGATGATCGAAAAGGGCGACATCGATGTCGCCTATTCGCTGCAGGCGCCAGATCTCAAGGCGCTTGAAGCAGACGCCGCGATCACGAGCGAATCCGTTCCCGGTTCCGGATTCTACTATCTGGCCGTTTCGATGAAGGACGAGCGGTTTGCAAACAGGAAGGTGCGGGAAGCCCTGCGGTACCTGATCGACTACGAAGGTATCGACCAGGCAGTCATGCCCTTCTACGGCAAGCTGCATCAACGATCGCTGAGTTCCGGCGTCATGGGCTCCCTGCCGAACCAGGGCTACAGGCTCGATGTCGAGAAGGCGAAGGCTCTCCTCGCCGACGCAGGCTACCCGAACGGCTTCCAGGCGACGCTGCGCGTGCTCTCGGAGGACCCTTTCCTCAAGGCCGCGACCGCAATCCAGAACACGCTTGGCCAGGCCGGCATCGAGGCGGAATTGATCAGTGGATCCGGTGACCAGATCTACGGTGCCATGCGCGAGCGCAAGTTCGAGCTGCTTGTCGGGCGTGGCGGTGGCGGGCAGCAGCCCCATCCGGACAACAATCTTCGTTCCATGGCCTACAACCCGGACAATTCGGACGAGGCCAAGCTCACGAACTATCAGAGTTGGCGCACCAGTTTTCAGGATGTGAAGCTCAACGAGATGATCGAAGCGGCGCTGGTCGAACGTGATCTGGCAAAGCAGACCAAGCTCTATGAGGAGCTGCAGGTCTACATGGATGAAATCGTCATGCCCATCCAGCCCTTCTCTGAAGTCGTCGATACGGCGGCCTTCCGCAGCGATGTCAAAGGGCTGATCGTCAGCCCCTGGCTTTCCCGCTTCGAAGGCATCACCAAGACGCGGTGAACCAACTCCAATGCGGCCGGCGGAGCCGGCCGCATTGGGATCTTCATGCTATTCCTCCCAAGGGACGAAGGGGCGCGTGGAAACACGCGCCCCTTCATTTTCATGGCGGCACGGACGTCCGATCAGCGATCGGATAAACGGGTTAGGCCCGGCTTATGGCCGGGCCTTCACAGACAGTCGCGATGTGAACCATTCAGCTCAACGCGCGCCTTCGTATTCGAGCGAGGCGGCGATCAATTCCCGCGCATAGGGATGTGTCGCTCCATTGCCGAGGATCGCCTCATGCGGAAGGATCTCGGCAACCTCGCCGTGCTGCATCACCGCAAAGCGATCACACATATGATCGACGACGGCCAGATCATGGGTGACCATGATATAGGTAAAACCGCGCTCCTCGCGCAGGCGCTGCAGAAGATTGAGAATCTCCGCCTGGATGGAAACGTCCAGCGCCGAAGTGGGCTCGTCGAGCAAGAGCAGCGATGGCTCCAGGATCAGGGCGCGCGCAATGGCGACCCTCTGTCGCTGCCCCCCGGACAACTGATGGGGGAACCGATCCAGAAAGGACACGGGAAGACCGACATCGGTGATGGCACGACGTATTCTTTCCTCGCGATTGCTCATCCCGTGAATCACCAGAGGTTCGTTGAGCACGGTTCGGACGGACTGGCGCGGATGCAGCGAGCCATAGGGATCCTGGAACACCATCTGCAGCGTGCGGCACCGTTCGACAAGGGGGATGTCGCGAACGGATCGGCCGGCAATCTTCACGTCGCCTTTCCAGAAGTCGGTCAGCAGGGAGAGGCAACGGAGCACGGTGGACTTGCCGGAGCCGGATTCCCCGACCAGGCCGAAGCACTCGCCGGCCTTCACCTCAAAGGAAACGCCGGGCAATACCTTCGCGGCCGAAGGGCCGGACCCGAAGACGATGGAGAGGTCGCGAACATTGACGGTTACCGACATCAGGCCATTTCCTCCAGCCACTCCGGTTTGCGATCCAGCACCGCCAGCGGCTGGCGACTGCCGCCGACGCGAGGTTGCGCCGCCAGCAGGCCCTGCGTATAGGGGTGACGAGCCTGATCCAGTTCACTCGCCTTGAGCGTCTCGACGACCTTTCCCGCGTACATGATCAGCGCGCGGTCGCAGAAGTTTCGCACGAGGTTCAGATCGTGGCTGATCATGATCAGTCCGATGCCTCGATCGCGGACCAGCCCGTCGAGGATGTTAAGCACCTGAAGCCGGACGGTTACGTCCAGGGCTGAAGTCGGCTCATCGGCGATGACGAGATCGGGATCCGCCAACAGCATCATCGCGATCATCACGCGTTGCCCCATGCCACCGGAAATCTCATGCGGATAGAGATTGAAGACGCGCTCCGGATCTCGGATCTTGACGGCTTCCAGCATGGCAACGGCCTTCTGGTGTGCCTCGGTCCGTGTGCATCTGAAATGACGCAGGTAGGTTTCAGCCACCTGATCGCCGACCTTGCGGATCGGATTGAGCGAGAACTTGGGATCCTGCAGGATCATCGACATCCGGCGTCCGCGGATCTTCAGCATTTCCCTTTCGCTTAGCGAAAGCAGGTCGCGCTGATCGAAACGCAGTCTGTCGGCAGTGATCGTCGCTCCCGGCAGCAGGCGCAGAAGGGCCCGGCCGACCGTCGATTTGCCCGAGCCAGATTCGCCGACAATCCCGAGACGCTCCCGACCCAACTGGAAGGACACGCCACGTACGGCCTCGACGGGTGCGTTGGCATAGCGGATGCGGAGGTTCTCGACGTCGAGTACGGTTTCAGTCATCGCCTATCTCCTGTTCATCTGCTTCGGGTCCAGGGCGTCACGCAGCCCGTCGCCCAGCAGGTTGAAGGCCAGGCTCACCGACAGGATCGAAAGCCCTGGAAACGTCACCAGCCACCAGCTGTCGAGCATGTAACGTCGACCGGTCGCAATCATGGCGCCCCATTCCGGCATGGGCGGCTGGGCACCAAGGCCAAGAAAGCCGAGGCCCGCGGCCGTGAGGATTACTGTCGCCATGTTCAGTGTCAGTCGGATCAGCACCGATGGCAGGCACATCGGCATTATCGATTTGACGATGATACGTGCCGAAGAGGCGCCCTGCAGCCGGGCTGCGGCAATGTAGTCAGCCTTGCGAAACGTCATCGCCTCGGCCCGCGCAAGGCGCGCGATGGGCGGCCATGAGGTCAAGGCGATGGCAATGATCGCGTTGTTCAGGCTCGGTCCCAGGGCAGCGACGAATGCGAGCGAGAGAATGAGGCTCGGGAATGACAGGAAAATGTCCGTGATGCGCATCATCACCGTGTCGAACCGCCCCCCCAGATAACCGGAGGAAGTGCCGACCGCGAGGCCGATCGGGCCGACGACGATCGATACCAGCATGACAATGGTGAGAGTGATCCTCGCGCCATAGACGAGGCGGCTGAAAATGTCGCGGCCGAGTTCGTCGGTTCCGAAGAAATGCTCGCTGGATGGTGGTTGCAGCACATTTCCCAGGGCCTGCACATAGGGGTCATGCGTGGCGATCAGCGGCGCAAAGATGGCCGTCAACACCAGCAGCAGCAGGACCGCCAGACCGAAGGCCGAAGTCGGGCTGCGCAGCAGGAAGACCACGATGTTCTTTGGGGCGATCAGCCAGATAGGAAGGCTGCGGGTTTGGGTCTCGGCTGTCATCAGCGTGTCCTGGGATCGAAGATGCGATAGAGGATGTCGGAAAGCAGATTGAGGCCGATGAAGATCACACCGACGATCAGCACGCAGGCCATCACGGCGTTCATGTCGCCAATGATCAGATTGCTGGTAAGATACTGGCCGAATCCGGGCCAGGCGAAGACCGTTTCGATCAGGACGGCGCCCTCCAGCAGCCCGCCATAGGCAAGCGCGATGATCGTGACCAGCTGGACCCGAATGTTGACGAAAGCATGCCGCCAGATCGTCTGGCTTCGGGACAGTCCTTTAACCCGCGCCGTGGTGATGTATTCCTGCCCAAGCTGATCCAGCATGAAGCTGCGCGTCATTCGGGTGATATAGGCGGAGGACGAGTAGCCCAGGAGCGAGGCAGGCAGGATCAGGTGATTGAGCGCGGACCAGAAGACGTCCATTTCTCCCGCGATCAGGCTGTCGATCAGCAGGAACCCGGTTCGATCCTCGACAAGCCCGATGTAAAATTGATCCATCCTCCCGCTTCCCCCGACTAGCCCCAGATGGGCGTAGAAGACGATCAGCGCGATCATCCCGGTCCAGAAGATCGGCATGGAGTGGCCAAAAAGGCTCAACACGCGGACGACATGATCCGGCCACCGATCCTTGTTGACGGCGGCAATGACCCCCATGGTCACGCCCAGAGATGCGCCGATCAGAATGGCAAATGTAGCGAGCTCGATCGTCGCCGGCATGACATGCAGGATATCCTCAATGACGGGCTGGCCGGTGCGGATCGATGTCCCGAAATCACCGGTCGCGATATCGCCGAGGAAATAGAAGAACTGCTCGTAGAGCGGCCGGTCAAAGCCGAGCGAACGATAGACCTGCTCATAGGTTTCCGGCGTCGCATCCTCACCGACGATCGCGCGAACGGGGTCGGCCGGCATCAGCCGCCCGATGAAGAAGGTCAACGCGAGCAGACCCAGAAGAGTCGCGGCAATGCTGCCGAGCTGGCTGATCGCGCCCGCAAGGCGCAGGCTTCTGATGGACATGGCTCCTCCGAGAACTCCGACCCTTGCCACCGACGACAGATCTCCATTCCTGTCTGACAAGTTGATCGAAGTTGTCACATGTAGATGGATGTGTCAAGCTGTCTTGCGGGCGGTTCACCGCCCGCAAGACAAGCCGGGCTGGCATGTCGATCCGGAGTACATCAAAGAAGAAAATCGTCGCGGCGCGGCGTGAAGTTGTCGATGAGCTCGCCCTTCTCAAGGCAGAGGCAGCCATGCTCGACGCCACCGGGAATGACAAGGCTATCGCCCGCCTTCAAGTTGAAGGCATCGCCACCCCTGAAAAACTCGAAGCTGCCGCTGGCGACATAGGTCGACTGCACATGGGGATGGCTGTGCAATTTACCTCTGGCGCCGGCGTTAAATCGAAAGGATACGACCATGAGCTGGTCCGTCTCGGCGAGTACGCGCCGCGTGACGCCCTGATCAGGATGGAATTCGGGAAACTTGACTAAGGACATCGTTATCTCCGTCTTAGATCGACAACGTGTCATACAGGAAATTCAATCTACCTGACAAGCTTGGATTTCAACGGGCACGCTCCGCGTTCGCGAGCGGCTGGTTGCGCAAAAGCGCCTTGTAGCGCTCGAGGCTTCCTTTCAGGTGGGCACGCATATGAAGGCGAGCGGCTTCGGCATCACCTTCGATGATTGCATCGACAATATTTCCGTGCTCTTCCTGAAGATGAAGATTGTAGTCTTTGGGGCGTGAACCCGGCGCCTCTCCTTGCAGATCGCCGCGGGGAATGATCCCCGAGCGGATCAACTGCAGAAATTCCGGAAAGCGACGGTTCTGGGTCGCTTCAGCAATGGCGAGGTGCAGGCCGAAGTCGGCGTCCCGCGTCGGGAGCCCTTCTTCAAGACACTTCCCCACCTCCCGATGGGCTTCGAGAATGTCCTCAATCTGTGCCGCAGACCGCCGCAGTGCAGCCAGTGCAGCGGACTCCACCTCGAATACCGTGCGCAGCTCCAGTAGCTCGATCACCGACGAGATCCGCTGCGTCGCAACGTCATCGAAGGGGCGTGCGGCGTTCTGCTTCGGTGCGAGCGCGAAAACGCCAGCTCCCTTCTTCGCTTCGACCAAGCCGTCGGCGCGGAGGATGGCGATGGCTTCTCGCACGACCGTCCGGCTTACCGAATACTGGCGTGACAGCGTGCTTTCGCTCGGCAGCTTGTCGCCAACGCGAAAGACCCCGCTCACGAGATCCTCGCGCAATGCAGCGCTAATCATCGATGCGAGCGACTGGGCTTGCCGAGCCTCTGCTGTCATTGTTCCACCTTCGGCCCGATTACCTGTCTGGTAGGTTTAGCCGTTTCAACCGCGTCTGCCAAGATATGTCTTGATCTTCATTGCGTGAACAGCCCCGATGGCTGACCTCGCCGAAGGACTTTTCGAGAGCGCGTCGCGCGAATTGTGAATAGCCCCTAGATTTGTAGACGCCTTCTTTCTTAATTTTGAGGCAGGAAGAGCATCATGAGCAAATCGAATTTCAGCGAAGATTTTAAGGGCGACGCCGTGCGTCAGATCACGGAGCGAGGCTATCCGGTTGCGGAGGTTTCTCAGCGCCTCGGCGTGATCCAGCATTCCCTATATGAATGGAAGAAGAAGTTTGCCGCGTCGAACGCCAAAGGCAACGACGAGGCCGAGGAGATCAGGCGGCTGAAGGAGGAACTGGCTCGCGTCACCGAGGAGCGCGATATCTTAAAAAAAGCGGCCGCGTATTTCGCCAGGGATGCAAAGTGAAGTACGCGTTCATTGCCCTGTATTGCTTGCAGTTTTCGGTGCGGACGATGTGCCGTCTCCTGCGGGTTCACCCGAGCGGATTTTACACCTAGCTGAAGAACCCGCCGGCTCGACGGCGAGCGGGTTTCCCTCGGTTTCGAACATCGCCTTGAGCTTTGCGGTGATGTCGACGGCAGCGTCGCCTATCGGGGCGGGTTCGTGGGCGGAGCTTGCACCATGGGCTACATGAGGCGCGACACTTCCTTTTTCGATATGTGCAAAGAACTCGGGATCGAGCGCGTTTCTCTTTACAGATATGTCGTCCCCAAGGGCATACTCAGAGAGTACGGCAAGCGGGCCCGCGGCGTGGCGCGGCATTTCGCTCCCGCCCGCAAACGACCCTTTTAACGGTGAGCGGACGTGAGGTTGATGGGTTCAGCGATGAACCGCGTCATCTATATAGCTCAAGCCCGGATTTTGAAAACTGCGGAGATTTCTTGTGGTGCATTGACAGCAAACATCCCATGTAAGCTGAGCCTCAACGGGTTGATCGACAGAGATCCGGAGCTGGTCCAGGATGCTATCGATGTAGAGCGGGATTGGTTTGCTCGGTCGGCAAGAGGTTTTTCGGCACAGGTCTTTCACCTGCATCACCCCCGCGGTTTCGCCCCTGCATATTTGCCGCTGAGCCCGTGGATTGCACGCTCGTCTATGCCCTCACTCCAAACAGCTCGCTTGACGCTGTTTTCGAGGCGCGGGCGCGCAAGATCGCAATACGCGAACTCCAATGCCTCCCGCGCACGATGCGATTGCATTAGCCGCCGACCCGCTATTGGGTATTGCGGGATGATGTGAAGCTTCACGACGGGTCAGATATCCGGTCGTGCACCACAGAACATGCGAGCGAACCAGTTCAGGCCGTAAGCACTCTGTAGCGGAGTCTGGCATCGAAGGCGCCACAAGCGGCATTCTCTACGACAGGTCGGATGTCAGGGGCTGTTTAGAACACCGACCAGACAGGCGCTTGTACGGCAGTTTGCCGGAGAACTGACCGCTCAGATCCGGCGCATTCTTCCCGATTTTTGTGCAGCCGGCTCCGAGACAATACTTCGGCGTCCAATACGCGAAAAAATGGACAGCGAATTGGAACCAAATGGCTGCAGAGGAGTTACCAAGTGTCGCAATACCGGCATTTGGGGACATGGCGTGAATCTGGCATCACCGAATCTACATCAGGACATCTTTATCGGTGACAGCGAGATGGCGCAGATGATGCGCCAACATAATTGGACGCAGACGTCGCTCGGCCCGCCCGAAAGCTGGCCTGAAGCGCTGAAGGTAGCCGTTCGCCTGCTGTTGACCTCGAAATTCGAGATGTGGCTCGGCTGGGGACCGGAGATCGCATTCTTCTACAACGATGCCTATCGGCCGACCTTGGGCAACAAGCATCCCAACGCGCTCGCGGTCCCGACACATGTCCTGTGGGCCGAGATCTGGGATGACATCAAGGACCGCCTCGCAACGGTCTACGAGACCGGTCAATCGACATGGGACCGGGCCTTGCTGCTTATCCTGGAGCGAGGAGGTTATCCCGAGGAAACATACCATACCTTCTCCTACAGCCCGCTGATCGGAGACACGGGCAATGTCGAAGGCGTGTTTTGCGCCGTGACCGAGGAGACCGAGCGGGTCATCAGCGAGCGCCGCATGGTCACACTGCGCCTGCTTGCCTCCGGCCTTGCAGCTGCTGATACCAAGCGCCAAGTCCTCGATGCATCGCAGCACGCCCTGGGAGAAAATCTGCACGACCTGCCGTTCAGTGCGCTCTACCTTTTCGACGACGCGGGCAATGCGCGGCGGCAATGGATCTGCGGCGCCGAAGACGATGACGTATTGCTACCATCGGCGATCTTAATGACAGACAGCATCTGGAACCTCGAGCAGGCGTGGGCCCAGCAGGCAGTCGAGCTCGCCGACCTGTCCGGTTTGCCTGATATGCCGTGCGGGGCATGGCAGAACGCACCGGTTCAGGCAGCCGTCATTCCATTGATGGGGCAAGGGAGCGGGAGGGCAACCGGCGCCCTGATCAGCGGCCTTAACCCCCATCGGGTTGTGAGCGACGAGTATCTCGACTTCCTCAAGCTGATTGCCGGCCAGATCACATCTCGCCTGGCCAGCGCGGAAGCCTTCGAAACAGAGCGCCGAAGGGCGGTGGCGCTCGCCGAAGCGGCGGAGCTGCGGGATCAGGCCGCTGTCGCCCTGGAGCAGATCAACCGGCAACTTTCTTCCGAGGTCGAACTTCGCACCGCAGAGCGGGACCGCATGCGGGCCTTGTTCCAGCAGGCCCCAAGTTTCATGTGCATCCTCAGCGGTCCGGACCATGTGTTCGAGCTGGTCAACGATGCCTATCTGCAGCTCGTGGGAAAGCACGAGCTGGTGGGGATGACTGTGAGAAACGCCCTTCCGGAAGTCGAAGGACAGGGTTTTTTCGAATTGCTGGACGGCGTGTACCAGTCTGGGAAGCCCTACATCGGGCGTAACGTGAAGGTCCATCTCCAACGGGAAGGCGCAAGCGAGCCCGACGAACGGTTCCTCAATCTCATCTATCAACCGATATTCGATCAGACTAACCAGGTCGCAGGTATCTTCGTCGATGGATTCGACGTCACGCATCAGAGACGTGCGGAAGAGCAGTTGCACAGCCTCAATCATACGCTCGAACAGAGGGTCGAGCAGCGCACGAACGAGCTGAGGACGGCTCTCCTCAAGCTGGAGAGGGAGACCATCGAACGCGAGACGGCCCAGCTTGCGCTGAGACAAGCCCAAAAAATGGAAGCACTCGGCAATCTGACGGGCGGTGTCGCGCACGACTTCAACAATCTTCTCCAGGTCGTGGGCGGCAATCTGCAGCTGCTTTCCAAGGATGTCGAGGGCAATGAACGGGCCGAACAACGCCTGCAGAACGCCCTGTCCGGGGTTACCCGCGGCGCGAAACTCGCGTCGCAGCTCCTGGCTTTCGGGCGACGGCAACCGCTGGAGCCAAAGGTCGTCAATGTGCGCAGGCTCATTCACAACATGGACGACATGCTGCGTCGCGCGCTCGGCGAGGAGATCGAACTGGAAACTGTCGTGTCGGGAGGATTGTGGAACACGCTGATCGATCCAAGCCAACTCGAAAACGCCATTCTCAACCTCGCGATCAATGCCCGCGATGCCATGGATGGTCGAGGGCGACTGACGATCGAAGCGGCAAATTCGGTACTGGATGACGATTACGCCAGGATGCACGAAGACGTTCGGCCCGGCCAATATGTCATGGTTGCCGTGACCGATACCGGATCAGGGATCCCTGCCGATATCATCGAGCATGTGCTCGAACCGTTCTTCACCACCAAATCGGACGGGAAAGGCAGCGGTCTTGGGCTCTCCATGGTCTACGGTTTTCTCAAACAGTCGGGTGGCCATCTCAAGATCTACAGCGAGCCAGGGCATGGCACGACGATGAGACTTTACATGCCGCGCACCATGCAGGTCGAGGACAGCCTGACTGACCTCAATTCCCATCCGGTCAAAGGTGGCAGCGAGACGGTTCTGGTCGTCGAGGACGACGACGGTGTTCGCGACACATCGGTCGCGCTCCTGGCCGATCTCGGATATCGCGTGTTGAAGGCACAGGATGCGCAGTCCGCCTTCGCGATCGTCAATAGCGGCGTGCATGTCGACCTGCTGTTCACCGACGTGGTGATGCCGGGACCGATGCGCAGCACGGAGCTAGCCCGGAAAGCCAAGGCGCTCTTCCCGCACATGGCGATCCTCTTCACCTCCGGCTATACCGAAAATTCGATCGTGCACGGGGGCAAGCTGGACGCCGGAGTAGAGCTGCTGTCGAAGCCTTACACGCGTGAAGCGCTGGCGCGCAAAGTCCGACATGTGCTGGGCAATGCACAGCAGCATCGCATCGCGGTGGAGCGCCTGGAGCGACACGAACAGGTGCAAACGACTATGCCTTCCCCGCGATCACCCGAGCCGACCGGCTCACTGACTGGGACCACTTGCATTCTCGTGGTGGAAGACGAACCGCTGATCCTGATGTCGAATGTCGACATGGTGGAGGAGCTCGGTCACGAGGTCGAAGACGCGAAATCGGCCGAAGACGCGCTGAAGATCCTGGATGACAGGCATATCGACATCCTGCTGACCGATGTTGGCCTTCCTGGAATGAGCGGCATGGATCTGGCCCGCATCGTTCGCGAGCGCTGGCCGAGCGTGAAAATCATCTTCGCCAGCGGCGACAATGCGGCCAAGTCGACATCCGGCATCGAGGATGCCTTGCAGCTCTCCAAGCCCTTCACCCTGGATGCGCTCAAAACCGTCTTGATGGAGGCAAAGGAAGCGCGCTGAGGCCCTCCATGCCGCCGCCTCATCCGCGACACACCGACGGGATTCGCGGCAGACCAGACGGCGGCGCTTCGCCCGGATGCTGATCCTCCCGGCGTTCCCAGATCTCGGACGACATGCACGAGCCACTCCAGATCCGTTGGCTTGCCGAGGTTGAAAACTCAATAGATGGCGTGGTTGCCACCCTACCGACCCGGCACATTCTGACAGAGGATGGATGGATTAAAACTCAACGGGCTGAACTGATGGGGTGGATGCCCCTCAGTTCACCAATGTGCTTCATGACTACATTTTGACCAGACCGAAACACTTATTGTCCAAAGCCGCTCCGTACATGCTGGGGCGCTTTGACATGTAACTCTACACGATCTCGACCACGAGCCTTTGAAAGATATAGCGCTTGATCGGCCCGGTCACGACACGCCTTCAGATCTCCAACACCTTCCCAAAGCGCGACGCCAATGCTCACGCTCGGCCTTATTGTCGAAGCCGAAAATGAAAATGCTAGAGCCTTGACCGCCCGACGAACCTTATCGGCCTTGGCGAACACCGTCTCCTCTGTCTGGTTGCTCAAAAACAGCCCGAACTCCTCTCCTCCTAGACGGCCAAGCGAGGTTTCTTTTCCGGCAGCGGCGGCAATGGCTTGAGCGACGCCGACGAGTACGGCATCTCCAGTTTCATGGCCGTAACGGTCGTTGACGCTCTTGAAGTGATCGATATCGATCATGACGAAGGCGTCGCCTTGCCTCGGCGCCGCTGGGAGCGATGCAAAGAAGCGCTGCCGGTTTGGTATTCCTGTGAGAGAATCCGTGTTTGCCAGGTGTCTCAACCGCGCTTCGGCCCGCTCCTGGACCAGGACGAGCACGAACAACGCCAAGGAGAAATGACAAATGATCAACAGGAAGAAGGCGTAGCGCGGTGCGATCAGGCCATAGTGTGTTGGTTTCCACGCAGAACTGAGCCGGTTAGGCGCATAATTTCCATTGAGAATTGAGCCATGTGAACCTTCCCCCAACGCGGTGAGCGACGGGGGCAACGGAGTGATCCACATGGGACTTTTAAACATCATCCGTCGGATGAAGCTGCGCGAGAAGCAGTCGATCCGCGAGATCAGTCGGCATACCGGTTTGTCGCGTAACACGATCGCGAAGTATTTGAACGCTGGTACGATCGAGCCGACGTTCACGGGACCGGAACGACTGAGCAAGTTTGATCCCTATGCCGACAAACTTGCTGGCTGGCTGAAGACCGAGGCCGGGAGGTCGCGCAAGCAGCGCCGAACGCTGAAGCAGCTTCATGCCGATCTGGTGGTTCTCGGCTTTACCGGCTCCTATGGTCGGGTCGCCGCCTTTGCCCGTGAGTGGCGGGTTGAGCAGCAGACGACTGGCCGCGGCATATTCGTTCCTCTGTCTTTCCGCCCAGGCGAAGCATTCCAGTTCGATTGGAGTGAAGACTATGCCGTGATCGGCGGCGAGCGCACGAAGCTACAGGTCGCTCACATCAAGCTGTCGCACAGCCGCGCCTTTCTGGTCAGGGCCTATCTGCTCCAGACGCATGAGATGCTCTTCGATGCCCACTGGCACGGCTTCCGGGCGTTTGGCGGCGTACCTGGTCGCGGCATCTACGACAACATGAAAACGGCGGTCGATCGTGTCGGCCGCGGCAAGGAACGGCAGGTCAACATCCGTTTCCTCGCGATGACGAACCACTACGTCTTTGCGCCTGAGTTCTGCAATCCCGCCGCCGGCTGGGAGAAGGGGCAGGTCGAGAAGAACGTCCAAGATGCCCGACCGCGGCTGTGGCAACAGATGCCAGACTTTCCGGATCTGGCGGCATTGAATACCTGGCTGGAACAGCATTGCCAGGACCTGTGGCGCGACACAGCGCACGGCACCTTGCCCGGCACGATCGCGGACGTCTGGTCCGCAGAACAACCAGCATTGATGCCGCTCCCCGCTGCATTTGACGGCTTCGTCGAGCAGAGCAAGCGCGTCTCGCCGACATGCCTGATTACCTTTGAGCGGAATCGCTACAGCGTGCCTGCATCGTTTGCGAACCGGCCCGTCAGCCTGCGGATATATCCCGAAAGACTGGTGGTTGCGGCTGAGGGCAATGTCCTATGCGAGCATGAGCGGATCATTGAGCGCAGCCACGACAAGCCGCCGCGAACGATTTACGACTGGCGACATTACCTTGCCGTCATCCAGCGCAAACCCGGTGCCCTGCGCAATGGTGCACCCTTCCTGGAATTACCGCTGGCCTTCAGACAGTTGCAAGATCAGATGCTTCGCCGCCCCGGCGGTGATCGTGAGATGGCCGATATCCTTGCGCTTGTCCTTCATCACGACGAACAGGTCGTCCTCAGGGCTGTGGAACTGGCCTTGGATGCGGGGGTGGCGACCAAGACGCATGTGCTGAACCTGCTGCATCGGCTGATCGACGGCAAGACAATCGATGGTCCCGACATCGATACGCCACAGGCTCTGATCTTGCTGCGTGAACCCAAAGCAAATGTCGAACGCTATGATGACCTACGCGCCCGGATCGCAGGAGGCCGCCATGCGTCATGACCCCGCAAGTGCTGCCGTCGTCATCATGCTGCGGAGCCTGAAGATGTATGGCATGGCCCAAGCCGTCACCGACCTGATCGAGCAAGGCGCTCCCGCCTTTGATGCGGCCGTGCCAATCCTGTCCCAGTTGCTGAAGGCCGAGATGGCCGAGCGCGAGGTCCGCTCCATCGCCTATCATATGAAGGCTGCCCGCTTCCCGGCCTACAAAGACATCTCCGGCTTCGACTTCGCCGCCAGCGAGATCAACGAGGCCACCGTGCGCCAATTGCACCGATGCGAGTTCATGGATGGGGCGCAGAACGTTGTCCTTATCGGTGGCCCTGGCACTGGCAAAACGCATGTCGCGACCGCTCTTGGAATCCAGGCCATCGAGCATCATCGCCGAAAGGTCCGCTTCTTCTCGACCATCGAATTGGTCAACGCGCTCGAGCAGGAGAAGGCCAAAGGCAAGGCAGGCCAGATCGCCGAGACACTGGTTCGCCTCGATCTGCTTATCCTCGATGAGCTCGGATACCTTCCGTTCAGTGCCTCAGGCGGTGCACTGCTGTTCCATTTGCTGAGCAAGCTTTATGAGCGCACCAGCGTCATCATCACCACCAACCTCAGCTTCAGCGAATGGGCAACGGTCTTCGGCGACGCCAAGATGACGACAGCTCTGCTGGACCGCCTCACCCACCGTTGCCACATCCTGGAAACCGGGAACGACAGCTTCCGCTTCAAAGCCAGCTCGGCCGCAGCAGCGCAAAAGAGAGGAGAAAAGACCAACCCATTGACCAAAGCCTGATCAGAAAACCATAATCAGAGGTGGCTCACTTCTCGGTGGAAAAACCGGCTCAGTTCCGCGTGGAAACCAACAGCAAGGCACTCGCGTTGCCTTCTTTCCAGGCCGCGGCACGTGGATCGAGAAGGCAACCGTCTCGGCTGAATATGTTACCGAAATCCCAGATAACGTATCAGAAGAAGCGGCAGCCGAAATCGACGGATGCATCTTCTACGCCTTCGCGCAGGATCTGACGGATCCGAACACCTTCCACCTTGTCGAGGCTGGAGAGACAAGGCCGCCTAGGAAGCGCACGAGAACTCTCCAATCTTCCTCGAGGCGCTGAGCACCGTCGTGAAGAATGTTCGGATCCTCGACCGTCAACGTTCTGCGCGTATTGCGGGGTGAATTACCTTGCCGAAACACAAACGACAACAACCGTCCCGCCGATGCCAGTTCTTCTTCGCCGGCTTCAGGAAAACTGAGGTTACCCAGATCGTGGCCAGCGATGGGGAGATAACTTCGAAGGCTTAAGACCTAGGTGCGGTGATGGAGACGGCGGCGCAGTGAGTCAGGTGCGGGTGGGGACAAGGGAGGGTCCCAAGCTATGAATTTCCTTCCAAAATCCTGGGAATGCCGTCCGGCTACCGCCCTCCGACCATCTCCCATATCTCTTATCCCAACAGGCAAGGCCCTGGTTCAAAGCACTCAAATCGTAAGGACAAGACAATGACTCTCAAGGATATTCTGCCCACCAAACTGGGTTTCGGCGCAGCACCCCTCGGCAACATGTTTCGCGACATCCCTGAAGCAGAAGCCCGCGCCACGGTCGAGGCTGCATGGAACGATGGTATCCGCTATTTCGACAACGCGCCCTTTTATGGCGCCGGTCTCGCCGAAATCCGCATGGGCGAGGCGCTGGCTGGCAAGCCGCGAGGGGACTACATCATTAGCACCAAAGTCGGCCGCGTCATCCTCGACGAGATCGAGGATGTAACCAGCCGTGATCTCGGTGAAAAGGGAGATGTCTTCAAGTACGGTCGTCCTAACAAGATCGTCAACGACTACTCGGAAGATGCGACCTACCGCTCGATTGAAGATAGCCTGAAACGGCTGAAGACCGATCAGATCGACGTCGCTTTTGTCCATGACGTCGCCCAGGATTTCTATGGCGACGAGTGGCTGAGTATATTCGAAACCGCTCGAAAGGGCGCATTCAAGGCGCTCGACCGCATGCGCGACGAGGGCGTGATCAAGGCCTGGGGTCTCGGCGTCAACCGTGTCGAGCCGATCGAACTGTTGCTCGCGCTGGAAGGACCACGTCCAGATGGCTTCCTGCTCGCCGGCCGTTATACGCTGCTTGACCATGACAGCGCCCTTCAGCGCGTCATGCCGCAGGTAGCAGAACGCGGCCTCGGCGTCGTCGTTGGCGGCCCCTATAGCTCCGGCGCCCTCGTCGGTGGTTCGAATTTTGAATATGCCCCGGCAACACCGGCCATCCTCGACAAGGTTGCACGGATCAAGGCGATCGCTGATCGCTATGGCATCAGCATGAAGGCGGCCGGCCTGCAATTCGCGCTCGGCCATCCCGCTGTCGCCGCCGTCATCCCCGGCGCCAGCCAGCCGAGCCGCATCACCGAGGATAGTGGAGCTTTCGGGGAAACCATCCCTGCCGATTTCTGGCGGGAGCTGCGAGCCGCAAATCTGGTCAACCCGGAAGCACCGCTTCCCATCTCGAACTGATGGCAGTGAACTAAAATCCGCCTCGCTCACGTCTGCGTGCGCGAGGCATCCTTTGTCGGATCATCCGAGAGGAATTTTTGCAAGCGTGGCACGGTGAAATCGAGGAAAGCCCGCACGCGCGCCGGCATTAGCTGGGCTCCTCGATAAAGCGCGTGGATATCGTCGAAATCCGAAACGGTACTGTCCGCGAGCAACTCGACCAGTTCACCACGGGCGATCGGGCCGCGAACGTGATAGTCGGCAATGCGCCCGATACCGACACCGGCAATCGCCATGCGGCGGATCGTTTCGCCGTTGTTGACGAGCATCGACCCGCTCAGCATCCGTTCGACAATGCGGCCACCTTCGCGCATCGGCCAGACGGGATTGGCCCGGCGAAAATTGAAGCCGAGGCAATTATGCTTCAGCAGATCCTCGGGCGTCTCCGGCTTGCCCCACTTTTCAAGATAGGCTGGCGAGGCAACGATCCGGCGTTGGGTGGTGCCGATCTTGCGCGCCATCAGATTGGAGTCCGGGAGCTTGCCCACCCGGATCGCGACATCAGTGCGGTCAAGGTAAAGATCGACCGTTTCGTCGGACAGTGAGAGGTCGATGACGATACCCGGATAGGCTTCCCAAAATGCGGGCAGAATCGGCTCCAGCGCAGCCACGCCGAAAGTAACCGACGAGCTTACCCGGATCAGTCCCTCGGGTTCCGCTCCGCCCTGGGCGATCTGCTGCTCGGTCTCGTCAAGCGAAGCCAGCAGCTGTTGACTTCGCTCGTAGTAGAACTCGCCCTCCTTGGTCAAAGCCAGGCGGCGTGTCGAGCGCTCGATGAGCCGGATGCCTAGCCGGTTCTCAAGCCGCGCCACAAGCTTGGAAACCGTTGATGGGGTCATCATCATCATCCGCGCAGCTTCGGAAAAACTGCCAGCCTCGACGACCTGCACAAAAACCATCATCTCGCCGGCCCTGTTGTCCATGCCCGTCCCCGTTCCGGTTCAAAAGTGGGTCGAGCATAGTCGCTGAATTGTGCGCTGTCGCCCGACAAGGGCACTTGCGTCGGTCGGTCTGTGAATTTTCTTCTCAAATCGTGAGAACGCGGCCCGGCTACTGCCGCCGGCTCGTCCGTGAGATCTATGTCTTCAAGCAACACGCTGATTTTGGGCTTCGCCAAACGGCGAAATCTACTCCGTTCTCGAAAGGATCGCTCCCATGTCCATCGCCTCTGAAACCCAACCCTTCGTATCGGCTCCCGCCGATACTGCCGCCCACTCCCGGAAACTGACGCTGCTGGCGCTGGCGCTTGGCAGCTTTGCGATCGGCACGTCCGAATTTGCCAGCATGGGCATCATCCAGCTCTTCTCCGATAGCCTCGGCATCAGCGTCCCCGACGCCACCCATGCCATCGAGGCTTATGCTCTCGGCGTCGTCCTCGGCGCACCCCTGGTGACGCTGGCTGCCGCCCGACTCAACCGCCGTACGCTTCTTCTCGGTCTCATGGCTCTCTTCGTCGCCGGCAACGTGCTGTCGGCGCTTGCGTCCAATCTCGGACTCCTGATGCTCGCCCGCTTCATCAGCGGCCTGCCGCAAGGCGCCTATTTCGGCGCCGGCGCCGTGGTCGCCTCCTACATCGTCGGTCCCGGTCAGGCGGGCAAGGCCTTCGCTATCGTCATGACCGGACTGACGGTCGCCACCATCATCGGCTCGCCGCTTGCCACTTTCCTTGGCCAGACCGTCGGCTGGCGCGAAACCTATCTCGCGGTCGCCGCCTTTTCGCTGCTGTCCTTCGGTGCGATCTGGCAGTGGGTTCCGCGCACCAGAGCGCTTGACGGCACCCCGGTCATCCAGGAACTCTCGTCGCTGCGCAAGACTTCTGTCTGGGGTGTGATGCTCGTTGCCGCCCTCGGTGTCGCCAGCATCTTTGCCGTCTACACCTTCATCGGCCCCATGGTCGCCGACACTGTCCGCCTCGCTCCGGAAATGACCCCGGTTGCACTCACCCTGTTTGGTATCGGCATGACAGCAGGCAATATCTATGGTGGCAAGCTCGCTGACCGCTATCCGGCTCGCGGCATCGTCATCGGCTTCGGCAGCGCCCTGGTTATCATGGCCACCCTCGCCGTCGGCGGCTCCAATCCGATCGTCTTCTTCTCCGCCATGTTCGGTGTCGGCGCCGCGATGATGGCTGCAATCCCGACCATCCAGGTTCGCCTCACAAACTTTGCCCCCGAAGCCCCAAGCCTGATGGGCGCAATGAACCTCGCCTCACTCAATGTCGCCAATGCCATCGGCGCCGCAGCCGGTGGTGCCACCATCGCCGCAGGCTACGGTCTGCTCTCCGCTGTCTGGGCCGGTTTTGCGCTGACCTTGATCGGCCTCGTGATCTTCGGCCTCACCCTTCTAAGCAAGGAAAAGGCCATAGCATGAACGACCTGCTCAATTCTTGATCTTTTGGCGCCCTACTTCATCGGTGGGGCGCTGATGACTGTTTCAGACTTCGGCAATGGTGTCCGTCGCTAAGCTCTCGGAGGGGTTCGAACCGTCAATCCACCATGACATCTGGCAGCTAAACGCGCCAAATCAAGGATTTCATGCATTTGGAATGTCGAGAAGTGCACCGACGGCCGACCGTATGCATTTAAGGCGAGCGGCATGGAATGCGGACATTAAATTCTTTGCGGGCGGCCTCTGGGCTGGACATCGTAGGTATCGCCGGTGTTGAACCGAGCGCCGCATTGCGAGCAGGATGTCAGGTTCACTTGTGCTGAAGATTTGCGGCTACTTCGCCGTGATGAACAAGAGCTCCATCATGCACAAGCGTCATTGTATTCCTGCGAAATCTCTTCGTCCCCCTCGCTCCAAAAACTCAGCCGTCGCCGTGCGTCTCTATCGACTTTGAGCGATGGCACATTGGACGGCGGTCACCGGGGCTGCGGTATCAGCCAACCATGGTGCGGAAATGTACTTGCCCAAATTAACCTAACTTCACCCACGCCGGAGTTGACACCACTACAAAGTGGTGATTAACTGGTCATACCAGTGGAGCCCAGCTGTGAACACAGTCGTCGCGCAAGAATCGTCGGATGTCACAGGGACGGAAAAAGTACTGACCTTTTTCCGTGAGCAGCTTCTGTCCGGCACGCTGAAGGAGGGGGATCGTCTTCTGGGCGAGCGGGAGTTGTCCTTAGCGCTCGGCGTTTCCCGCCCCGTTCTGAGGGAGGCTCTGAGGTCGCTTGCCAATCTCGGCTTCCTAGACATCCGCCACGGCAAGGGCGCCTTCGTGCGCAGGGCCGACATGGCCGTGCTTGGCGATTTCTTGACCTTTTGCCTGGCCCAGCAGCCTGACATGATGGACGACATCATGCAGGCCCGTATCGCCATCGAATGCCAGGCAATCCGGCTGGCCTGCAGCCGCGCTACAGATGGCGACCTTTCCCGCATCGGCGGACTGCTCGCGCAATTGATGGAGACAATAGACAGCGCCGAGGATGGCGGCGCGGCCGATTTCGCCTTCCACCTGGCGCTGGTCGAAGCGAGCCGCAGCCCGGCGCTGATCACCATCTATCAATCCATCGCGACCCTTTTGAAACGTAGCCACGTCAAGCGGCGCGTGGAAACGCGTGATACCGGCGGCATCCGCGACTATCTCCTGGAGGCCCATCGCGAGATCTATCTCTGCCTTCTTTCGCGCAATCCGGACGATGCCGAGAACAAGCTCAGACAACATTTTGCCATCGGCGACGAGCTTCGACGCAAGAGCTACATCGCCGCGTTCACGAAGAAGGACCTGCCGAAAGAGGAGTGACGCAGGCCCGTCTTTAATTCAGGGAGGAGAATGAAATGCTGAACATTATGAAACTGGGCACCGCCGCAGCGGTTGCCCTAACGATATCATTTTGCGCCAACACGGCGATCTCAGCGGAATTGCGCTACGCGCATGTCGGCGCCGAAGGAGACATCCAGACCATCTACGCGGCCCAGGCCGCAGATGGCATCAAGGCCGCGACCAATGGCGAGGTGACCGTCACGGTCTATCCCGCCAGCCAGCTCGGCGGCGTCGCCGAAATGGTCGACGGCGTGCGCATGGGCTCGATCTCGATGGGTCACCACGACTTCGCGTCCCTTGCCCGCCTCGTTCCGGAAGTGGCCGTGTTCAACGCCCCTTTCATCTACCGTGACGGTGCCCATGCGCTGGCCGCCACCGATCCGGACAGCTCGCCCGCCCTCAAGGCCGTCAACGAGAAGCTGATCGCCCAGGGCGTGCGCATCATCGGCCGCATCTATCGCGGCGACCGGCACATATCGTCGAACTTCCCGGTCAAGACGCCGGCCGATCTCTCGGGCAAGCCGTTCCGCGCCGTGCCGCTTGAACTCTGGGTCTCCATGGTCAAGGGCTTCGGCGCCATCCCGACGCCGGTCGAAGTGGCAGAGCTTCCGACCGCGCTGATGACCGGCGTGGTGGTCGGACAGGAAAATCCGCTGACGATGATCGCGTCCAACAACCTCAACGAGGTGCAGACGCATCTGTCCATGACCGGCCATATGCGCGCCGTGCTCGCCGTCTTCGTCAACGAGGAGGTCTGGCAGCGGCTCACCGAAGAGCAGCGGGCGGCGATCACCAAGGTACTGGACGAAGAGGCCGACAAGTCCCTGAAGATGGCGAGCGAATCCGAGGCCAGGCTGGTGGGCGACCTCAAGGGCCGGGGTATGACCGTCATCACGGAAGCCGACGGACTTGACGTTGCAGCTTTCCGCGAGAAGGTGAGCGCCCAGATCAAGCAGGACTTCCCGAATTTCGAGCCGTTGATGGCACAGATCGACGCCGTCAAATAATCAAGGTGCCGGCGGGGGCGAACCACAGGTCGCCCCCGCACCCAATCCGAACATCAAATGGAGTTTGCAAGATGCGTCTGCCCGAACGCGTCCTGACCGCGGTCGTTGCCGTACTGGTTGCAGGACTTGTGCTGGTGCCAACGGCCCAGGTCGTCATGCGCAACGCCTTCACCCTGCCCTTTATCGGCGCGGAAGAGCTGACGCGGTTTCTTCTGATCTGCCTGGTTTTCTGCGCCTATCCGCTGGTCGTGCAGAATGGCGAGAATATCGTGATGGGGGAGATCAAGGCCGCCCTGCCCGCCCGCCTGCGCGCGGTGGTCAATGTCAGCATTTCCGTGAGTGCCATCGCGATCACAGGATTTCTGGCCTGGGTGACCGCCACGAACATATCGAAGAACCTCTCGAATGCGACGCCGACCCTCGGCATCCCGTTCTGGATCTTCCTTGGGGCCACCCTCTTCGGTTTCGCCGGCGCCGTACTGGTTCATCTGATCCATCTGCGCAAGCCGCCGCAGGCTGACAAGAACGTCGCGGTCTGAGGAGCGTCCCATGGGCTTTCTGGTCGTCGTCGCCTTTCTCGGCCTGTTCATTCTCGGTTTTCCTGTCGTCTACGCCATCCTTCTGCCGTCGATCGCCTATGTGCTGATCGAAGGCCTGCCTCTGGGCCTCTTGGCGCAGCGCATTACCTACGCGCTGGATTCGTTTCCGCTCGTCGCCGTCCCTCTCTTCATCTTCGTCGGCAACCTCATGAACCTGTCGGGCATCACCGACCGCATCTTCCTGTTCGCCTATACGCTGGTCGGTCGCATTCCCGGCGGCCTGGCACAGGTGAATGTCTTCGGCAGCCTTGTGTTTTCCGGCATGTCGGGTGCCGCGCTCGCCGATATCGGCGGTCTCGGACGCATCGAGATCGACGCCATGAAGAAGCGGGGCTTCAATCCGGCCTTTGCCGGCGCCGTCACCGCGGCATCCGCCACACTCGGACCGATCTTTCCGCCCTCGATCCCGCTCATCGTCTACGGCTCGGTCACCAGCGTCTCCATCGTCCAGTTGCTGATCGCCGGCATCATGCCCGCCATCGTCTGCACGGTGCTGCTGATGCTGACGGTCCTGATCGTTGCCATCAGGCACAACCATCCCCGGGCGGAGCGCTGGCCAACGGGAGGTGAAATCATCCGCACGCTGCTGCCTGCCATGCCCGCCATCGTCGCACCGCTGCTGATGGTCGGCGGCATGACGGCCGGCGCCTTCACGCCGACCGAGGCGGCCGCCATGACCGCCGTCTATGTCATCTTCATCAGCGCCGTCTTCTATCGCGAACTGACATTCGCGCATCTCTGGCACTCGGCCGTGCTGACGGCGCGTAGTTCCAGCGCCATCCTTATCATCGTCGCCTCGGCCGCGCTGTTCGGCTGGATCCTTGCCGTCGAACAGGTGCCGCAGACCTTTGCCGCCGCCCTGCTCGGGCTGTCGAAGGACCCGCTGATGTTGCTGGTCATCGCCAATCTGATCTTCTTCGTCGCCGGCATGTTCCTGGATTCCACCACCGCGACGCTGCTTCTCGTGCCCATCATCGCTCCGCCGCTTGTCCTGGCGGGTGTAGATCCCGTCCAACTCGGCATCGTCACGATCTTCAACCTGATGCTGGGTCTTCTGACACCGCCCATGGGGCTGTCGCTGTTTCTCGTTTCCGACATTGCGAAAGTGTCTGTCCGACAGTTGCTGAAAGCGCTTCTGCCATTTTACGTCCCGCTGCTTTCCACGCTTGTAATTCTGACATTTGCGAAGGATTTCACGCTGTGGCTGCCTCGCATGATTGCCCAATAACCTGGAGAACTCCCATATGCGCATCGTCATCGGTTCCGATCACGCCGGATTCCCACTCAAGTCCACCATTGTCGAGTACATCAAATCGCTGGGTCATGAGGTCACAGATGTCGGTTCCTACGATCCAAATCCCGTCGATTTTCCCGATATCGCGAAGAGCGTGACCGCTTCGATCATCACCGGCAAAGCGGAACGCGGCCTGCTCGTCTGCGGCACTGGCGTCGGAGCCTCGATTGCAGCCAACAAGGTGAAGGGCATCCGGGCGGCGGTATGCCATGACGTGCACTCAGCGCACCAGTCGGTGGAACACGACGACGTCAACGTCATGTGTATCGGCGCCCAGATCGTCGGTGCCTGGCTCGCCACCGACCTCGTCGACGCCTATCTCAAGGCCGAATTCTCCACCGATGAGGATTTCCGCCGACGTGTCCGCAAGCTTGCCGAGATGGACGAGGGACGCTGATGTAGACCGACGGCATTCACGGCGGAGACTGCGGCGAAATATTCGCCAAAGTCTTCGCCTTAGAACTGAACAAGTCGGATTGAAAAAAATCCAGTAAGTGATAGCGGGGGCACTATGGTCTTGAACGGAAACGAACCATCAACCCATGCTTCATATAGCTATGTGATTGAAAATCCTATCGTTGAAACGCTGGCATGTTTCAAGGGCTGGAGCACCATATCGGCGATTGATGCGGCTCCCACCTTGAAGGTGATGTGGTAATCCGGATTGGCAATCCATAATCGAATACCCTGCAGTGCCAATGATCTGCCGTCTTAGCTTTGGGGCGGCTCCAGCTTTTCGCTTATCTGCTTCCTGTAGGTCACCAGAACGGCCGCACTGCAAGGTCGAACGTAACCCAGGCAGTCTTCGGCAGATGGCCACCGCGCGTCGTCCGCTTCTGTGCCTGCCTGGGCGATAGCGCCTCTGGTGTCATCCAAAGGGTCAGACTTCCGCGCCCACGAAGGCCTACCTCGCATTTCGGTAAATTCGTCACATCGAACCTCATCTTGCGGATACGATGGCGGCGGGAGGCATTGTGCTTGAAGGGTATCGCGGTGGAGGCAAGTATCGGGTTGGCCCGACATCTACGACCCCGCCACTAACGATCCACGCACCAACGCCGATACGACCAAGTCACACGGCCGATCTGGCAAACACCAGTCCGTCCAGCAGCTTGCGTGCCGTCCGCACAGAACCGGCGGCCTGCTGCGTGCCAGCGGCGTCGATATCCAGAAACACCTCCATGGAGCCCGTCGGATGCTCGATCTGATAGCGACCATCGGACGGCTGCAGCGCAGGCGAATAGGCCGGACTTCCCGGGAGACGCGTGGCTGTCGCCACGGAAATGGCCGCAAAAACGCCAATGCTCGTGTGAACCCGATGGGGAATGAAGCTTCTGGTCGAGATCACCCCACCGCTCGTCGGCGCCGAGACGAAGACCATCTTGGGAACGGAGGCAGCCTTGACATCGCGAAGGTTCATCATTGGGCCAGCCTGCAGCCGAATGGCCTCGACGCGCTCCTTCAGCCGATGGTTTTTCTCCAGTTCCTCCGGAGCCTCCGCCCCCGACAGATTAAAGTCCGAAGCGCGCATGATCACACACGGCATTCCATTATCGATGAGGGTCACTTCGACGCCCTCGATGACATCGACCTCCTGCCCCGTCGGCAGCAGGCTGCCGCACATGGAGCCGGCCGTGTTCTGGAACAGCAGCGGGATCGCCGCGTGGCGCCCTGGCACGCCGGCAATCTCGGTCATTCCGTCATAGGATACGCGACCGTTCGGGGTTTGGACCCGTGCAAGCGCGATCTCGCCGGTATTCACCATGTGAATGCGCACCTCCGTCTCCTCGGAAGTGGCGGAAACGAGGCCGCGCTCGATGGCCGCCGGACCGACGCCGGCGAGAATGTTGCCGCATCCCTGCGCATCGCTGACGAGAGCCTGATCGACGAAGACCTGGAGGAACAGATAGTCGACATCGGCATCGTCCCTGGTCGAGACCGAGAGAATGGCGACCTTCGATGTCAGCGGATCGCCGCCGCCGATACCGTCGATCTGCCGGGGGTCGGGTGATCCCATGATGCGCAGCAGGAGATCATTGCGCTCCGCGGGATCGGCAGGCAGGTCTTGGCCCAGAAAATAGGCCCCCTTGGATGTGCCGCCGCGCATCCAGAGACAGGGGATGCCCTGCCCGTCAGACATATTTCAGCCCCTTGGCAGCCAAGGTTCCGCGCATGTCGTAAATATCGAGGCCGAGTTCTCCCGCAGCCAGACGCTGCCGCTTGGCCTCCTCGTTGGCAAGCCGCTTTTCGGCAGCGGCTAGAACGGTCTCCGCTTCCGCCCGCTTGACCACGCAAACGCCGTCATCATCCGCGACGATCACGTCGCCAGCCTCGATATGGCATCCGGCACAGACAATGGGCACGTTCACCGAGCCCAGCGTTTCCTTCACTGTCCCCTGGGCCGAGACGGCCTTGGACCAAACCGGAAACCCCATGGCGGTGAGATCGCGGATGTCGCGCACGCCGGCATCGATCACCAGTCCCCGGCATCCGCGCGCCTTGGCCGAGGTCGCCAGGAGATCACCGAAGTAGCCGTTGTCGCAGGGGCTGGTCGGTGCGAGCACCAGGATATCGCCATCCTTCAGCTGTTCGATCGCCACGTGAAGCATCCAGTTGTCGCCAGGAGGGGAGGAAATGGTGACGGCGGAACCGGCAATTTGCGCACCCGGATAAATGGGCCGCATGTAGCTCGCCAGCATCCCCTTGCGCCCTTGCGCCTCGTGCACGGTCGCAACGCCGGCGCCAGCGAGCCTGTCGATGACCTCTTGCGAAACACGCTCGATGTTCTGGACGACGACAGCCATGTTCAATGCTCCTTCTTCACCGGCGGTGTGCCGTGGGTATGAAATGTCTCGATCGTCTTGAGCCCCCAGGCTTGGCCCTTCTTGCGATCCGTCTCGGTCCAGACGATGGGCTGCCAATCGGGCGCGAGGATCAGGCGCGCTCCGGCATTGGCGAGCTCGACGCGATTGCCTGCCGGCTCCCAGACATAGAGAAAGAAGGTGCCCTGAACCGCGTGCTTGTGGGGTCCGGTCTCGATGTGCACGCCGTTCTGCAGGAAAATGTCCGCCGCCCGGAGAATGTCCTCACGCTGATCGGTCGCATAGGTCACATGGTGCAGGCGGCCGACGCCGCCGCCATGTTCCTCGGTGCAGGCCAGGTCATAGGTCTTGTTGTTGATCGTGAACCAACATCCACCGAGCCGCCCGTTGTCGAGCTGGATGATTTCGGTGACGCGCGCACCAAGGCACGTTTCCATGAACCGGCGAAACTCCCTGACATCCGAACTCAGCAGGTTGAGGTGATCGAGCCTGCGGGGAGCCGCACCGGTGAAGGACGAAGCCGTGTTCTTCAATGCCGCCTTTTCGGCGGCATCCTGAGCTTCGTACCACCTCGTTTCCCAATAGATCTCGAAGACATGACCGAATGGATCCTCGAAGCGGAAGGCCCGGCCGTGGCTCTGGTCACCCTCGACCCAGCCGATGACCTTGAAACCCGATGCTTCGATGATCTTAACGCGCCGTTCGAGCGCTTCCGGGCTGGAGGTCCGATAGGCAACGTGACCAAGCCCCGTCCGATCGGAACGGGTGAGTTTTAGCGAGCAGTGTTCGTAATCGTCCCAGGCCCGCAGATAGGCAGAGGTCTCGTCCGTCCCAGACAATTTCAGGCCATAGACACGCGTGAAGAAATCGAGGCTCTCCTCGAACTTGTCGGTATACATTTCGACATGCGCCAGGTGCGCAATGTCGAAGGATGGGTTTGTCGGCATGGTCATGGATCATCTCCTCCCTAGGATATTCAGGAACCGCCCCTCGGCATCCTAGAGTTCGTCGACGGTCCGCGGGAATACCGACTGGAAGCCTTCCGCGTATTTTGCCGCCCGTCCACCGGACTGTCCGCCAGAATTGCGCATGAAGTGGTTGGCCCTGTTTTCGGCCACGCGGGTGTAGAATTCCCAGAGATGCTCCTGCCCCTCCATGCACTCGATGGCGGCACGCTTCTTGTCCCAGACCGAGGTGATGTCGAGGAAGACATCGGGCTTCCAGCCCATCTGCTCGGTCTGATGCGGTTCGAAGAGGTAGAGCTGTGGCGCCCCGAGAACCTTCTGGCCGGGGTTGTGACCCCAGGCCTGGGCGATCATCCGCGTCTCCAGCGCAACCTGCGTCGCATACATATGGTCAGTGTTGTAGGGGTCATACTGCGAGTGGCTGAGCATGAAGGACGGCTGAACGTCACGAATGACGTCGACCAGACGATACTTGTCTTCGTCGGTCAACCTGAGCGGATAATCTCCGAGGTCGAAGCTGATGAGATCATGAACACCAAGCGCTTTGGCCGCCTTTTCGGACTCTGCCCGGCGCGTCGCCTTGACCTTGTCGAGTGTCATGCCCGGTTGCTTCCACAGCTTCGCCGACTCGCCCCTCTCGCCGAACGACAGGCAAACGACCGTCACCTGGTAACCCATGGCCGCATGGAGCGCGATCGCACCGCCGCATCGCCACACGAAATCCGCCGCATGCGCGCTGATCACCAGTGCAGTCTTGGCCACGTTACTCTCCTTGGACATGTTGCAGACTCCAGATTTTTCCCGGTCACAGGGATGCGCGCTCAGGCCCGTCGAGATCAAATCGAAAGGCAGCACCAATCCATAAGCTAGGGCTATAACGGATGGAATTCGGCCGCGGGATTTGCGAAGTTGCACTGCCAGCCAGGAGGATAAAATGACGGAGCACTCGACGGCATTTCCAGACATCGCCATGATTGGATTTGGCGAGGCCGCGCATGCCATTGCGGGGAGCTGGCACCACAGGGGTTGGTCCGCCCTGCGCACCTATGATCGCGGACTGGAAAACCCCGAGACTCGTCACCTCATCCACGTTCGGTGCGAAGAAGCCGGGGTCGAGCCAAACGATCACCCCAAATCGGCTCTCGCGGGTGCAGGCCTCGTGATTTCGCTGGTGACGGCGGACGAAGCGCTTGCAGCAGCAATCGCATGCGCACCCCATCTCGGACCCGGCAGCCTGTGGCTGGACGGAAACTCCTGCGCGCCTGAAACGAAGGTCAAGGCAGCATCATTGATAGAGGCGGCGGGAGCGTATTATGTCGATATGGCGGTCATGGCGCCGGTCTATCCCCGGCGGCATGAGGTACCGCTCCTGCTCGCCGGCAAGATGGCTGAACCTGCCCGAAATCTACTTCTGGAACTGGGCATGCGGCCCGAGATTGTAGGCACGCGCGTCGGCGATGCATCCACCATCAAGATGCTGCGTTCCGTGATGATCAAGGGGCTGGAAGCCCTGACAGGCGAATGCCTCCTCGCCGCGCGCCGCGCTGGTGTGGAAGACGCAGTGCTGGCCTCCCTGAAGGCATCCGACCCCGGGATCGACTGGTCGGCCAGGGCCTCCTACAATCTGGAGCGGATGCTGGTACACGGCGAACGTCGCGCAGCCGAGATGGAAGAGGTCTGCAAGACGCTGACTAGCCTGGGGCTTCCCGACTGGATGAGCCGGAGCACCATCGAATGGCAGCGTAAACTCGCGGATCTCGAACTCGAGGCCGGAGTGAACAGCTTGACGGTCCGGGCGGACAGGATCCTCGAATGCCTCTGATCTCGCGCAATCTCCGACACTTGCGGCTGTTTGCGGCCGTCGCGGATCTGAAGTCTCTCACAGCCACGTCGCTTGCTCTCAACATCTCCCAGCCGGCGGTCACCCAGGCGATCGGAAAACTGGAACGTGAGACTGGCGGTCCGCTGTTTACCCGCACACCACACGGCTTCTTCCTCACCGACAGAGGTACTCTCGTGCACCATCGGGTCGAAGCGGCCTTCGCGCTTCTCGACCCAGTCCTTGCCGATATCTCTCCTCGACTGAAAGTGACGCTGAGCTATGCCCAGCTACTCTCCCTCATTGCGGTCGGGGAGTGTGAAAACTTCACGCTGGCCGCCAACAAGCTCGGACTGGCGCAACCGACCGTCCATCGTGCGGTAACACAAGTCGAGCTGGAAGCCGGGCGACGCCTGTTCGAGCGCACGTCATTCGGCATCATTCCCTCACGCGCATGCCAGGCAGCCATTCAGGCCGCCCGTCTGTCAATGTACGAGCTCGATCAGGCCGATGTCGAGCTGGCCGAATTTGATGGGGGAGAGGCCGGCAGGATCGTGATCGGCGCCATGCCGCTTGCCCGCTCGACGCTCCTGCCACGTGCCTTGAGCCGCTTCCGCCAGGCGCGCCCCACCTATCCGGTTTCCATCCTTGACGGTCCTTATGACGAGTTGCTGGGTGGCCTTCGCCGGGGTGCGATCGATTTTCTGATCGGCGCATTGCGCGAGCCCCTGCCGATCGGCGACGTCGTCCAGCAAACCCTGTTTCACGATCGACTCGCCCTGATCGCAGGCCCGGGACATCCGCTGGTCGGAATGGAGACACCGAGCTTCGATGATCTCTTGAGTTTTCCATGGGTGGTGCCGCGCAGCGGCACGCCGGCCAGGGAGCAGTTCCGATCCCTCTTCACGGAGAATGGTCGAGATCCGCCGGAGCGAATTATCGAGTCGGGCTCCCTGCTCCTGATGCGCGAGCTCCTCGCCGACCGCCAGCATCTGGGCTGCATTTCCCGCCACCAGTCTGAACGCGAAGCCGAACATGGCTTGCTGGTCCCGCTGCGGTTTCCGACTGAACATCTCGTCCGGCCGATCGGGATCACCACCCGGCAGACATGGTCGCCGACCAAACCACAGAAGCTGATGTTGGACCTGCTGTCAGAAGTGTCTGCTCAGACCACGCAGCATAGCCAAACCTTATAGCGCTCCCTCGGCTTTGAATTGGTGTCCCCGCCCCTGAAGCGGCAAGAGTTGTGCCGGCACCATCAATCTTGTCTCATTTGGGAGGAAGACATGCGCAAGATGACTGCAATAGCGGGGGCTTTTCTGGGCCTCGGGCTCGGACTGACGGCAGCGAAGGCCGAAACCCTCAAGTTCGCCAACTTCATGGCTCCGACGCATCCTTATGTCGCCTCGACCTTCGAGCCTTTTGCAAAGGCCGTGGAAGAGGCCACCAAGGGCGAAGTGAAGGTCCAGCTCTACAATGGTGGAGAATTGGGCGCCGGACCCGCCGAGCAATATGCCCGCGCCGTTGACGGCGTTGCGGATCTCTCGATCAGCCTTCCGGGTTACACCGCTTCCAACTTCCCGTTGACGCTTGTTGCCGAACTGCCAGGCGTACTGGCAGAAGCGGATGGTACGGAGACGCTCTGGAACCACCTCGATCTGCTGAAATCCGAATACAAGCGGACGCCGCTCGTTGCCTTGTGGTCCAGCGCCGAGAACATTCTCTACAGCGCCAAGAAGCCGATCCGGACGATCGACGACGTCAAGGGCATGAAGATCCGCGTTCCCTCGCGCAACTCCGGTCTTCTTGTCGAGGCCTGGGGCGGAACGCCCGTGTCGATGCCGGTGAGCGAGGTCTACAACGCGCTGCAGACCGGCGTCATCGACGCGGCCATGATCGATGGCACGGCGACCAAGGCCTTCAAGCTAGGCGAGGTGGCCAGCTACGTGACGCTCGGTATGAAGACGACCAATTCACCCTTCTTCATCGTCATGAACCGCGACTCCTGGCAGGGTCTCAGCGATGAGCAGAAGGCTGCTGTTGAAGCAGCCGGCAAGCAAGCATCGCTGAATGGGCAGCAAAGCCAGCTCAAGGTGGCGGCATCGGGCATCGAGGCAATCGCTGCCATGCCGGGCAAGGAAGTGATCCGGCTTACCCCCGAGCAGGCGGCGCCCTTCGACGCCATCGCTGCCGAGGTAACCGCGAAAATCGTTGCGGAAGCCGGTGACGAGGCCAAGGCGCTTGTCGACGCGCTTGCGGCGAAGTGACGAACCATGGTTGCGGTTGAACAATCACCCCTGGCGCGGTTCATGGACCGCGCCACCCGCGCACTTTCAGTGCTTGCCGGGATCAGCCTCCTGTTCATGATGGCGGTCATCACCTTCGGCGTGATGACCCGGTATCTCCTGAACATGCCGATCACGGGTATCGATGAGATCGTCCAGATGACGGGCGTCGGCCTCGTCATGCTTGCCTTGCCCTATGCCACGCTGAGCGACGCGCATGTGCGTGTCGACATCTTCGACGAATGGCTGGGACGCGCCGGGCGCAATCTGGGCGACGTGCTGTCTCGCCTGCTGTCAGGATTTGTTCTGCTGATCCTGGTGTCCCGCGCCTGGGACAAGCTCCTGGATGCGCGTGAGTTCGAAGACACCACCAACATGCTCGGCATGCCGCTCTGGCCATTCTACGGCATGCTGGCCGCCGGTGTTGCCCTGTGTGTCCTCGTCTTTGCGGTCGAAATCCTGCTTATCGTGACAGGAAAGGCTGAAAAATGAGCCCCATGACAATCGGCCTGATCGGCATAGCCAGCCTGTTCATCCTGATGCTGCTGCGCATGCCCGTCGCCTTCGCGATGATGTGCGTTGGATTTTTTGGGATGTGGGCCCTGGAGGGTTTGAGATCTGCGGGCGGCGTGGTCGTGACGGAGAGCTTTTCCGCAGTGGCCTCCTACTCCTTGATTGTGGCACCCATGTTCGTCCTGCTCGGCAACGTCTCGTCGGCAGCAGGCTTCAGCGCCGGTCTCTACGATGCGGCCTATGCCTGGGTCGGACGGTTCCGCGGCGGGCTGGCCTCTGCTTCGGTCATCGCCTGTGCCGCCTTTGCGGCTGTCTGTGGTTCGTCGGTTGCAACAGCCGTCACGCTCGGCAAGGTCGCACTTCCTGAAATGCGACGGCTCGGCTACGCGCCCGGTCTGTCGACGGGTGCCATTGCCGCGGGCGGAACGCTCGGCTTTCTGATCCCGCCATCGACGGGTTTTGTTCTCTACGCAATCCTGACTGAGCAATCCATCGGTCGTCTCTTCATGGCGGGCGTGGTCCCTGGCCTGTTGCTGACCGGTCTGTTCGTCATCGTCGTCTGGATCGTCGCCACGCTCAATCCGGAGGCTGGACCTCGGGGCGAACCGATGACGATCCGGGAGAAGCTCAGCACCGTGAAGCGCTCCGCTCCACTGCTTGGCGTTATGGTCCTCTCGATCGGAGGCATCTATGTTGGCGTCTTCACGCCGGTCGAAGCCTCGGGCATCGGTGCCGCTCTCGTGATCCTGCTCGCCTTCGCAACGCGCTCCATCTCTCTTGCAGGGTTCTGGAGAGCGGTTCAGGACACGTTGCGCACATCAGCCATGCTGTACACGATCGTCATCGGCGCCAATGTGCTCAATCCCTTCTTCGCCGTCACCCGCATTCCGGCAGTGCTCGGAGAGGGGCTGCAGGGTCTGGGTCTCGGAGCCTACGGCTCGCTGGCCGTGATCATCTTTGCCTACATCATCCTGGGCATGTTCATGGACGGCCTCGCCATGCTGGTCGTCACCATTCCGATCGTCTACCCGATCATGATGTCGTTCGGATTTGACCCGATCTGGTTCGGCGTGGTGGCGGTCATCGTGATCGAGATGGGCATGATTACACCGCCGGTCGGGATGAACGTCTTCGTCGTCCGCGGCGTCGCAGGGGATGTCCCGCTCGCGACGATCTTCAAGGGCGTCATGCCGTTTCTGCTGGCGATGATCGTCGCGCTGCTGCTCATCATCATCTTCCCGCAGATTGCCCTTGTGCTGCCGAACTCGATGTTTGGATGACGAAAAGCCGGGACAAAGGATTGTGGACGAGATCAAGCCCTTGATTTGCTTGACATGCCATTGTGGCAAAACGACAGTTTATGTCCACAAGAAGGGACTGCTTAAGCCGTGATCGACGCTAAGGCACCCATAGTCTATTTTAGACTCAGTGACGCAGCCGCCCGGAATCGGCCGAGCGGGTTGCAAGCATGGGAACTTAGGGCGGAGGCGACTTGTCATCGGTTGTTGCAGCGAGCGGCAATAGTCCCGACTATATGCCATTGCTTCGAAGCCCTTTTCGTCATGAGGAAGCACTTGTGTCTCGGGTGGCCAGCATCCGGGGTTTCGAACTAGCCTCGGAACTTTGCCTGGATGAATTCGAAGGCTGTCGCCGTGTATTCCTTCGGCGCAGCGATCGCGGGATCCTGTTCCGCCTCGACGACGAGCCACCCGGCATAGCCGCTGTCCTTCACAAACCGGACGATCGGAGCGAAGTCGATCATCCCATCTCCTGGAACCGTGAACATTCCGCTCCGTACACTGTCGTTGAAGCTCAGGTCCTTCGACTGAACCTCCGCACGGACCACCTTGCGCACGTCCTTCAGATGGATGTGAGCGATACGGTCGCCGAACCGCTCGATCAGCCTCGCATAGTCGAAGCCGGCAGCGGCCGCGTGCCCGGTGTCAACAAGAACCCCTGCCTCCGGCCCGGCTGCTCCAATCATGTCGGAGATCTCGTCGAAGGTTTCCGCAACCATCATTAGGTGATGGTGGTATGCCAGTTTGAGGCCGTATTTGTCGAAGAGGCGCTTGCCGAACTCTGTCAGTCGAGAGGCGTAGCCAGCTCTATCAGTTGTCGGCATCAGAAGGCGGCGCGACATCGGCTCGTCCAAAGGCGAACCGGGAGCCATCATAGCGACCTCGCCATAAACGAGCACGCTACAGCCCATGGCTTTGAGAAGCTCAGCGTGCGCCGCAACTGAAGTCATTTCCTCGTTCACCGATTTTTCTGCCAGCTGGCCGGAATGCCAACCAGAAGCAAGCGCGAGGCCGTTCTCTTCGAGCATTGGTTTCAGGACCGCCGGATCGCCGGGGGAACTTCCTGCCCAACTCGACGCCTGCGTAACCGTTGGCCGCAGCATCGCGCAGGCACGTCTCGAGGGAAATGTCGGCGCCGAGATCCTCGAGGACGTCGTTCGCCCACGACAGCGGACTTACGGCCAAACGTGCATTCGAACGCGGAAGGATTGATTGCTGGCTCATTGAATTCGCTTTCGTTCTGCTGACCCGCTGATGCATTCCGGTAGACTGCGCGACCTAGAGTTCCCCGGTCAGGAACTGGGCATGGCCCCGACCAAAGGACCAGTCCTCGTCGGTGTTCTGTATGAACGACACCATCACATCCGTTGGAGCGGTACTGCATCGTTACTGCAAGGCTGCACAGAGGGTCTCATAGAAGGACGTCTTCTCCTCGGTCGCCTCGGACGCGAGGCGACTTCGAGCATCACGAAGCGTTCTGTCCGTGGAATATCGAGCCCCGTATCGAGCGCGCGCAAATGGCTTGGCTCGTGCTCGTTCAGTTCCTGGTAGCGGTCACGCTCCGGTACGTTGAATGACTGGACCATCGCGTCATGGGCGGCGTCGAGCAGAGTGTCGATCTGCTCAGGGCTGCGCCCGCGGTACCCCTGCACGAAGTGGTCGGTGTCGCGGCGCCACGTGTCGTTGGACGGGAAGAGGATGTTATCGCAAAGGCGGAAAACAGAAGGCAGGTTGCCTACAGGGCGAAGCTGACCCGGTCGTTGAAAAAAGGCGCTAAGAAGGGACGGTCAAAACCAGAGGGTGCCGAGACAGTGCCACAGGCGATGACCCGCCATCCAAATCCACCAACTTCTTCGCATCTGGAATTTGCGTATAAGACGTGCAGTTCTCGACTGTAGCATTGTCCAGACACGCGGTAGATTGACGCACGCTCAGGTCTATCCGATTCAATCTTGCCTTTCGTCAAACAAAGAAGAATACGTTAGGCAAGTCTTTGCCGGACAACATCAATCATCACTAAAATTCACATCGTATCATGATGTTACAAAACTCGGCATGACGCCTTATCCGCCAACTTGCTGACCTCGACTCTTTGGCCTTCCCAAAACGCGGTGAATCTGAATCTCTGATGAAAACCGGATGTCTGCGATGCGATCAGGGAATTCACTACGTGACGATTTCGATGGAGAAAGTCTTCGGCGGCTGACGCGGCCGACGAAGGACGCAGCCCAGGTACGGCGTCTGTTAGCAATCGCGTCGATCTACGATGGAGGCTCGCGTTCCGATGCCGCACGCCTCGGTAATCTCACGCTGTAGATTGACCGGGACTGGGTCATGCGGTTCAACGGACGCGGTCCCCAAGGCCTGATCAATGGCAAGGCTCCTGGTCCGCAGTCGCGGTTGAACGATCAGCAGCGTGCGGCCCTGGCGCAAGCAATCGAGCGTGGGCCGACACCCTATCTTGACCGGGTTGTTTGATGGCGTCTGTGCGATCTGGCGCAATGGCTTTGGGAAGAATTTCGGGCTTCTGTGAGCGAGCAGACGTTGAATCGTGAAGTCCGGGCCATGGGGTATCGCAGGCTGGCGGCCCGGCCCAAACATTGCGCTCAAGCGTCAACCCCCAAGAAAATCATCAGCACTGTCAATAATTTGGGTGATCGCGGCCTGCTACGCGCGACCCGTCGGGGTTGTACCTTTCGACTGGAGCGCTCACGCACGCAATCCTATCATTTGGCGTCATACCGAACGCCGAAGCGTTGCCGGTATTGGGTGGGCGTGAGACTTGTCACGCGCAGGAACACACGCCGGAAGGCCGTGACATCGGAGTAACCGACATTCCACGAAATCTGCTCGACGGGCAGATTGGTGGTTTCCAGGGCGTCGCGCGCTTTCATGATGCGGATCTGCTGAAGATATTCGGTCGGACGAAGTCCCGTCGCCTTTACGAAGCGGCGCAGAAAGGTTCGCTGCGCAAGTCCCGCCCTGCCAGCGAGCTCCGGAATGTCATGCGCCTCCCCAGCCTGCCCATGGATATGGTGCTGCACGCTGAGGATGGCGGCGTCGCCATGGTCGAATTTCGGAACGAAGGCCTTGTAAATATCCTGGTCGCGGCGGGGCGGGTCCACGAGAAGAAACCGGGCCGTCGCCAGCATCGTCCCGACGCCCATGAGCTTTTCGACGAGCGTCAGTCCCAGATCCGTCCAAGCCAGGATCCCGCCGGCCGTCATGATGTCGCCGTCGTCGATCACCATCTGTTCGGCTGCCAGTTCGAGCTTCGGATAGCGTGCTGCGAGTTCCTCGCTGAACGCCCAGTGGGTCGTCACGCGTCGGCCGTTGACCAGCCCCGTCTCCGCCAGAACGAAGGCCCCGGCGCAGATCGAGCCGATTGTGGCTCCTTCCTTATGCTTGGTTGCCATCCAGCGCGCCGCGACGGGCATCGGCTGCATCTGCGCCGGCATGATGATGCTCGGCGGCGCGATGACATAGCCGAGACGGTGCGGCGTTCCCGGATGGCTGTCCCACGCGCAAACCACGTCGTCCCCGGCGATCTGCCAGTGCGAAATCCGGATCGTGCGGGGATGTCCAGCCTGCTGCGGCGCCCATTGGCTGGCAATTCGGAATAGATCGGTCAGGCCGTAAACCGCCGACAATTGACAGTCGGGATAGATCAGCAGCCCGATTTCCATCACGACGTCTACCTGCTCCGCCATATTGTCACTTTCTGCATCATTAAAGTCATTTTCGCCACCTCTCCATGAAGCACGGATGGCCTACATCTGTCCATGTCGAAACGAAGACAGAGCGCGAACCACCTGAGAAAGGAACGACCATGGCATCGACTGAACAAGGCTTAGGCCCGATGGCCACCCGCCGCGGCTTGCTGATCACGGGCGTCGCAGCCGTCTCGCTCGCAGCCCTCAATATCCCCGCATTCGCCCAAACCCAAACCGCTTCCACGAACCAAGGAGACACCGATATGACCAGCGGTTTCGTCACCACCAAGGACGGCGTTGACATCTTCTACAAGGACTGGGGTCCGAAGGACGCGCAGCCGATCGTCTTCCATCACGGCTGGCCGCTGTCGTCAGACGACTGGGACGCGCAGATGCTCTTCTTCCTGTCGAAGGGCTATCGCGTCGTCGCCCATGATCGCCGCGGCCATGGCCGCTCCGCCCAGGTGGCCGACGGTCACGATATGGATCACTACGCCGCCGACGCCTTCGCCGTCGCAGAGCATCTGGACCTGAAGAACGCGGTTCATATCGGCCACTCCACCGGCGGCGGCGAAGTCGCCCGCTATGTCGCCAAGCACGGCCAGCCCGCCGGTCGCGTCGCCAAGGCCGTTCTCGTCTCGGCGGTTCCGCCGCTGATGCTCAAGACGGCCTCCAATCCGGAAGGCCTGCCGATCGAGGTTTTCGACGGTTTCCGCTCGGCACTTGCCGCCAATCGCGCCCAGTTCTTCCGGGATGTCCCGGCCGGCCCCTTCTATGGCTTCAACCGCGACGGCGCCAAGGTCCATGAAGGCGTGATCCAGAATTGGTGGCGCCAGGGCATGATGGGCGGCGCCAAGGCCCATTATGACGGCATCAAGGCCTTCTCTGAAACCGACCAGACGGAAGACCTGAAGGCGATCACCGTGCCGACGCTCGTCCTGCATGGCGAAGACGACCAGATCGTCCCGATCGCGGATTCGGCACTGAAGTCGGCGAAGCTGTTGAAGAACGGTACGCTCAAGACTTATCCCGGTTTCTCCCACGGCATGCTCACCATCAATGCCGACGTGCTGAACGAAGACCTGCTGGCCTTCGTCAAAGCCTGAGCTGCCGCAACAGGAGCAGGCTGCGGCAAACATGCCGCAGCCTGCAACCAGCGGACTCCGACTGCGTGCCGTTTTGGCCGACGTGTAGGAGGCAATTCCCCACGGCGGCTCCGAAGCGGCCGTGAAAGCTGAAACGGTCATTAAGACGGTGTAACAATCGTACAGGCTTGACGCCACGGCCGTCGAAGAACGGGCGCGGGTGCGGCTTCTTCTGGAAAATGATTTGACCTCAGGGCACAGATGGACCATCTGAATCAAACGGTTGAGACCTCCCGCGCCGTCGTCGCCCAAAATCTGTCTAACACAAGCTCCTGATAAACATGGATTTGTTACAGAATCCCAATCTCCCGACCCTCCACTCGCAAGTCTTCGGCAGAGAAGGCGAGATCGAGAGCTTCGCTGCCGACTTGATGGCATCTCCGCTGGTTTCGATTGTCGGTCCTGGCGGCGTCGGCAAGACGACAGTCGCCATAGAGGTGGCAAAAGCCGTACATGGACAATTCGTGGACGGGGTCTGTTTCGTCGACTTTGCAACCTTGCAGGACCCGGCGATGGTACCGGTCGCGATTGCCGAAGCACTTGGTTTGAAAACGGGAGCTTCACCTGTTCTGGATAGCGTCTGCGCCAGCTTGCGCGACCGCGAAATGCTGCTGCTACTGGACAATTGCGAGCACGTTGTGGAGACGGCTGCGACAAGTGCCTACCGCATTCTGTCCGCAGCAAGTGGCGTGCGCATCCTCGCCACCAGTCGCGAGCCACTCGGTGTAAATGGTGAGCGTGTCCGTGCGCTCGGCGGCCTGAGCTTTCCGCCGGAGCCCATTGGCGTCAGGGCCCAGGACGCGTTGATGTTTCCAGCCATCCAGCTCTTCGTCGAGCGTGCAAAACGGCGCAAGGAGACATTCGCCTTGCGCGATCAAGACGCACCGGCTGCCGCTGAAATCTGCAGGCGTCTTGACGGAATTGCCCTGGCGATCGAGCTCGCTGGCACGCGCGTCGACACGTTTTCCGTCGACGGAATCCTTGAGCAACTCGACGACCGCTTCCGGGCTTTGGTGGGACCGAAAACGGCTACGGAACGGCACCGGTCCCTTGTGGCCACTTTGGACTGGAGCTTCGAGCTGCTGTCCCCAGGCGAGGCCGAACTGCTCAACGCGATGTCGGTGTTTGCCGGTGCATTCAGTGGCGAGGATGCCGCTGCCGTCGCAGGAACTTCGACGGTGGACGCTGTTGAACGGTTGGCGCAGATCGCTGCCAAGTCACTCGTAACCATAAGCTTCGCCGGCGACCGCACATGGTACAGGCTTTTAGAAACCACCCGGTCTTATTGCGTCATGCATTTGCGGGCGACCAGACGGCTCGATGCGATGCAACGTCGCCATGCAGAACGCGTCCATACGATCCTTCGGACAGCGGGCGAAGAATGGCGCCGGACGCCGGCCGGCGATTGGGGCAAGCGTTATCGCTCGGTGTTGCAAGATTTGCGAATTGCCCTCGTATGGGCCGAGGCCCGCGATCAAAAGTTGCTGATCGAACTGACAACCGCGGCGACGATTCTCTGGAATCACTTTTCATTGACCGAAGAATGCCGAGAAGCCATCCTTCGCGCCATTGGCCAACTGAATCATCTCGGTCTTGAGGGCACTGCAACTGAGATGCGGCTGCAGACCTTTCTATCCGGAGCAGCCGTTTTCACACGGGGTCCCGGGCCGGAAATGCTGATGGCCGCAGAGCGGGCACTCGACATCGCAACTGCACTCGATGACACCGAGTTTCAGCTCCGTAGCCTGTGGACGCTGGGAAGCTACAAGATTTTCGCAGGCAAATATGACGAGGCCTTCGATCACATGAAGGCGTTCCTTGCGATAGCGGAGGCGAAAGACAGAACCGCTGTTCCGGGCGGTGAGGCGATGCTGGCCACCGCGGAATTCTACGTTGGCGACCTCGACAATGCCCTGCGGCGCGTCGAAGCGCATTTTAATCCCAACGAGAATGCTCTGGAAAAGCCGCGGTTGGCCCGCTTCCAATTCGTCTCGAATTCCACATTCGGCGTTATCCTCTCGATCACGCAATGGAACAAGGGATGGCCTGGTCGTGCCGCACGCACGATAGAACGAGTGGTGCAAGACACGCTTCGCACAGGCCACAAAATGGAAATAGCCAGTTCGCTGGTGATGTCGGGATGCCTGATTGCGCTGCTTCGAAACAATAGGGACGACGCACGGCGGTATCTCGACATCCTCGATCACGTTCTTGACGAAAGCGGGCTGGAAGTCTGGCGTCCGGTCGCGCTGCATTATCGCGGCGCTTTGATGTGCAGTGAAGAAGCTTCATTGAGTGAAGGCCTTGAGATGTTGAAGACCTCTCTCAGAGGTCTCGACTCTAAGGGCCAGAAGCTTCGCCGTGCCTATTTCCTCGGAGTTCTCGCAGAAGCGCTTGCCAAAGCAGGACATATGGAAGAGGCAATTTCCACGATCGAGACTGCACTGGCCATATCGGGGAAAAACAATGAACGCTGGTGCCTCCCCGAACTGCTTCGTATACATGGCTCGGTCCTGCTTGCACAGGCCCGTCCGGCAGAAGCGGAATCACGGTTTATCAGGTCGATGACGGTTGCGGGCGATCTCGGCATGCTGTCGTGGCAGTTACGCGCGGCAAACGATCTCGCCGAATTCTGGCAGACGGCGTCACGCGGCCACGAGGCGTACGCGATGTTGATGCCCATCTATTCGCGTTTCGCAGCAGACGACGATACCGGAGACCTTCGACGTGCGCATCTGCTTTTGCAGGCTACACAGTGATCTTGCAGGATACGTTGCTGTTTGTCCGGACATGAATCGGGACACCGACATCTGAACTCGATGATGAATTGAGGGCGATCCAACCGGGATTACATCCGCCAGCCTCCCATTTGCTTGTGTCTCCAATGCATCTCCGGAACATGCATCGTCCAAACGTCTATTCTCCGCCCCAGGACCAGTTGGAAACGTCCGTTTCACCGGGTTTCACCTAAATTGATCGAGATTAACTCGCGCATTTTCGCCAGCAAGCCATCCTGTGTTGGTCGATTGAGTTGAAGCAGTTCCCCGCCACGTAGCCGAAGGTCTTCCGCCGCATTGGACCTATCGGCATTCAGCCCGCTCGATGATCTCCTTTTGAAGGGGATCTACCAGAGCGCGCCTTACCGAAGGAACTTGCCCCTCCCAAGAGATCCGGGAGTAAGGCGCGCTCTTCCGATGCCAGACACCCAGCGGCACGGCGTCGTCGGGTTGATGTCCATGCCACTCGTTCAGCCCCATTGACCTGACACTCATCCGAAGGAGATTATCATGCCCCAACTTTCACGTCGTGCCTTTGCCGGCGCCCTACCTGTCGGCCTCCTCGGAGGGAGCCTTTTCAGCGCTGCCATCATCGGACGTGCGGCTGCTCCGGCTGCGGCCCAGGAAGCCGCCAGAGCACCGGCAAGCGTCACCCCACTTGCTCAGATCCGCATCGGTCGTTTCACAGTCACGGCATTGACGGATGGATATGCCGATATGCCCTACGACTATTTTCCGGGGCGCAGTCCCGCCGAGGTGGAGAAGTCGGCAACCGCCCAGTTTTCCGCCCGGACAAGCGGTGTTCGTTTCCTCTTCAACCAGTATCTCATCGACGATGGGCAACGGCGGATCCTGATCGATGCCGGAGCTGCGGGCTCGATCGGGCAGACGGGACAGCTTCCCCAAGCCCTCGCCATGCTCGGCATTACACCAGACCAGATCGATGCGGTGATTGTGACACATATGCATCAGGACCACATGGGTGGTCTCATCCTGGGCGGGAAGAACAACTACCCGCAAGCGGAACTCTATATCGATCGCCGTGACGTCAAGCATTGGACCGATCCGGCCAAGCGCAATGGTGCACCTGACTTTCTGCAGACCAGCTTTGCCATGGCGGAGGAAGTGGTTCGTCTCTATCCAAGGCTGCAGGCGATCGACGGAGAGCGAGAGATCGTGCCTGGAATTTCGATCGTCGACCTGACCGGCCATACGCCCGGCCAGATCGGTGTGCGTGTCGAGGATGGCGGGAAAAGCCTGATCATGGTTTCGGACATGATCTTTCCTGTCGTCCATCCAGGAGCGACCGATGTCTTCTTCCTCTTCGAACAGGATCCTGCTGCTGCGAAAGCGATGCGCGATAAGTTCTTTCCTCGCGCCGCTTCCGAAGGCGCGCTCATCGCCGCCACGCACATGCCCTTTCCCGGGCTCGGCCGCATCGTGGCTGATCGTGGAGAAATGCGCTGGCAGATCGCAGATTGGGCCCTGCAGGATTAATCTCTGCTCTCGGGAACTTTGCGGGACGGTACCGGCGGTGAACCGCGTCTATCAATGACACAAGCGGGCTCGCATCGTGATGCGACGCGGGCCTGCCTATCCGATCAAAATCGTGCAATTCGTCGAAGGCATATGTCCTTGACTTTACCTCATTTTACTTGAGCCATGGGATCGGAAGGCGTTAAGTGAGACGATAAAGGATGCTGGGGGACCGTGTACCGATGTGTGGCAGCGATCCGCACATGTTCAAGCCTATATGGCCAACTCCCGAGGCCCAATTTGTCTGAATCCCTCAAGGTGACCGAAATCCATCAGACGCTACCTCACGCGGGTCACTTTTCCTGCTCTCTCGCATTTCCGCGATACGCGTCTTAGGGAAGAGGGGGCTGAACATATGAGGTCCAAAGCAGCCAACAATTTGCCGGCCGCAACCACCAACGTCGTTGGTCGAGACGCCTTTATTGACCTCATTCAGAGCGAGGTGAAGCGGTGTGGACTGGTGTCGATCGTGGGCGCCGGAGGGATCGGGAAGACAACGGTTGCGCTCGCGATTGCCGACAGGGCTCTTGGGACTTTTGGCGACGGCGTCTGGCTGGTAGATTTTGCCCCGCTGCGCGAGCCTGTGCTTGTCAGCCATTCCATTGCCAATGCCACCGGATTGACCGTTCACTCTTCAGACGCCCTAGCCGCCTTATGCCGATTCCTTCAAAATCGCAACATGTTGCTCGTACTGGACAACTGCGAACATTTGCTCGAAACGATTGCGGCATGCGTCAGGCAGATCCAGGCCGAGGCGCCCGGCATTCGGATACTCTGCACCAGCCGGGCGCCGCTGGGTCTCGAAGGCGAACAGATCCATCGGCTCCCCGGCCTCGAGATACCGCCGCCTGGCACCACGCCGAGCGCCGAAACTGCTCTGCAGTATTCGGCTATCCAGCTCTTTGTCGATCGGGCCCGCGACCGCGTCGAGACCTTCGTTCTCACGGATTCCGATGCTCCAAAGCTGGCAGATATATGCCGAAGCCTGGATGGAATTGCACTGGCGATCGAGCTTGCGGCGATGCGGGTGGACGTCTTCGGAATTGCCGAGCTTCAAAGGCAGTTGGAGGACCGTTTTCGACTCCTTGCCGGACGGCGAGCCGGGATGGAGCGGCATCGCACCATGGCTGCCACACTCGACTGGAGCTATGGATTGCTGCCTGACCGGGAAGCCGAGCTGTTGATGGCAGTGTCCATCTTTGCCGGTTCATTTCAGGCCGAGGATGTGGCAACAGCGTTTGACCACACGCCAAGCGATACGATCGGATTGCTTCGGGAACTTGTAGCACAATCGCTGCTTTCGATTGACGAGACGGGGGAGCGCGCAGTCTACCGCCTTCTGGAATCGACACGCGCCTACTGCCTGTCCAAGCTCGCCCTGAATGGCAAGGAAGACTCGATCCGTCTTCGCCATGCGATCTATATCTGCGGCGTTCTCGAACTGGCTGCAAACGAATGGAAACACTCCCAATCTCGTGAGTGGGGCGCGCGACACGGACGACATCTGGACGACTTGCGCGCTGCCTTGGGATGGGCAGGTTCCGACCCGCAACATTCAGCGCTGCTGATACGATTGACGGTAGCGGCTATCCCACTTTGGAACCACTTCTCCCTCACGGACGAGAGACGGGCACACCTGACGCGAGCGATTGCCGAACTTGAGAACGCCGGCCAGGCCGGAACCGCGGTTGAGATGAATCTTCAGATCATGCTGGGCGGCGCACTGCTGTTCACCCGTGGCAACGTGCCGGATGTCCTTTCAGCCTTATCCCGCTCGCTTGAGATCGCCGACCAATTGGGCGACACGACAGCCCGCCTGCAATGCCTACGGATCAAGGCGACATACGAGCTTTTCGCCGGCCAACTGGATGCTGGAATCCACACGCTTGAGACCTTCCTGCCGATCGCATCGACTGACGACATCTCGGCATTGCCGGAGGGCGAGACCCATCTTGGCGTGGGAGAGCTTTGTCGGGGCAGGCTTATCACCGCCCGGCATCGGATGGAACGCTTGCATGCACAGATCCCCCCGGACTTCAACAACCAGCGGTTTGCCCAATATCAGTACAGCAACAGCGTCAATGCCATGATCGTGCTGTCGCATGCGCAATGGTTGACAGGATATCCCGACGCCGGCGAACAGATGATTGCGAAATCACTCGAATATGCCCGACAGGCAGAACATGAACTATCTTACAGCATTGCGCTCGCCTGGGCCTGTCTGCTTTTCCAATGGGCGGGTCGCGAGACCGATTGCGAGCACCATGCGATCATTCTCGACGAACTTTGCGAACGCCATGGCATCGTGATCTGGCGGCCGATTGCAACCTTCTGCCGCGGGGCGGTGGCGGCCACGCGGCCTGCTAGCCTGGCCGAAGGGATCGACCGCATGCAGGATGCGATCGCCGATTTTCGAACCATTGGTCACTTGGTCCGGTTACCGTATTTTCTCTCCGTACTCGCCGAGGCCCTTGCTCGGCAGGGATGGATCGATGCGGCATCCGCCAGGATCGAAGAGGCCCTCGTTCTTGCCTACGAGCAGAATGAAAGATGGTGTCTCCCCGAAATCATCAGGATCAATGCGTCTATCGTGCTGGCCAAGGGGCAGGTCGACACGGCTGAAGCCCTCCTCAAGGAGGCAATCGCGGCAGCGGATGAGATCGACGCTTCGACTTGGCGGTTAAGGGCGAGCAACGATCTGGCGCGGCTTTGGCAAGGTCAGTCACGGACTGAAGAAGCCGTGCAGATGCTACGACCGGCCTTCACCGACATTATCGGCACCAAGAGCAAGGATATTGTACGCGCCCGCGAGACCCTCGCCAGGTTGAAGTAGACATGCAGAGGGCACTCCACCCTCATGCCATGATTGCACATCATTCGCTAGCTTAGAGACCGAGATCCGAAAGGCCGAGATGATCGTCGGGACGGCGGCCCAGCGGCCATCGGAACTTGCGTTCGTCCTCCCGCATCGGATGCTCGTTGATGCTGGCGAAACGTTGCCGCATCAAGCCGTCGGGAGCAAATTCCCAGTTTTCGTTGCCATAGGCGCGGAACCAGTTGCCGCTGTCGTCGTGATACTCATAGGCGTAGCGTACGGCAATGCGATTGCCGGAGAAGGCCCAGAGTTCCTTGATCAGCCGGTAGTCGAGCTCCTTTGCCCACTTGCGCTCAAGAAACGCCCTCGCCTCAGCGCGTCCACGCGGGAACTCCGCGCGATTGCGCCATTCGGTGTCTTCGGTATAGGCGAGAGCCACTCTGGCCGCATCGCGGCTGTTCCAGCCATCCTCGGCGAGGCGGACTTTTTCACGTGCTGTCTCTTCTGTGAATGGTGGTAGCGGCGGACGGGACATCTTTTGGTTCCTTGGCTGAGTGAGAGGCTGAGGAGCCGCACAGTTTGCGCGTCTCCGCATCATGAAGTCAGTCGGAATGCACCATGCCCGGAGCGTCTACGATGCGTTTCTCGCCGCCTGCTGCGCACGCTGATAGCTCTCGCTGACGGCGGCGTAGTTCGGCGCGACCATCCCGTAAAGTTTAGCCAGCTCGGCGGCTTCAGGACGCGCCCAGGTGCGGTGCAGTTCAGACAGCAGCGCGTTAGTCGAGGTCGGTTTGACGCCCCCCTGTACGAAGCGTGCGACACTGACGCGCGAAGCCATTTCGCTGGGATCGCCCGAGGCATCGATGACGGCATAGACACCGTATCCGGCGGCGACGGCATCGAGCGCCGGAAACATCACGCAGACGCTGGTCCAGACACCAGCCATCACCAGCGTCTTGCGGCCGGTTGATTTGACCTGTGCGACGAAATCATCGTTATCCCAGGCGTTGACCTCTCCCTTTCGCGGGACATAGACGGCATGTGGTGCATCCTCGTGGATCTCAGGCATCAAGGGCCCATTGCTGCCATTGGGCTCCGAGGCCGTTGTAATGACGGGGATATCGAGGAGCGTTGCAAGCCGGGCGATCATCGCAACATTTCGCCTGAGGTCGGCCACGGGAATATCCTTGACCGTTTGGAAAAGCCCTGACTGGTGGTCGAGTAGCAGGATGACGGCATCGGCAGGATCGATGAGCGCGATGCCGCCTCCAGACGCCAAAACGCTCGATTTTGTATGTATTGATGTGCTCACTGTCACTCTCCCTGATCTGTGTCGGTGGGGCAATCCGCCCTCGGTCTTGGATAGCGGGAACGCGGCAGCGATAGAAGTTAAGCAAGGGCAAACGCGGGGAAACGCTGTGAAGCCGTAGTTTTTCATTTTCTCCGAGGCTTGGACGAAGCAGAACCAGAAGATATCGAAGCATTTTTCGGCCTCATCTTATCACTCGGGGAAAGATCAGGGACACCAGGACGGTTTCGAGCCGATTGGGTTCTTCCAGTCGCGTGAACAATCGCTTCGCTGCGGCCGATCGCCAATTCACATGGTTTGACCACGATTTATTCGCCAGGCATGGGAGACAATGGCACATTGAAGCCACCAGATGCCCACTGTTCCCAAGACTGTGTAACCATCCGTTCCCGTTCCCCTGCCCCGGCTCCCACCGGAGGCAACCTGAGCGCGCCGCGACCGATCCGCCCCCGCCCCGTGCCCTACAAGGTCCGGCGCGCTCATTTTTCCTGCAGACGACGCATCGCGCAGACCGCAGTCGACACCGACAGAAGCGGAGCCAGGTGACACTCGCATCGCTCTGAGAAGCACACGAAGCAGCGTCATCGGACTATCCGCCGTCTCTAACGACAAATACTGTGCTGGGCGGTAAGCCCCGCGCGCGGCATCCCCATCAGCGACATCATTGGCTACGGGGAGGTTCCAGATGGTGCGGGACTTCTTCAACGTTTGCGGACGCTTAATCCTCGATCAAATAGTTCTGGCGCGTGTAGACCGGCTCGAACCCCAGCTTGACCAAATTGTCATAGGAGACCCGGCTCTTGCCGCTTTCCGGCTCAGCTGTCTCTGAGGCGAAGACTGTCACGCCCAGCGCGGCGCCGATGCTCATCCGGTCGTGAATCAAGGCCGTCTGCACGCCTCTGTTCCGGTATTCCGGAAGCGTTGTGCCGCCGCCGAGCCAGGCATAGCCGCCAGCCGTGTACATGATCGCACTGCCTACCGGCGTTTCATCCAGATAGGCGAGATGGCAACTCCAGCTAGGTTTGCCGACGATACCCGACCACAGCGGCGCGAGCCGCGGAGGAAAACCGAAACCACGGCACATCAGCGCACCGAACAGCTCGGCCTCTGCCTCGCTGGCAAGCCGCACCTCGATTGCACCGTTTCTGTACCCAGGAGAAACGGGTGCAGGACAAGCAAGCTTGACCCAGCTTGCACCATTCCTCTTCAATCCCCGGTCTGATATCCATTGAAGGACACTCGCAGATGCTGAGCTTGCATCGATCTGCACATGGCGGGTCCCCCCGCGCCCGGCAAACCATCCAAGAGCAGCTTCCAGGCTTTCGGTATCCGTGAGGCCGAGCACCCGGTTCAATCCGATGGCGGGCGCGAAAGGCAGTGAAACTGCGCAACCTTCGGCAATCGACGCATAAGCGAGTTCGTCCTCCTCCGTCATCGACCGGAGTGCCGATCGAAAGAGATCGATGAAAGCCTGTACCTCAATCGCTTCCTCACGCCGAATAGCTGGGTGTGACATGAAGTCTCCATATGTTGATCAGAAAAAGGTCCCGGAGCCCAGGCCAGATGCGCAGTATGTGCTCGAGGTTGATTGGCAGTTTTCCCTGCCAGCCAACGGGCCGCCCATCGTGCAAGATCCTGTCAAGGGGGTGATTTCGCCAAACCTAGGCCGCCGGCGCTGCTATCCTCTGCGGCGCAATGCGTGCATCTTCCGCGACATTCGTCAGCATCTTGACCGTCTGGGACATGTAAGAGACGTGCCGGCGCTGAACATGTTCGCGTTCCATCGTTTCGGCAAGTTTCGCCGCGGCATAGGTCTTGGTGAATTCCGAGAGCCTCAGGCTTGCTACATCGGTGCCAGGGTGGAAATGCAGGAGAGACTTGTCCACCAGGTTTCCGATGGCCGCAGCGACATCGGCATCTTCCAGGTCGTCTCCGCCGACGACTGTCAACGCCGCATCGAGAGAGAATGGGCCTTGAAAGATTGACAAGGCCCGAAGCACCTTTTGGTCTTTTGGCGCGAGACCAGAATAACTCAAATCCAGCATGGAGCGAACTGTTCGATGTCGTTGGGGCGCATAGCGATTTCCGCGCCAAGACAAGACGAGACGGTTATCGAGAAGATCCGCAACACGCTCAAGTCCATAGGCCCCCGTTCTGCTCGCGACCAGCTCGATCGCCAATGGGTTGCCGTCAAGCCGCCGGCAGATCGCAGCAACGGCGCCAACCTGCTCGTCATCCATGGGGCCAGCAAGGCCACTCTCTATGGCGCGCTGGACGAACAGTTGCACTGCAGGCCATTCAAGAGCGTGTTGAGCCGACAGATTATCCGTCGCCAGCGGAACCGCAAGCGGCCCGAGAAGATGGATCGTTTCACCGGACAGTCGGAATGCTTCGCGGCTAGTAGCAAGGATGTGTACGACCGAGGTCTGTCGCATGATGTGGTCGACGACGTCAGCGACTGCATCGATTACGTGCTCGCAGTTGTCGAGCACCAACAGCGTTCGATGCAACGACAGACTGGCGACAACACGATCCAGCATGATGTCGCAACTGTCGATGCCGGCCGAAACGCCAATCGCGGCGAGAAGCGTTTCGCCATCAACGACCGCGCTTAAATCCACAAAGTGGATTCGCTCGAAGCTCGTAGTGGCCTGTGAGGCCATAACAGCCAGTGTCGACTTGCCAGCCCCTCCCGCTCCGACAATTGTTACAAGGCGCTTCTCCGAGATGCTCTGGATGAGGTCTGCCAAGCTTTCCTCACGCCCGACTGGCTGCAAATACCGGTTTGGCAAGCGCACCTCATCCGACACCATCTGAAGATCGATGGGGCCCGAAGTAGTTGGCGCCCCCTCCGGGGCATCTCTCCATTCCGCCGGGGCGACAAAGCAATAACCCCGCCCGGCAATGCTGACGACGTAGCGTTCACCGTTGTCACCGCAGTGAATCTCCCGACGCAGATGCGCCATCTGGACGCGCACATTGGAATCCTCAACATTAAGACCGGGCCAGGCAAATGACATGAGTTCCCGCCGCGACAGTACCTCGCCCTGTCGCTGAACCAGCGCCACGAGCATGTCGAACGCTCGGCTACCAATGGCGACGGCATCATCGCCCCGTTTCAGGATCCGACAGGTCGGGTAGAGATAATAGGGGCCAAAAGCAAAGTAGCCGTCTCTTGTTCTGTCAAACATCTCGAGGACATCCCATGGTGGCGCCGTGTCAGGAAGCGTTCGCTCTTTTGCGGCTGGCATGTCAGAGATAGTCGAGAGCGGGGCCTGAGACCCGTTAATTCCAGTAAAGAGTTCGGCTTTACCTCGCCTTTCCACAATCGACCTATCGCCTGCGCTCTGATTTTCCTTCAAATTTTCAAGCTTTAACTCGCTATTGCCGCCTCCGTGCAGGACGCTGATCGCACTGAATTGGTGTCTTCACCTTCAGCCTCACAACGCACTGGAGATACAAAATGCGTCGAATTCTGATGTCTTTGCTGCTCGCCACAACTCTCGCGTCCACGGTTGCACCGCCGCTCACCGCTCATGCAGACGAGCTAGCCAATGCCAGCCTGGTGGTTCCAACCGTGCACTATCGCTCTGTCGCTATCGATGGGGTCAAGGTGTCTTACCGTGAGGCGGGCCCCGTCGATGGTCCGGTCGTGCTGCTGTTGCACGGCTTCCCCACCTCGTCTCACATGTTCCGCAACCTTATTCCTCTCTTGGCTGACAAATATCGGGTCATCGCGCCGGATTATCCGGGCTATGGTCAAAGCGATGCGCCTGATCACTCGAAGTTCGCCTACACTTTCGCCAACCAGGCCGACATCGTCGACAAGCTCGTGACGAAACTCGGCGCCGACCGGTACACCATGTATGTCATGGATTACGGCGCACCGATCGGCTATCGCGTGGCCCTGAAACATCCCGAGCGCGTCAGTGGCCTGATCGTTCAGAACGGCAACGCCTATGACGAGGGCTTGCAGTCACCTTTCTGGGATCCGATAAAGGTGTATTGGGCCGACCGCTCGCAGAAGAACCGCGACGCGTTAAGCGGGCTTGTGACGCTTTCTGTCACCAAGTTCCAATACACTGACGGCATGGGCGACGTAGAGCGCATCAGCCCCGACAATTGGGTGCACGACCAAGCGCTGCTCGACCGTCCGGGCAACCAGGATGTCCAGTTGGATATGTTGGGAGACTACGGCTCCAACGTGCCGCTCTATCCTGACTTCCAGGCCTTCTTCCGCAAGCACCAGCCGCCTACGCTCATCGTCTGGGGCAAGAACGACAAAATCTTCCCCGAGGAAGGCGCCCACCCCTATCTCCGCGACCTACCCAAGGCCGAAGTGCATATTCTTGATTCCGGTCATTTCGCGCTCGAAGATCGCCTCGACGTGATGGCACCCCTTATCCATGACTTCCTCGATCGCAACCATGCAATGCGCTGAGTAACCCTTGTCCGGCAGGCCACTGCCCTGGAGCACCGATCCCCCGATCGGTGCTCTTCTCAGCGAAATTCGTGCATAAACGTGCACGAAAAGAATTCGGATCGGTCTTTACCGTTTTTTACTGGAGCCCACCTCGGCTATCATGTGACCCTTGTTTTGCTTTCTAAAACCTGAGGGAATCGCATTGACCGGAGTTCCGGCAAAGGGTCTACAGCGCTCATACTCCTTCGGACCGTTTGTCCTCATTCCGGAGCGGCAATTGCTCGTCGAGGGGGAAAAGCCGGTTCGAATAGGCGGTCGCGCGCTCGACGTATTGACGGTGCTCGTCGAGCGTCCCGGCGAAGTCGTGAGCAAGCGGGAACTCCTGTCTCGCGTCTGGCCTGGCATCGCCGTCGACGAGGCAAACCTCAAGGTGAATATGGGCGTCATCCGCCGCGCCCTCGGCGAGCTCGCCGGTCCGCCGCAATATATTGCAACCGTCGTCGGGCGGGGTTACCGGTTTGTCGCGCCCGTCTCGTCCAATGGAGCCGCGCCCTCTCCGTATATTGAGGAAAGGCCTGCCGCCCACAGCCATAACCTGCCTATTGGCACCACGCGCATCGTCGGTCGTGCTGACATGATCAACTCAATTGTCCGCGAGCTGGCGAGCACGCGTCTTGTCTCGATCGTCGGCACCGGGGGGGTTGGGAAGACGACCGTGGCAGTAGCCGCTGCCGAGAAGGCAATCGAAAGCTTCGCCGACGGTGTCTGGTTCGTGGATCTTGCCGCACTGAAGGATCCGTCGCTCGTGCCCAGCGCAATCGCGACAGCGGTTGGTCTGAAGGCTCATTCGGCCAACATTATGGCCGCTCTGTGCGCTGCTCTTCAGGAACGCGAGACCCTGCTTGTGCTCGACAACTGCGAGCATCTGATCGATGCGGCGGCAACCTGCGCCCAGCGAATCCTGACAACCGCGAAACATGTGAAAATCCTGACAACGTCGCGGGAGCCACTGTCTGTCAAGGGGGAACGCGTGCGCCGGCTCTCAGGACTGGCTTTGCCGCCCTCGACCTCCGAGATCAATGCTCAGGACGCACTGGGCTTCTCTGCGGTCCAGCTGTTTATCGAGCGCGCGACCGACAGGAGCGCATCCTTTGCCATGCGCGATGCCGATGCCGCGATCATCGCCGCCATATGCCGGCGGCTCGACGGTCTGGCACTGGCAATTGAACTCGCAGCAACCCGAATAGATGCGTTTCGGCCATCAGAACTGCTAGCCCGCCTTGACGACCGCTTCCGTCTTTTGCTGGGGCGGCGAGCCGGACCCGAGCGCCACCGCACGCTTGCAGCGACCATCGACTGGAGCTACGAGCTGCTATCCGACAGCGAGCAAGCGCTCATGCGGCGCCTTTCAGTCTTCGCAGGCACCTTCAATCTCGCCGCTGCCTGCAAGGTAGCGGCCGTTGATGCCATGGATCAGATACAGGTTGTAGACGATCTCAGCGGGCTGGTCGCCAAATCACTGCTCACCGCGGATGCCCTCGACATCGAGGTCAGCTACCGCATGCTGGAGACTACCCGCGCATATGCTTTCGAAAAGCTCGCAGCGACTGCGGAATTCGAACAGATTCGACGCCGGCACACATATCATGCACTCGACCTCGCGGAGGAGGCCAAGTCCGAGCTTGTGGTATTGCCGGTTGACGCATGGCTCGCCCGGTACCGTTCGAAAATCGACGAGATCAGGAATGGCCTGACCTTCGCCTTCTCCGGTCGTGGCGAAGAAGCTCTGGGTATTAAACTCACTGTCGCCGCAATTCCCTTCTGGGAACGACTGTCGCTGCTTGAGGAATGCAGGGTTGCCGTCGAGCGCGCGCTTGACGATCACCACGTGGCCCACAGGACCGAACGTGACAATCTGCTGCTCCTGCTGTCCCAAGGATGGACCCGGCTCTTTACTCGCGGGCCGCTGCCTGAGGTGAAGGGCGCCTTTGCCAAGGCACTGGACATAGCCAAGGCGCTTGCCGATGTCGATTTGCGGATCGAATGCCTGAGGGGTCTGTCGCAATACGAACTCTGGGCCGGCGACTCGCGCGCATCTCTGGCTTATGCCGAACAGGTTCGCGATATTGCGGCAGGCATGGGTGAGGAACATCTCGCACGAAAGGTCGACGGCCAGACCGGCAGCGCGCTCCACTATCTCGGCGACCTGACGGCAGCGCGCGAACAGCTGGAAGGTTTCCTCAACACCCTGCCATCCACGAGCGCCGAAGTATCCCGTTTCGAATTCGACCAACAATCAGAAGCCCGTGGCTCCCTGGCCATGGTGCTCTGGCTGCAGGGATTTTCGGATCAGGCACTAGCCATGGCACGCCGCCAGCGGGAAGAAGCCGAGGCTCGCCATTATCCGGTTCCTCTCTGTTCAGCCATTTTGATAACGTCGGTCTGCATTGCGATTTATGTTGGCAACTTCGACGAGGTCGAAGAGATGCTGGACTTCGCCGACCAGTTTGCGGCCGAACACAGCCTCGCGCTTTGGGGCGCGATCTCCGTCTGCATGCGAGCCAAGCTCAATATCGACACAAACCTGCCGGTCGATCTGGAAACCTATCGCCGCGCCCTAGACGCGCTGCGCAGCAGTGGTCTTGGCATGCGCTATCCGCCTTTCCTCGGCAATTACGGCCACCTACTGTCGCGCAACGGCGACGTAGATGGCGCACTTTCATGCATCAACGAGGCTATTTCGCTCTATTCCGAAAGCGGCCAGGACTGGGGGCTACCGGAAATGCTGATGATGAAAGGCAATTTCATTCGGGCCGGTGGCCGAGCGTCATCCTTCGAGCAAGCTGCGGACTGCTACATGCAATCGATCGAGCTTGCACGCCGCCATGGTTCGTTGACCTGGGAACTACGGTCGGCGACACAGCTTGCAAGCCTTTGGCACACAGTGGGTGGCAGTCAGGAAGCGCGGGAGATGCTGTTGTCAGCCTATGGCCGATTTGAAGAAGGTTTCTGGACCGCAGACCTGCGCCGCGCGCGCGCAGTTCTCGATCAAGCCTGATATGTTCCTCGGATCGCAGCGAACGTTTCAGAGAGGGCGTAATGAGCGTTTTCGACCCTGAGAGCCCAGGGACATATGCCTTCGGACCATTTTCGCTGGTTCCCGAACGCCAAGCCCTGTTAAGAGGCGACGAAGCAATTCGGGTGGGCGGTAGGGCGCTCGATATTTTGACGGTGCTCGTGGAAAAAGCGGGCAATCTGGTCACCAAGACCGAGCTCAACCAGCGTGTCTGGCCGAACCAGATAGTCGACGAGGGCAATCTCAAGGTTAACATGGCTGCACTGAGGCGCGCGCTTGGTGAAGAACCTGGGCAAGACAGGTATATCAAAACAGTGCCTGGACGGGGCTACCAATTTGTTGCGGCGGTCCAAGCCAGCAGGGCTGCAGCACACCGCCTATTGGAGGCCGGCAATTTGCCGACCAATTCGACGCGGATCTTTGGTCGAGACCAAGAGATCGAGACAATAGCGGGGGAACTCGCCCTCAACCGCTTGGTCTCGATCGTAGGCGGCGGTGGAATTGGCAAGACGACAGTCGCACTGGCCGTCGCGGAGAAAATCGCCGGCAACGTCAAAGACGGTGTCTGGCTGGTGGATTTTGCACCGATCAGGGGGCCGGGCCTTGTCGCCAATGCGATCGCTGTTGCTATCGGACTTGAAGTCCATTCTGCCGACGTTCTGGCGACGATATGCAAATCTGTCAGCGACCGCGAAATGCTGCTCGTCCTAGACAATTGCGAGCATCTCACCCAAGCCGTGGCAGAGTGCGCCACTCAGCTTCTCAAAGACGCCCCTGCGCTCAAGGTTCTGGTGACAAGTCGTGAACCGCTCGGGGCCGCGGGTGAGCGCGTTTACTGTCTCCCTCAGTTGGCCTCGCCTGACGTTTCCTCGCCCCTTACGGCTGAAACTGCGATGCGATTTCCCGCAATTCAGCTCTTTGTCGACCGTGCGACAGACAGGATGGAGGCGTTCACACTCAACGATGCGGAAGCACCTGTCGTGGCCGACATCTGTCGGGGGTTGGATGGTATCGCGCTTGCGATAGAGCTCGCTGCTATGCGCATCGACGTGTTTGGCGTTGTCGGGCTGCGGACGCAGCTCGACGACAGGTTTCGGCTTCTGGCCGGGCGGCGTGGCGGCCTTGAGCGTCATCGTACGCTGGGGGCAACGCTCGACTGGAGCTATGGGCTGCTATCGGCGCGAGAGGCGGAAACCCTACTTGCCTTGTCGGTCTTTGCCGGTTCTTTTGATGTCGCGGCAGCCTCTGCAATCTCAAGCCACCCCCCCAGCGAGACGGCAAAGATGCTTTCACAGCTCGCATCCAAATCCCTCCTTGTCTCTGATCAGGCTGGCAAGCGAACAGGCTACCGATTTCTGGAGACCACGCGGGCGTATTGCAGAGATCGGCTGCACGCTGGCCGCGAGGAAGCGATCGCCCAGCTAAGACACGCGACCCATGTTTGCGACACGCTTGAGCGCGGCGCCAATGAATGGATGAACATGCCCGCACGCGAATGGGGAGAAAAATTCGGGAATCTGATAGACGACTTGCGCAATGCGCTCGACTTTCTCGGACAACGGGACGAGGAGCGGGCACTGCTCGTTCGCCTTACAGTCGCCGGATGTCTTTTGTGGAACCATTTTTCGCTCGTTGAGGAGTGCCGCATAAGGGTCAGACGTGCGATCGATGAATTGGTCAATGCCGGATTGGCGGGCACAAGTCTCGAAGTTCGGCTGCAGTTCTCGTTGGCTGCGGCGACGATGTTGACACATGGATTGACGCCTGAAGCATCCGCAGCTGCCGACCGCGCCTTGTTCGTAGCCGTGCAGACTGGAGACACCGACTACAGGCTGCGCTGCTTACGACTTGTAGGAGCGTTCGAGCTTTGGACGGGTAAACATGACTCGGCCATTCGCACACTTGCAACCTTTTCCCAATTAACCCCGTCAGAAGACGTGTCGGCATTGATAGAAGGCTCAACCCATCAGGCGATTGGAGAGCTTTTTGTAGGACAGTTGAATACTGCAAAGGCGCGACTGCAAGAGCTCAAATTGGATTTGCCGGATTTCGAAGATTCGCAGTTCGTCAGATTCCTCGACAGCAAGCACGTCAACGTCATGAACGTCCTTTCCCATGTGGAGTGGATCACCGGTTCGCCTGAAACGGCGGAACAGATCGCAATGCGTGCGGTCGAATACGGACGTGAATCCAGGCATGCGATTTCCTATTCGCATGCCCTCGCCTTTGCGACACCCGTGCTGTTCTGGAATGGTCAATATACGAAGGCTGCCGAACACCTGGCAATTTTCCGGGAGCATCTCATGCGGCACGGCATCGCCGTCTGGCGACCGGTTGCGCGCTTCTATGATGGTGCGATAACCTGCAGTCACGGCGAAGTCAGTGAGAGCGGTCTCCATGACATTGAGCAAGCTATCCTGGAACTGCGATCGCTGAATCATTTTGTACGCATGCCGTACTATCTCGGGGTGCACGCCTATTTCAGAGCTGCGGCCGGAGATCACGAGATGGCCTCCTTCATCATGAAAGAAGCGCTCGAATGTTCACGCATCCAGAACGAGCGATGGTGCCTTCCCGAGATCCTGCGCTTCAATGCATCCATCGTCTATCGGCAAGGATTAACGGACGCGGCAGAACATTTCCTCCACGCATCCCTCGCGGCAGCAGCCGAGATCAATGCCCGCTCTTGGCAGCTTCGTACATCCAATGATCTTGCCCGGCTCTTGATTTCCCGGTCGCAGAGAGAAGCTGCCAGGCAAGTGTTGAACCCGATCTACGAAACCTTCACGGAAGGGTACCAGACCCGTGATGTTTCCGAGGCCGCCGCGATCCTCGCGGCAGCATGAAACTGGCGACCGAAAAGCCGCCTCCGGTTGACTCGCGCTGGACTAGCTCTGGAAAAAGACCAACAGATCTTCGTTGATAACGTCTGGATGCGTCGTGCACATGCCGTGGCTGAGACCCGGATAAGCTTTGAGCGTACCGTTTCGAAGGAGATCGACAGTGGTCGCGGCCGCCAATGGGAAAGGCACGATCTGGTCGGCCTCGCCGTGCATCACGAGAACCGGTTGATCGATCGCCTTGAGATCTGCGGTGAAGTCAGTCTCCGAAAGAGCCCTGACGCAATCATGTTGCGCCTTGACGCCTCCCATCATCGCCTGTCGCCACCAGTTTCGAATGACACCCTCGACCGGGGTAGCACCCGTCATGTTGTATCCAAAAAACGGACCGGACGGAATCTCGAGGAAGAACTGGGCGCGATTGACCGAAATCGCTTGCCGAAAGCCGTTGAAGGCCTCGATAGGAATGCCCCCAGGATTGCCCGATGTCTTCAAGATCAGCGGGGTGATCGCGGCAATCAGCACCGCCTTCGACACGCGGCCCTTGTCGGCGCGTGCGACATAGCGGGCGACCTCGCCGCCACCGGTTGAATGACCGATATGGATCGCATCGCGCAGGTCGAGATGGCTCACCAACTCGGCCATATCGGCCGCATAGGTGTCCATGTTATTTCCTGTGGCGGTCTGGGTCGATCGCCCATGGCCACGACGATCATGGGCGATCACCCGATACCCCTTGGAGACGAAGAACAGCATCTGCGCGTCCCAATCGTCAGCGCTAAGCGGCCACCCATGGTGAAAGACCAACGGCTTGCCGTCGCGTGGTCCCCAGTCCTTGTAGTAGATCTGCGTGCCGTCGATGGTCTTGATGAAGGACATATCGGGAATCTCCATGCTGTTCTCGCTGCGCGGTTCGGCGGCGAGCGCGATTGTGGGAAGGAGTGAGGCGGCCATGCTCGCCACTCCAGCAAGCAACAGTTCGCGCCGATTTGCCGTCAGCAGAGGTGTCTTGGCGTTGGTGGTCATTCCAGCCTGCCTTTGAAGGTGATCGAGGTCGAATGCAGGACACAGGGTGCCGGAGACGGTTGTGGGAGACGAGTTAAAGGACGAAAATCGGTGAGAATTCGGACGCATCAGCGATGCTCGCGGGTTCGCCTTGTGGGCTTCACCGCATTTCCCAACACTTCACGCGCGCAGCCAGTCTGATGTGCCTAGCCTTGGGTGAGATCAATCAACCGCGATTAACTCCCCCTGCCCTCGGTTCGGTTCAAAGGACAAGAAACGATGAAGATCTATATGTTCTCGCTGGCAGCCGGCCTGTTGGTCGGTGTGGTCTACAGCCTGCTTAATGTCCGCTCACCGGCACCGCCCGTCATCGCGCTCATTGGCCTGTTCGGCATCCTCGCTGGCGAGCAGGTGGTGCCTGTAGCCAGGCGAATCCTCTCGCGCGAGCCCATGAACATCTCATGGTTCCGCACACATTGTGCCCCGCACATTCTCGGTGAACTCCCGACGGCAAGACCGCGCGGCGCGGAGGCAAACGATGCGAGGAATGGCTGATGACCACGCGACGCGCCTTTCTCGGCGGTGCCTCCGGCCTTGCCATGGCCAATCTGTTCTCGCCTGCCAATGCCGCCTATCCCGGCAAGACAGGAGGCCAATCCATGCATCCTGACCTCATCCTTTATCGCGGCCTGATCACGACACTTGACCGGACAAGACCCAACGCGACCGCAGTCGCCATCCAGGACGGCCTCTTTCAGGAGGTCGGCACGGATGCCGAGATCATGGCGCTGGCCGGGCCCGACACGAAGATCATCGATCTCAAGGGCAAGCGTGTCCTGCCGGGTCTGATCGACAATCACACCCATGTCGTGCGCGGTGGTTTGAACTACAACATGGAACTCCGCTGGGACGGTATTCGTTCGCTGGCCGATGCGATGGACATGCTGAAACGGCAGGTCGCGATCACGCCGGCGCCGCAATGGGTGCGCGTCGTCGGTGGCTTTACCGAGCACCAGTTCGCCGAAAAGCGTTTACCGACGATCGAGGAGATCAACGCGATCGCCCCGGACACACCCGTGTTTCTCCTCCATCTCTATGATCGGGCGCTGCTGAACGGCGCAGCACTCCGTGCCGTCGGCTACACCCGGGATACGCCGAACCCGCCAGGTGGCGAGATCACCCGCGATGCCAACGGCAATCCCACCGGCATGCTGCTCGCCAAGCCGAATGCCGGCATCCTCTATTCGACGCTTGCCAAGGGGCCGAAGCTGCCGCTCGACTATCAGGTCAACTCGACCCGTCACTTCATGCGCGAGCTCAATCGCCTGGGGGTCACCGGCGTGATCGACGCGGGCGGCGGCTTCCAGAATTATCCGGACGACTACGAAGTGATCCAGAAGCTCTCCGACGAAAACCAGATGACGGTCCGGCTTGCCTACAACCTCTTCACGCAAAAGCCCAAGGAAGAGAAGCAGGATTTCCTCAACTGGACGCAATCGGTCAAATACAAGCAGGGCAATGACTACTTCCGCCATAACGGCGCTGGCGAAATGCTCGTCTTCTCCGCCGCCGACTTCGAGGATTTCCGTCAGCCGCGCCCGGAAATGGCGCCGGAGATGGAAGGCGAGCTGGAAGAAGTCGTGCGGGTTCTTGCCGAAAACCGCTGGCCCTGGCGCATGCACGCCACCTATGACGAGACGATCTCCCGCGCGCTGGATGTGTTCGAGAAGGTCAACAAGGATGTTCCGCTCGAAGGCCTGAACTGGTTCTTCGACCACGCGGAAACGATCTCCGAGCGTTCGATCGATCGCATTGCGGCACTCGGTGGTGGTATCGCCACCCAGCATCGCATGGCCTATCAGGGCGAGTACTTCGTCGAGCGTTACGGCCATGGTGTGGCGGAAGCCACCCCGCCGATCAAACGCATGCTGGACAAGGGCGTCAACGTCTCCGCCGGCACGGATGCCACCCGCGTCGCCTCCTACAATCCGTGGGTGTCGCTGTCGTGGATGGTGACCGGCAAGACGGTTGGCGGCATGCAGCTCTACCCGCGTGCCAATTGCCTCGACCGCGAGACGGCGCTTCGCATGTGGACCGAGAAAGTGACCTGGTTCTCCAACGAGGAGGGCAAGAAGGGCCGGATCGAAAAGGGCCAGTTCGCCGATCTGATCGTGCCGGACAAGGACTTCCTCTCCTGTGCCGAGGAGGAGATCTCCTTCCTCGTCTCGGAGCTGACCATGGTGGGCGGCAAGATCGTCTATGGCGCAGGTGACTTCAACGCGCTCGACGAAAACGACATTCCTCCCGCGATGCCGGACTGGTCGCCTGTCCGCAAGTTTGGCGGTTATGCCGCCTGGGGTGAGCCGGAAGGTGCCGGTGCCCGGTCATTGCGCCGTACGGCAATCTCGACCTGCGGCTGCGCCAGCGACTGCGGCGTCCACGGCCACGACCATGCCGGAGCTTGGACATCCAAACTTCCGATTGCCGACCTCAAGGGCTTCTTCGGCGCGCTCGGCTGCTCCTGCTGGGCGGTGTGACGGAGATATGACGAACCAGGATCCCATGCCCACTCACACGCCTGTCGCGTCAACCGAGCTACGAACTGCCGAACTCAGCCATCCTGACTGACAACCGGGCCGAACACACGCGGGTTGCTGTTGGAAATGTACCCATCAATCGAAAAGGAACCATCAATGAAACTCTATCATCACCCGCTTTCAGGTCACTCGCATCGAGCATGCCTGATGGCATCGCTGCTTGGCTTGCCGCATGAACTGGTTGAGGTCGATCTCAAATCCGGCGCGCACAAACAGCCGAACTTCCTGAAATTGAACCCGTTCGGTCAGGTGCCGGTTCTGGAAGACGACGGCGTCGTTGTCGCCGACAGCAACGCCATTCTCGTCTACCTTGCGAAGAAGGCGGCCCGCCCCGATTGGCTTCCTGAAGACGCCGCAGGCGCTGCCGCCATCCAGCGCTGGCTTTCGGTGGCCGCCGGCGAAGTTGCCTATGGTCCGGCCGCCGCTCGTCTGATCACTGTGTTCGGCGCAAAGTTCAATCCTGAAGAAGTCATCGGCCGTGCCCACACATTGCTGGGACGTCTGGAAAGCCACCTTGCCAATCGCAATTGGCTTGTCGGCAACGGGCCAACCATCGCCGACGTGGCCATCTACAGCTATGTCGCCCGGGCACCGGAGGGCAATGTCGATCTGTCCACCTATCCTTCGATCGACACATATCTCCGTCGCATTGAAGCTCTGCCAGGCTTCGTGCCCTTCGTTCAAACATCGGTCGGCCTTGCCGCCTGAGGCCCTGATGCGGGCGTACAGCTTCGTGCGCCCGGTCTACTTGCGGGAGATCAGACATGAATGAGACGCCAAATGGCCTGCCGGCTTGGCACGAAGGGGAAATCTACCTTCAAGAGAAGGTTGGCGCTGTTGAACGTATGGCATTTGTCGGCCAGCGCTTCATTCGTGACTTCATGCCCGACCAACACCGCGATTTCTATGCTCAATTGCCCTGCATCGTCGTTGGCGGTGTAGACAACCAAGGTGACGCCTGGGCGACCCTTCTCGAAGGGCGCTCCGGTTTCATGTTTTCTCCATTGCCCACAGTCCTCGAAATCAAGGCAAAAGCGGATGTGAGCGATCCCGCAGGAGAGGGGTTGACCGATGGTCAGCCCATCGGACTTCTCGGAATCGAGATGCACACGCGGCGCCGCAATCGCATGAACGGGTTCGTCTCCTACACTCCGGAAGGTCTACGCGTCGATGTCGACCAGAGTTTCGGAAATTGCCCACGTTACATCCAATTGCGCGATTTCGAGTTCGTTCGCGAACCTCGCCAGCCCCATTCAGGCACCGTCGAAAACCTCTCTACGCTCGACGAGGCTGCACGATCGATGATCGCCACAGCCGATGCCTTCTTCGTTGCATCCTATGCCGACCGAAAGGACCGACGCCAAGTCGATGTATCGCATCGTGGTGGCAAAGCGGGGTTTGTCCGCATCGGCGAAGACGACACGTTGACCATACCGGACTTCGATGGAAATCTCTTTTTCAACACGCTCGGGAATATCGTCCTAAACGGCAAGGCCGGGCTTCTGTTTATCGACTATACCAATGGTGACATGCTGCAGATGACCGGCGATGCGCAAGTCATTCTCGATTCCGCCGAGATCGCCGCTTTCCAGGGAGCAGAGCGGCTCTGGACATTCAAGCCCCGCCGGATCGTCCGCAGGCGCAATGCCCTGGCGCTGCGCTGGGTCTTTCGGGAAGGCGGTTGGTCGGAGAGCTCCTTGATGACCGGCGATTGGGCGCAGGCAGCCGACCGGCTGCATGCAGCATCATTGGCCACCCGATGGCGCGCGCTTTCTGTGACAAAGATCGTCGAGGAGAGTGCCTCCATCCGTTCGATATATCTGGAGCCGGTCGATGGCGCAGGCTTGCTGCCTCATCGTGCCGGCCAGCATCTGCCGATCCGGGTGACGATACCAAGTACAGACAGGCCGTTGATCCGGACCTACACGCTGTCGACAGCTCCCTCCGACGGGGTATACCGCATCAGCGTCAAGCGCGACGGCGCCGTGTCGCAATATCTACACGATCATATCCGTGTCGGCGACACGATCGAGGCGCGCGCGCCAGCCGGCGACTTCACCATCGATGCACGCGCCACCCGCCCGGCGGTATTGCTTGCCGGGGGCGTAGGGATCACGCCGCTACTCGCCATGCTGCGCCATGTCATCTACGAAGGCCGCCGGAGGCAACAGATCCGCCCAATCATCCTCTTATATGCAGCCCGATCGAGAAAAGAGCGGCCGTTTGATCGGGAAATCGCCGAATTGGTCAATTCAGGCAAGGGTGCCATCAGGCTGATTAGGGTCCTCAGCGATACTGACGCGGCCAGGGAAGGCATTGACTATGATGCGATAGGCCGGATCGACATGGGGCTACTCTCCCGTCACCTGCCGTTCGGCGATTATGATTTCTACCTCTGCGGGCCGCCACAGTTCACCCAGGCCCTGTATGATGGCTTGCGGGGTTCTGGGATCGCGGACGACCGCATCCACGCCGAGGCCTTCGGTCCGTCGTCCCTGACGCGAACACTTGACGCCGGCAGGACCGAACCAGTGCGCCCACCCGCATCGACAAAGCCCGTGCCGGTTGCCTTTCTGATGTCTCTGAAGGAGGCGCGATGGACGCCTGGAGCTGGCACACTGCTGGATTTGGCGGAAGCCCGCGGCCTGCAACCGGAGTTCAGCTGCCGAGAGGGCACCTGCGGCACTTGCCGCACCAAGCTCACCGAGGGTGCCGTGACCTACATGAAGGAACCAACGGCCGCGATCGCTGAAGGCGAAGTCCTGTTGTGCTGCGCGGTTCCGGCCGAACAGGACAACAGTCAAGAAAACCGGCTTCAGCTTGAACTCTGATGCACACGGATTGATGCGCCGGACCCACTGTTCGACCAAGCCCAACGAAAAAAGCTGACGCTGCGACACAGATGCTTGCGTGGCCTTGACCAGCACGCCGTCTGCTTACACTACACAGCACCGGCATTCTTCAACAGCACGCAAACGAGTTCGCCCGCCGGGTTATAGCGGGTGAGTTTAGGGATAGAGCTGAGCAGCTGGCGTATGTTGACCGGTTTCGTGCTTTCCTCGCTGAGGAGGAAGCTTCATGGCGCTGGTTACACGTTTCGTTTGGTTGCGGGGGCAGGATTTGAACCTGCGGCCTTCAGGTTATGAGCCTGACGAGCTACCGGGCTGCTCCACCCCGCGCCAAGCGCATTCGGCTTTGCCGAATGTCGCGATTACGTCATCGCTATGCGATGACGGACTGTGCCGGAGCAAAACCGAAGGTTTTGTCTCCTGTAAGGTTGGCACGAAGCCGAAGCCTCTGATCCAACCCTGTGTTTTGCGTATTCTACAAACGAATAAGGGTCGCTTTTGGCGACCCCTGATCGGCTCAAGGGCCGTAGAATGTTTAGAGAAGATTTATGTTTGCCTTTAGCAGACCTGGCAGCGACCTACTCTCCCGCGTCTTGAGACGGAGTACCATTGGCGCAGGGGCGTTTCACGGCCGTGTTCGGAATGGGAACGGGTGCAGCCACCCCGCAATAACCACCAGGTCAGCTAAGGGCAATAAAAGAGAAGCTGGTAGAAGTCGTTTCGACTTCGTTTTGAGATATGAACACGTTTTTGGCTTCATCGCCGCCGCTGAGGCGGCCGATGAGCATGGTCAATGAGAACGATCAAGCCAATCGAGCTATTAGTACCGGTAAGCTTCATGCATTGCTGCACTTCCACACCCGGCCTATCAACGTGGTAGTCTTCCACGGCTCTGATAGGGAATACTCGTTTTCAGGTTGGTTTCCCGCTTAGATGCCTTCAGCGGTTATCCATTCCATATATAGCTACCCTGCTATGCCGTTGGCACGACAACAGGTCCACCAGAGATATGTCCATCCCGGTCCTCTCGTACTAGGGACAGATCCTGTCAATATTCCTACACCCACGGCAGATAGGGACCGAACTGTCTCACGACGTTCTGAACCCAGCTCACGTACCGCTTTAATTGGCGAACAGCCAAACCCTTGGGACCTGCTCCAGCCCCAGGATGCGATGAGCCGACATCGAGGTGCCAAACAACCCCGTCGATATGGACTCTTGGGGGTCATCAGCCTGTTATCCCCGGCGTACCTTTTATCCGTTGAGCGATGGCCCTTCCACGCGGGACCACCGGATCACTATGACCGACTTTCGTCTCTGCTCGACTTGTCAGTCTCGCAGTCAGGCGGGCTTATGCCATTGCACTCGACGACCGATTTCCGACCGGTCTGAGCCCACCATCGCGCGCCTCCGTTACTCTTTCGGAGGCGACCGCCCCAGTCAAACTACCCACCATACACTGTCCCGGATCCGGATAACGGACCGCGGTTAGACATCCATGACGATAAGGGTGGTATTTCAAGGATGGCTCCACTCAAACTGGCGTCCAAGCTTCAAAGCCTACCACCTATCCTACACATGCCGACACGAATGCCAGTGTAAAGCTATAGTAAAGGTGCACGGGGTCTTTCCGTCTGACCGCAGGAACCCCGCATCTTCACGGGGAATTCAATTTCACTGAGTCTATGCTGGAGACAGCGGGGAAGTCGTTACGCCATTCGTGCAGGTCGGAACTTACCCGACAAGGAATTTCGCTACCTTAGGACCGTTATAGTTACGGCCGCCGTTTACTGGGGCTTCAGTTCAAAGCTTGCACCTCTCCCTTTAACCTTCCAGCACCGGGCAGGCGTCAGACCCTATACGTCGTCTTGCGACTTCGCAGAGCCCTGTGTTTTTGATAAACAGTCGCTACCCCCTGGTCTGTGCCACCCCATCTCACTTGCGTAAAATGGGGTCACGCTTCTTCCGAAGTTACGCGTGCAATTTGCCGAGTTCCTTCAGCATAGTTCTCTCAAGCGCCTTGGTATACTCTACCTGACCACCTGTGTCGGTTTCGGGTACGGTCTATAGGGTGGAGCTATTTCCTGGAACCGCTCCACCGCACATTCAATCCAATAAGAATGTACGATTTGTGCGATCCGTCACTACCACCAGGCCCACGAATATTAACGTGGTTCCCATCGACTACGCATTTCTGCCTCGCCTTAGGGGCCGGCTAACCCTGCTCAGATTAACTTTAAGCAGGAACCCTTGGTCTTTCGGCGAGGGGGTCTCTCACCCCCTTTATCGTTACTCATGTCAACATTCGCACTTCCGATACCTCCAGGGCCCCTCACGGGTACCCCTTCACAGGCTTACGGAACGCTCCGCTACCACACGTCTTGCGACGTATCCTCAGCTTCGGTGCATGGCTTTAGCCCCGTTACATTTTCGGCGCAAAGACCCTTATTTAGACCAGTGAGCTGTTACGCTTTCTTTAAATGATGGCTGCTTCTAAGCCAACATCCTGGTTGTTTTGGGATCCTCACATCCTTTCCCACTTAGCCATGACTTGGGGACCTTAGCTGGAGGTCAGGGTTGTTGCCCTCTTCACGACGGACGTTAGCACCCGCCGTGTGTCTGCCGACTAGTACTCCTCGGTATTCGGAGTTTGGTTAGGATCAGTAAGACGGTGAGTCCCCATAGCCCATCCAGTGCTCTACCCCCGAGGGTATTCGGTCGACGCACTACCTAAATAGTTTTCGCGGAGAACCAGCTATTTCCGAGTTTGATTGGCCTTTCACCCCTAGCCACAAGTCATCCCAATCTATTGCAACAGATGCGGGTTCGGTCCTCCAGTTGGTGTTACCCAACCTTCAACCTGCTCATGGCTAGATCACTCGGTTTCGGGTCTAATGCAACTAACTAAACGCCCTATTCAGACTCGCTTTCGCTGCGCCTACACCTACCGGCTTAAGCTTGCTAGTTACACTAAGTCGTTGACCCATTATACAAAAGGTACGCTGTCAGGCTTGCGCCCTCCAACTGTTTGTAGGCAACCGGTTTCAGGTTCTATTTCACTCCCCTTGTCGGGGTGCTTTTCACCTTTCCCTCACGGTACTTGTTCGCTATCGGTCATGCACGAGTACTTAGGCTTGGAGAGTGGTCTCCCCATGTTCAGACAGGATTTCACGTGTCCCGCCTTACTCAAGGACAATGTGTGTTCTACGCGTACGGGACTGTCACCCACTACGGTCGCACTTTCCAGAGCGTTCCACTTTATTCCACATTGCCACTGGCCTGGTCCGCGTTCGCTCGCCACTACTTACGGAGTCTCGGTTGATGTCCTTTCCTTCGGGTACTTAGATGTTTCAGTTCCCCGAGTTCGCTTCAAACCCCCTATTTTATTCAAGGGTTGATACCTTATCACAATGCTTGGAAACCCAAGCCGTCATCGCTGACAGCTTGGATTCTCCAAGCATTTAAGGTGGGTTTCCCCATTCGGATATCCATGGATCAAAGCTTATTCGCAGCTCCCCACGGCTTTTCGCAGCGTATCACGTCCTTCATCGCCTGTGCATGCCAAGGCATCCACCAATTGCCCTTATTCTACTTAATCGTTCTCATTGCCAATGCTCATCATCTAGTCGTCGTTTCATCAGAAACGATCGACGGGCCGGGTTACCTTTTACAACCCAACCTACTCAACAATGCCATCAACGTGTTCGACAGATCTGCTTTACTGGAGCTACGCCGAGCAGCTCACTTGCAGTCTGTCTTAAGACCAGCTTCTCGAGATCAAATCCGGTACCGCGCGGTCAGGCAACGGTAATCCGATCGTTCATCAGAGATGACACGAAGTCACCAACAACAAACGATCCAGAGTGACAAGCTTCCTTCCTACGTCCGGCTCCTCGTTCGTTTCCAGTCGGCTAGACCATCCACGACGTCATTGGAACCGGCTTCGGACGTCTTGAACTTGCGCTCAAAACACCTGGAAGCCTCCAGATCAATCTTCTCTTCACAATTTTGCAGAACAGGCAGCACTTCATCGAAGTGATGCAAACTTTATTTTCT